>CAYFSC010000008.1:0-34528 GCA_964345695.1 uncultured Rhodothermales bacterium | reverse complement strand
CACGGGTGAAGCTTTTCAAGAAAGAAGTACACTGCAACCGTTCCACGCACCCGCCCCTGCGTCGTTTCAGAGATCCTCCGACGCGTTGGTGGGTTGGCCGGTACAAGACCTTGCCCTCTCGCCTTCTTATCCCTTTCGTGCGAACTCATCTGCAAAACGCCCCTGCGGATCTATTGAATCGTTGATCTTTCGACCGGGTGTCTGTTAGTATCGCGATGGATGCCTTCGCGCATAGTATTGCGAAGGATGCTTTCGCGCACGATCCGGGCCGCAACACGAGGCCCCTGTTTCTTCGCCGTTTCTCCCTTCTTTGCCCTGCCTCAGCACTTGGATACCGATGAGTTGACTCGCCGTGTGGCCCGGGGAAGCGGGATCGTCTTCGTCGGGACCATCATCGGGAAAGCATTCAGCTTTGCACTTCAGATCCTGCTCAGTCGGGTTCTCGGGAAGGCCGCTTACGGGCTGTACAACCTGGGCATGACCGTCCTGCGGTTCGGACGCGAGATCAGTGCACTGGGGCTTCAGGGCGGCATTGTGCGGTTTGGATCGGAGGCCTTCGGCAAAGACGACATCCCGCGTCTCAAGGGGACCGTCATTGCGAGCCTTTCGCTGGCCGTCGGTGCAGGCGCTGTGCTCGGCCTGGGAATCTACCTGGGCAGCGGCATACTGGCGACACGGGTGTTTTCGGACGCGGATCTGGCACCGGTGCTCCAGGCATTTGCGATCGCTCTTCCCTTCTATGTCCTCGTCTATATTTCATCGCGGGGAGCGCGGGCCCTGCAGAACATGAAGGCGGACGTGACGATCAACGTCGTGAGCCTTCCCGCCTTTAACCTAGTTGTTGTCGGAGGGGCCTTTCTCGCGGGATTCCGCCTTGAAGGGGCAACCACGGCTTTCGTCGTCTCGACCGCCGCCAGTGCTGGTCTGGGTCTATGGATGCTGGTGCAACTGCTGCCTGCGCTCCACGGCCCCGTGACCGCACACTTCCAGACGCGCTCCTTGCTTTGGTTCTCGCTCCCCGTCCTTGGAGCCAACTTGTCGACCGTGCTTTTCAGCCAGGCCGACCGGATCATGCTCGGCATCCTGGCCACGTCCGAAGACGTCGGGGTGTACCACGCAGCTGCGATCGTGGCAACCCAGGTGCAATTCGTGCTGACGGCGGTGAACGCCACCTTCACGCCGATCATCAGCGACCTGTACCATCGAGACCATCGCGATCAACTGCATCGGTTATTCAAGACGACGACGCGCTGGGTCGTCACCCTGTCGCTTCCTCTCACGCTGGTTCTTCTCCTGTTCCCGAGTCCGATCATGGGGCTCTTCGGAGAAGGATTTGGGGAGGGGTCCACGATTCTTGTCCTTCTTGCCATTGCCACATTCTTCAATGGAAGTGTTGGGGCCTCTGGACTGATGCTTCAGATGTCGGACCATGAAAACCTTTTGTTTGCCAACAACATTGTCCTAGCATTGCTGAATGTGGGACTCAACGTCTGGTTCATTATGGAGTACGGACCGGTCGGCGCCGCGCTTGCGACCGGACTGTCTATCATTCTTGTGAACACCATGAAAGTGATCCAGGTGCGCTATCTGCTTGGCATGCATCCCTTCGGCCTCGCGTATGTCAAGCCGTTTGCCGCCGGTGCCGTTGCTGGATTGGGCGGCTGGGGGACGGTTCTTCTCCTCTCTCCGTGGACGTGGTACTGGATCATCAGCATCCCGTTGACGGTGCTTCTTTACGGGGGCACGCTTTTTCTTCTCGGCTTTACGCGAGACGACTGGACGGTCCTCACTCCGCTGCTTCGTCGGGTCGGCATTGAGGTGGCGGAATCATCGTAAGAGGTTACCCGCTTTCTCCTACTCCTTTCTGCTTTCGTCTTCTCAGACGATGCCATCGATTGATCGTCCGGTTTTCATCATTGGGTGTCCCCGATCCGGGACGGGGTTGCTGCACAATCTCATGCGGCTGCACCCTGATTTCGCGTGGGTCACCCCCTTGACGAACTGGATCTGCGGCAAGTCGTGGTTTCGATCGGTCCCTCCTCATCTCGCTCACATGGCCGACGAGGCACTGCATCATCTCCCGCCGTTCGTTCGTCCCCGGTTCCTCGGAGGTCCTTATGATGGATCGGTGCAGGCAAAGGAAGCTCTCCCTACCCATGAAGGGCATTCCATCTGGAACCGGTTCTGCCCTGACCGTACCCACCATGCCTGCGGCTCCGAGGCGGCTTCGTCCGGGGCCAAGTCCGTCCTGCGCGACGTGGTCCGCTGGCACCTGCGTTACCACCGGCGGCCGCGGTTCGTCACTAAAACCCCGCGGAACGCTTTGCGAATGCCGTTCTTTCAGGCCATCTTCCCGGACGTGAAATTCATTCACCTGGTTCGGGACGGGCGGGCGGTCGCGGCTTCCATCCTCAAGATGCGCCGCAAAATGTACGGGACGCTCCACCACTGGTGGGGAGCACGTCCCCCCGGGTGGCACGACATTCAGACGGAACCGCCCACCGTCCAGGCAGCCTGGATGTGGAATACATTTCTAGACACGATCGACCGAGACGCCGACCTGCTACCGCAGGATGCCGTTTACACGCTGCACTACGAGCAACTGACCCGCACGCCCCGTGCGACGCTGCGCGAGCTGTTTCAGGCCGTGGGTGTTGCCCCGGAGCGGTTTCTGCACTCCGAGTATGATGCTGTAGTCTCCAAAATCCGCCCGCCACATGAAGGATGGCGGGAACAGTTGACGGACCCGCAAAAGAGTCTTCTGTCAACAATCAGGCCGAACCTCCGCGCCCACGGCTATCTGGAGTGAGCCGGGCTGCAAATCCGTCGAGGCCTAAATTTCCTTTGTCGCTGTTGGAGTTATTCAACGGCTGTCCATCCATACCGGCGCGGCGCTGTCCGCCTTCCTTCGACGGGTCCGTTTCCGGAAAGATCGCCGGACCCCCTGTACGGCCGCGCGAACAAGATGAGCGAAAACGCGGGCGACGAGTGATGGGCGCCACCGCACCGTCGAGGAAGTGTAGTCGTACGTATCGAGGCGATTCCCGACAATCCGCTCGACAATCACGCGCTCTGCCTCCGGCATCTGCGTGCGCCATTTCTGACGGTTGGTCGGATCCACCGCCTGTGCGCTTTTTTCCTTCCAAGGCTCGCGATCGGCGTCGAACGAACGGCCCTCCTGCCGATGGAACGCCAGCATGCCCGGCTCGAAGGGCATCGCCAGGAAGTCGCACACCGCGCGGAGTTCTCGCGCCGGATGGGTGATGAGGTCCTCGTAGCGGAGGTCAAAAAACCGATCCGGGTAGTCGGCGCGATAATCCTCCATTCGGTCGACGTACGAACGCCACGTCCACGCCTGCTCCAGAAGGGTGTCGCGGTTCCAGGGCACGGATTGGAGCGACAGGCAGACGTCGCGAGGATCGCGCACGATTGCCAGGAACACGGCTTTCGGAAACTGGCGCGCCATCTCCGGAACGTACCGTAGGTGATCAGGGGTTTTTTCGCCCCACGCCCGGGCGCTCGTCCGTGCCGCGAACGTCTCGATCACCGTGCGCAGGACGCTCGCGTGCGTCGGCTCTGGCATCTCTGCCTGGGCTCGTATCGTCGCCCGCTCCTCGTCCGACAACTCCATGTCTGCGATCCCTGGTTGCTGAAGGAGACGGTCCAGCATCCGCTTCGCGTCAGCAGCGCCGGACAGCGGTTCCCCCGTCCAGCATCGCGTGAAGTAGTGGGTTTCTGGAGCCATGACCAGGTCGGAATGCGCACCAAGCATGCTGCTGAGTAGCGTAGTGCCAGACCGGGGCATGCCTACTACGAAGACCGGATATCGAGGTGGAGGATTAGTCATGACGAGCCCTCCGGACGCGGTGATACAACTCGGCGGTCTGCCGGGCGAGGCGCTCCCACTCCAAATTCCCGAGCGGAGCTCGATCGGGACGCTCCGGCGTCTCGGCCCACGTCAGGGCCTTGGCCAACACATCGGGGGTGAGCTCTCCTTCATACGTTCGCACCCAGTCCGGACCGATCTGGGCTTGCAGTTCGCTCATTGCTCCATGATCGGGCACGAGGACCGGACGGTCGAACGACAGCGCAAGCAGCGCGGTGCCCGAGTGCATGATGTCGTCGTACGGCAGCACGACGAGGTCGGCGGCGCCCAGCACAACGGGCATCTCTCGCTCCTCGATGAACCGCAGGTCCGTCCGGATGCGGGAATCGCCGTCCGCCCGGTGCAGAATTCGCTCCCGGAGGGCCTCCGAGGTCGGATTTCCGGTGACGATCAGTCGCGCGTCGGCGTCGTCCCACTGCCGAAATGTGTCGACGAGACGGGGCACGTTCTTATAGGGGCGAATGCGCCCGATGAACGTGGCGACCCGTGCCTGTTCAGGAAGGTCCAGTTCCGCCCGTGCTTCGACCGATGGAACGGCGTCCGGATAGGCCATCCGGTAGTGGCCGTGCGGCACGACTGCACTTGGAACGTCTCGCAGCGTCGGAAACTGACGCTGAGCCGCCTCGCGGGCCGCCTCGCTGAGGCTCACGATGCCATCGACCATCGGAATGAAGGCCCGCCAGAAGAGCGCCTCCAAGCGAGGGTGCCGGGACTCGTGCGGTCCCAGGTCGTGCACGGTCCACACCAGCCGGGCACCGCGGAGTCGCGCCGCCCAAAACAGCAGGAGTTCCGCCGCCACGTAGATCCACGCCTTCGCCGCCGACGGGTAGCTCAGGAAATCGTCGGGCCAGTGCACGTGCCAGAGGTCGTAGGTGCCCGTGAGTGCACGCGGCAGGGTGATGCCGTCAACCCGTACGTCGGTCTCCGCCTCCATGGCTTCGTAGAGCAGACGCGTATACGGATTGCCGGTTTTGTTTTCGAAAGCCGGCCAAGCAAGAACGTTCAACGTCAAGCGTCGAGGTGCAGTTCGTGATATCGCGGGTCTCCTCCCTGGTGAGCTGGCGGATCAGGGATTTAGCCAGTGCGACAGGTCCCGGTCGAGGAGGGATTCGAGGCGTCGTATGTGCGGGCGGAACGTATCGATGAGGCGCGTACGCACGGCTGTGTCCATCGGTGGCTTTTCCAGGTTGCGATTCTTGACGTCGTTCACCCAGTCGACGAACGCATCCGGAAGCATCGGGACGACGGCATCGCGTACCGGTTTTGCCGCTGTCAGTGCCGCGTGCAGCCAGCGGGAGCGGGGCACACCCGAGGCGTTGACGCGGCGCGCCTCCGGCTCAAAGGACGGATCCACATCGAGAAACCGGAACAGGTCCCGGCGAACCGCATCGGGGTGATCCACAAAGTCGTCGAACAGAACGACGCGGAGTTGCTCGCGCGGAAACCGGTCGAGGTAGCGTTCGATCTGCTCGTCGTAGCGCCCGCGGTCGACGTACCGCCCCAGCGCCCAGTTCTTCTTGATGCGCTCCGGCTCGGCGTCGAGGGCCGCTTCGAAGTCGGGGATCGGCTCGTCGCCGTCGCGGACGAAGTGCAGAAACTCGGAATAGGCCCGCTCTACGGGATTTCGGAGCATGGCGATGAGCTTCACATCCGGCAGGTTGTGCTGGATGGTGGCCGGTGCATCCGGATGATACAGATACCAGTGGGAGGCTTCCCCCCGCTCGGCGTGGCGCGCCGCGCCGGCAAACAGAGCGCGGTAGGCGTCTGCATCGGTGATGGAGGTGTGGTTGACCCCGTCCGGTCGCTGATCGATGGGCGCCTGGAAATCCGGTGGGGTGTCGGCAAAGGCAAAGAAGTTGGGCTCTTTTACCGGGCTCATGAACACCTCCGGGTGCTGGTCGAAGGCTGTGTAGAGCGCGGTCGTCCCGGCCTTCATCGCCCCGATGACGAGGAACGTGGGCCAGTGCCCCGTGGATGTCGAGATGTGCGTCGGAGCCATGGGCTACGCAGTCGTGAGCCAGTCCGAGAAATTGCGGTCCAACATCGCCTCCAACCGCTGCACGTCCTTCCGATAGGCGTTCCGGAGGCGCATACGTGCAGCCTCTGGCATGGGCGGCTTCTCCAGGTTTGCATTCTTGACGGTCGTCAGCACCCGGTCGCGGACCGATTCTGGCACGACGTATCGCGACATCTGCCGGATGGGATGATCCGAATTGTGGATGAACGACTGCAGCCATTCAAGTTTCGGAAAGCCCGTCGTGCGGCGGCGGAGGCTTGTGTCAGGGGTGAACGCGTCGTCGATGCCGAGGTCGCGGTAGACGGTCTGGGCAAACTGAACCGGATCTGCCTTTAGGTGCTTGAACCGGTACACGTGTAATTGCTCCGGGTCCATCGTGCGCAGGTAGCGCTGCAACTGCAGGCCGTAGTAGCCCATGCGGCGGTAGTGCCACGACCACTCCCATCCTTTTTCGACGCGCTCTTCTTCGGCGTCGAGTGCAGCCTCAAAGTCCCGAAGCGGCTCTCGGCCGCTCCGCACCAGATGCAGAAAATGCGAGTAGGCCCGTTCGACCGGGTTCCGCAAGATTGCGATCAGGTGCGCATTGGGACAGTGCTGCCGGATGAGGCGGGGCGCATCGGCATCGTACAGGTATACTGGCGAGGCCTCGCCAACAATTGTCTCGGTTGTTGCTCCCGCAAACAGTTTCTGGTAGTCGGCCAGCGTGTAGACGGCTCCGGCGGCTTCGTTCGAGGCCGCATCGCCGGGACCGACCCCGGCCGGAGGATTTTCCGCGTAGGCGAAGAAGCGGGGCTCCTTCACCGGGCTCATGAAGACATCCGGGTGCTGACGAAGGTAATCGTACAGCGAGGTGGTGCCAGACTTGGCGGCTCCAATAATGAGTGTGTTCGGCAGCGTCGCCATGAAAAAGCAAGTCAGTGCGTGTCGAGGGCGACATCGAGTTCGTGAGCCAGGCGCTCGGCCTGATGCACGCGATTGTGCTGCTGGATGTCCTCCCACGCCGCTCCCGATTGGGGATGGCCGGCCTCCCACGCTTCGTAGTGTGCAGCGAGGCAATCGGCGGCACGGGCGCTGTCGTTCCATGCTACGACCTCGCCGGCGTCGTGCTCCTGCAGCAGCGCGTTGGCATCTCCATTTGCAGGGCCAACGCCCAGGACGGGGCGTCCGCTGGCCAGATACTCGTAGAGTTTGCTCGTAATCATGCCGTCCGCCTGCGCGAAGGGCTCGATGACCAGCAGGAGCAGCGTACTCCGGGCCATGCGGCGGATGGCCTCGTGATGCGGCACGAAGTCGTCGATGTCGACAATGGACGACAGCCCATGATCCCGGATGGACCGCCGGACTGCCGGGTCGACGGTGCCTGTGAGGTGCACGCGCAGACGAGGGATGCGTCCGTCCCTCTGGAGCGCGGCGAGGGCCTCCCACACGGCCACCGGGTTGCGGCTGGCGTACAGCTTCCCCACGTGAGCAATCACAAAGTCGCCGCTTGGCGGCGGATCGACGTGCTGGAAGGCCGCGGTGTCGAACCCGTTCTCGACGACGGCATAGCGGTTTTCGGCCTTCCGGGCAAAGAGGTCGGCCCACGACGGACTCACGGTGGTGACGGCGCTGGCCTCTGCCAACACCGATCGCTCGAAGGCCGCGTCCAGCCGCTCGGCCCACCGGGTGTGCGGAAACTCGTCGTAGTAGCTAATGTCGGTCCACGGATCATGGAGATCCGCAATCCAGGGGATTCCTTTCAACCGATGCAACGAACGACCGACCAGGTGCACCGAGTGCGGCGCTCCGCTCGTCACGATGGCGTCGAAACGGCCGCCGCCGAGCAGCTGCTTGCCGCGGTACACGGCGAACGGCCACCATCCGACCCGCGCGTCGGGAATAAAGACGTTGGCGCGGATCCAGCGGGCGATCTGCTCGAGCCACGACGCCGGGTCTTCCCCCAGAGAGCCGGCCGGCACGCCGTCGCCGTCGCCCTTCAGCCGGGCGTAGAGGGCCAGAGGATCGAAGGCAGCCGTCCGGTGGACGCGAACCGTGTCTGGGACGGCCTGCAGCAGGGACGGGTCGCGGTTGGGATACGTGCCCGCGTTGACCGTGAGCACCTCCACCGCCCATCCCGCCTCCGGAAGGTGCTCGATAAACTGCAGGATTCGCTGGACGGCCGGGCCGCCCGCGGGCGGTACGTAGTAAGCAATCAGAAGAACGCGTCGCACGCTGCTGGTTCGTTGTCGGAAGTCTGCGCATGGAGCACCGCGAGCGGTTCACCGAGCCAACGCGGCCGAAGGCTTCCCAGGCGCCGGTTCAGCCGTTGGCCGCGTCGCCCTGATCTTCATCTTCACGGGGGGGATCCCCGTTCTGGAGGCGGCGACGGATGTAGGGAACTCCGGCCAGCCACAAAATGCCCCCGTAGTCGAGGACCGTGGCCACCCCGGCAATCCACGTCCCGACCCGATCCGCGGTCGGCTCGAAGCGCATCACGAGCCGGTGCTCGCCTTCCGGGATATGCACGCCGCGGAGCAAATAGTTCACACGGTGGATGGGCACTTCTTCGCCATCGAGGTAGGCGCTCCAGCCGGCCGGATAGTACACCTCGCTCGCTACGAGGAGGCGGGGCGCGTCGGTCTGCACCGTCCACACAATCTCGGCCGGCGTGTACTGCTTGAGATCGACCGTTGCGGTGCTCGCACTGTCGATCGGCGTCACCGGCGGATCGAGGGGCTCGGGCAGCAGCGCGGTCGTGCGCGGATCGAAGTCGGGGCTTCGCAGCCGTTGCCAGGTTTCCTGCGGTTCCTCCACGACGTCGGTGTTCCCGACGAAGAACGCCCGGGGGACCGCGTCCGGGTTCTCCAGAACGAGCACGCCGGACTGCTGACTGCGGTGCACGACCTCCGTTCCCGGAAGTTGCTGTCGGGCCACAATGTACCGCGTGTTCATCAGGTCCAGCGCATTCTCGTTCGGCGGGCCGCCTCTGCTGATCTGCAGAATGTGATCGAGATAGTCCTGATATCGATGCAGTTTGGCGCCATGGTATCCACCAATCTGCTGGTAGTGGTACGACGGACGCGCGGTGTTGGTCGGGTTCCCTTCCGCCAGCGAGAGCACGCGGAAGTGACCCGGGCCTCCGGCTGCCTCGCGCTGCTGCTTGATGAACTGATCGAACGCGTAGGTCGGGATCTCCTCCTCTGCGTCCTGTCCTGACGAGTATCGATCGCTGCCAAGGTACCGCTTGTCGACTCCCCACAGGTCTACGGTTACCAAACCGACCACGATGAACCCGGCCACCCACGGCTGAATGGTCTCTCGGCGATAGAGCACGAGCGCCCCACCGGCCGCGAGGAGGAAGAAGAGCGTGCGCTGGGCGTCGGTGGTAAAGTCGGCACGGCGCGCTTCCTTGCGTCGCTGGACCTCCTGGCGCACGGCCTGCTGGACGCGCTGGTTTTGAGCCGACAGATTCGGATTTTGCCGTTGGATTGCCTGTACGATCTGCTGTTCTTCGTTCGGCTTCTCGAAGCTGAAGGCCGTGTCGCGCACGAGCCAGAGGAGCGCGACAAGTCCAAACACGACTCCGAACGCAATCAGAATCGAACGCTGCCGGGGATCCGGCTGGTTTTTGCGTCGGCCGCGGGCCGGTTTGCGGCGCAGGGCGTAGTCGAGGCCAAACCCGGCAAGGACGGCCAACGCCAGGGCCGTGATGCTCAGCCACGTTTCCGGCGCGCGGAAGGCGTCGAAAAACGGAAAGAGCTCGAACATTGGCCGGTTGATCCACGCGGCATGGCGGCCAAACGCGAACAGCATCGTCATGCCGGCGGCTGCGCCCAAGCCCCACACCACGCGCGACCGGATCTTCCACAGGGCCAGTCCCGCGAGGGCGACAATCACGCCCCCCACGTAGTGCGGTCCTTCGGTGAACGGCTTTGGTCCCCAATAATTCTGTCCGCCGCCGAAAGCATCCGAGATCATGAGCGTTACGATCTCCGCGACACCCTGACTCCACCGCATCGCGTAGTCCCATGCCATGGCGCCCCCGCCATCGGCACCGGCCGTGGCCACCTCGGCGGCTCGCGTCGAGAACTGCTTGTACTGATACGTGGCCAGGTACGGCTGCGCCACCATGAGCAAGCCGAGAACGGTGCCGCCGGCCAGCCACCCTGTCGACTTCGCCAGTGGGACTGTTTCGCCGTCGCGCACGGCTCCCACGAGCTCGACAATCCACCACACGAACAGCACCATCATCACGTAATACGTGATTTGCGGATGCTTGGCGCGCAGCTCCAGCGACAAGGCGCCAGCAAACAAAAGTCCCCCGAGCAAAGACGGATTGCGCAGGGTATACGCGAACGCCAGCACGACGAACGGCGCAAACGACAGGGCGACGAACTTCGTCTGGTGCCCGGCACCGAGAATGATGGGCATGTACGTGGTGAACCCGAACCCGACGGCCGCCAGCAGGCCTGCCAGCGAGTCGCGGCGGAGGTACACCACCAGAAAGTACACACCCGCCATGAGCAGGAAGACGTGCTCGATCGGCCAGAGGGCCCCGCGCAGGTCGTTCACAAGGGTGTCGAGCTGCGGAACGACGATCCCGTAGTTGATCAGGAACGCCGGCATGCCACTGAACACGTTGGGCGCCCAGAGCGCGCGCTCGCCTGTTTGCTCCTGGTGCTCAATCAGCGCCTCGGCGTTGGCGCGCCAACTCACCACGTCTCCACCGTGGATGGTTTTGCCCTCCAACAGCACAGGCGCGTAAAACGCGGCCACCACGAGCAGCAGAACCCCCAAACACGCCGCATGACGCTTCGGAGGCGACAGACGCGCCCACCAGGTGTCGGCAGACTGCGTGCGCGGCGACAGGTCTCGAGAGCGAGCGGCCATGTTGACGCAAGGGCTGAAGGCAGAGATGCAACGAGCAAGGACCGAACATCCGTCCGATTTTACAAGCCTCTCGCGAAACGGTCCGCTATTTTCGCTGTTCCCCCGCGACGCTGCTGAGACCGGACCCATGTTCGACGGTACACAGGGCCTGCTTGGCGGCGCTTGCCTGAGGTCAGGACATCTGCACAGCCGCGACGTGCGTCCGCGTCATCTTTTCGGCGGGCGGGCCCTCTTTCACCCGATCAATCCGGTATCCTCGGTTTCGAAGGATTTGCACGATCCGGTCGTGGTTGTCGTGGGTCTCGACAAGCACCACCCTCGGCTTCATCTTCATCTCTGAGAGAATGGCCTCCTCTTCTCCCTCACAGTCCATTTCAAGCACGTCGGCATCTGGGAGGGCGGCACACTCCACGGATGGTGCCGACGCGACGGTTCCGTGCGTGAAGCAGGATGTGCGCTGTGTGCCTACAGCAGCATTGGTAACCGTGACCCTGTCCGCGCACTGGTTCCACCAGACAGCAGCTTGCAAGATGGTGCAGGCTGCGTCAGTGGGCTCGTACACGTGAACACGTCCGGTCGGCCCTATGGACTGAGCGGCAACCACTGTCGTCACGCCCAACCCCCCACCGATGACGACGACCCGGTCTCCGGGCTTGCAGTAGGAACGAACTGCCTCAGCTTCGTCCCCTTCGTAGTTGGGGTTGTGTGTAACTGGAACCGGCGGTTTGTAAAAGGGAAGCCACCGGTCGATCAGGGAGACGTCCATCGGAATCTCCACTCCGTTCAGAAGCAACAGCCGTTTTCTGGTAGGCATCCATGGGCGCACCGCGTTGCTGATCCATTGGCGATAGCCGTATTTGACCTTCCGCCCCACCGCATCGATTCCTTCTTTTCTATACGCCTCGTAGAGCCGGTGAAGCATCATGCAGTGTTGATTTTCTGGTCTCTCGCTGGGAACGGACCGGTCGTTGTCTACCAAGAGGAAACATGCTCGGCCGCATAGTCACGGGCCAGTTGCGCAAGGGCACGTCGCATCGGCGATTCACTGCTCAGGTATTGGTCGATCCATGGACCGGTAAACAAGCGAGTCCGATCGATCTCGTGGCGGCCCTTCATGTAGTGGTAAATGGCTGGAGATCGACCTTTCTCGGGGACATCGTCGTGAACCCAGTTAAATCGCGGGGCGAGTACATCATAAGCAATGTTGTTTCTTAGCACACTCAACGCGACCCCAATTTGCTCGGTCATCCAGTATTCGTAGGTCGCTTTTGTGCCAACGTTTGGAAAGAAACGGTCTCGAATCCGATACCATACTTCGTTAAACATTTCGGTCAAGGAGTGGACCGACTCGCGAGACCGGCGGGCATACAAGGAGTAGGAAATCTCTGGAGCTTCTTCCCGGATGACTGTGGCCGCCTCTTGCGTCAGAACCATGACGCCCCCATTGAACAGCGGATAACCGGTGGGAAAACGCGCGTCGGCCCATTTTGCCACCGGCTCATCCGCTGAAGCGACATGTTCGCGGACAAGGGATTCGTAGGGCCCAGCACTGCGGGTGCCGGCTTCTCCGATCTTCCGTGCCTGAAAAAACGCGCGATCGGCATCGATGCCCCGAACCATACCGGCCAGATCATCCAGGATGACAACGTCACAGTCCAGGTAGATCAGCACGTCGTAGTCTTTCTCGACGACGTACAGCGCATTAAACTTGTCGGCGAAAGGGTCCCCGTGCTGACGAGGCATCGTCCGGATCGTGACGGGACCCAGCCGGCGTAGTGCACGCCGGTCCGTCTCCGGCATGGAGGCGGCATTGGTTGCGATGGTCACGGGGACTCGGTCAAGCGCGCCTCCATTCTGACGCAAACTGTAGAGGAGCAGCTTGATCATATTGGTGTACGCGGCGGTCGGCTCCCCAACCATCGTGACATGCACGTCCATACAGATCCGATCTAGCGGCTGTTCAGGGTCCAAACAGGACTTCAGCAACCTTCGTCATTCTCCATGGCTCTACATGGGCAAACGCGCCTTGGGGTTTCGAGGCTGCTTTGGTGCCAAAATCATGGATGATGCAGGACCAGGGAGCCTTGGCGCGGGCCCTCTACGACACCGGCGATGCATCGTCCTGTCGTCCGTTTGTCTCTCCCTCCTCAGCAGCGAGGCCGTTGCGAACGTGGAGAGCACCAACCATCAGAAGGACGCCAGCGACGACAGGGAGAATGCCCACGAAAAAAAAGGTATCCTCCGGAATGTTCCACTCGTGGGCAAACCAGAGAGCGCCCAATCCCCAAACGTAGAAAAGGGTGGCGGCGCCGAACAAGCCTTTGTAGAGAAGTTCACGGGTCGAAGAACGCATTGGCATATCACAAGCAATCCGGTGGAGCGTGGGAGGCCTGACGCGGGGTATGCCCGCGAGGAGACAGAATGAGGGTTCGCGTTCGCTGCTCCGGCACGAGTCGGGAGTCAGACGTCAAGGCGCGCGGCCCGCCGATCCACCTTGTCGACGTACGCATCGGGATCGGCCTTGCGCTCCAGCCCGCCCCGGCTCATGTAGCGGACCTTTCCGTACACCGGCCGCTCCTTCCAGCCGCGGTCGTGCAGGCCAAAGATCCACAGGACGTTGGCGAACGAGTTCGGATCGCGCCCATCGAGGAAATAGCGATTGTTCAGATGCAGGGTCCGCTCGAAGGCCGTCTCGGGATCAGGCGACCATTCCAGAATTTTTTTACCCCAATACATGCGCATGTAGTTGTGCATGTAGCCTGTAACCCGCATCTCTTTCATTGCTGCATTCCAGTACGGGTCGTGCGTACGTCCCTCCTCGAGTTCGTCACGCCCGTACACGTATTCCCGCTCGTCGTCGGCATGCTCGGCCAGGGTTTCGCGGGCCCACTCTGGAAGACAGGCGAACGCGTCGTACGTGTCGGGACGGAAGTGCACGTGGTTGACGGCCAATTCGCGGCGCACCACGAGCTCTTCGATGTAGGACTCTACGTCCTCCTGCGGTCCGTCCGCCTCCTGGATGCGCTGGGCCAGCCAGACCGGCGAGACCTGCCCGAAGTGCAGGTATTTGCTCATGTGGGAGACGGCTTGGGACTGGACCTGATTGCGGTTGCTGTCATAACCGCGGAGATGGTGTGCAAGGAAATCGTCCAGAATGCGCTCGGCCTCGCCGGTTCCTCCCTGATAGAGGCCGGACACAGGGGCGACCTCTCGGTCGAGCTCCAACCGGTCGGTGACGGCCGCCACGCTGCGAAGATCGAGACCGTCGTCAACGGAAAGACCGAGGGCGCCGTGGTCGACCGACGCCGGATCGGGAAGCTGCAGAAACCGATCAAGATGCTCGTGAATCTTGGGACGGAGGGTCCGCGCCGCGTATTCCGCCTTGTCCGTGGCCGTTTCCGCGGGAACGACGACGTCGGCCTCCACTTGCTCGACGCGACAGTCCACCTGCGATGCCACACGCTCGCGCCAGCGCTTTTGGTGCCGGAGATACCCCCGGTCGCACACCACTTGTGCGGCGCGTCTGGCAGCCGAAATGGCGACCTCGGCAGGCGGGCCATGCCGCACGACCATGCGGATTCCTTGCTTCGCCAGTCGCTGCTGGGTCTCCTGGAGCCCTTCCAGCATAAACGTGTAGTGGCGGAGGTTGGCCTCGGGATAATCGTCCATCAGACCGAACACCACCAGCAGAGGCAGTCCCGCGTCGTTGGCAACGCGTGCCGCATGGGTGAGCGCTGCGTTGTGAACGGCTCGCTGCGACTGTTGCATCCAGTACAGCACGTAATCGCCCTCCGGATCCGGTTGACGAGCGTTGAGCGACTGAATGCGTTCTTTGGCAACTGGGTGCATGAAAGAGGAAATGATGAGCAGATCTGTGCTTTTGCAACATAGCCATGCACGGAGCACATGTCCACCGGCCCGTCAGACGTCACAGGCCCTGCACAATCGAATCCACCGGATGCGTCAGCGGAGTTGGGGCAGCACGCCCGCGCACCGGGCATCGCGATGCGCATGCTGCAAGCTTCCTATCATGTAACGTTTGTTTGACGGCTGTAGACAATCCGACCCGCTTCCTCGTCGTGGTGGGTGAGTATCAGAGGACGGATTGCCCCACAACTCACTGCCTTCGTCGCTCTTCCGATATCGTCCATCCAACCGTTTCACGACCTATGACTTGGTTCACGCACCGATCTCGACACAAAAGCTCAGGCCGCATTCTTCCGGGCCATGGCACCCTGAAGAAAAGCCAGACGTCAGCCTCCGGGCCGCTCCCGGGGGTGAGCCGCAAAGAGCGGCAGGCGCGACGCTCCGTCTGGACCTACAACCACGCTCGTCGCTTCGATCAGACCGAGGTCGCCAGCCGGTTCACTCTCGCCATCGCCATGGTGATGATGCTGATGGGCATGCTGGCCGCCTTCTCCGGTCCTGGCGTCCTGGAACGGGCGCAGGCCATCCAGGCAGAGGCGGACGCCGCGCAGGTGGTTCAGTTCGAGTCAGCGCCCAACGCCTAAAATCGTGCGATCCATCCCGACGTTTGCCACGCCGAGAGGCCGGCCCTCACTCCTCTCGGCGTTTTCGTGAGGCGACCGATCTCCTCGGCCGTGGTTGCGACATATAGTGGCCTCTTCTGAGGCCCTCCCCCGGTTCCAGAGAACGGTTCACGTCGGACGATCCCGCGGGGCTGTTTCTCTGCGCCGCATTCTTGGGAGATCAATTCGGCTTCACGACCTGCCGCACGTTTGAAACAGGATTACTGTACGGCCTCTTCCTGCATGGCAGAGGCCTGCACATCGGCAGCCACAACGCGTCCGTCCTCCCCGATGGGCGCCTCGAGTTCGTCCTCAGTCGAGGCAATGACCGAAGCCACCATCGTGTCGCCCGTGATGTTGTTGGTGGTGCGGAGCATGTCGAGCGGGCGATCCACGCCGAGGATGAGGGCGATCCCCGCGCTCGGCACGCCAATCGACTCCAGGATGACGACGAGCATGACGATGCCTGCACTGGGCACGGCGGCGGTTCCAATAGACGCCAGCACCGCAATGAACACGATATTGAGCTGAGCCGAGAGGGCGAGCTCAATGCCGAGCACCTGGGCAATGAACACGGCCGCAACCGCCTGATAGAGCGCCGTGCCGTCCATGTTAATCGTGGCCCCCAGCGGCAGCACGAACGACGACACCTCCTCCGAAACCCCCAGGTTCTTTTCGGCAACCTCCATGGTCACGGGGAGCGTAGCCCCGCTGGACGACGTGGAGAAGGCCACTAGTTGCGCGGGGGCGATGCCGCGGAAAAAGCTCGGGATGGACATGTTCGTAAACAGCTTGAGGAACGAGGGGTAGACGAGAAACACCATAATCCCGAGGCCCAGCGCGACCGTGATACAGTAGTAGCCAAGGGCACCGAGCAGGCTCATGAGCTGCCCCGGACTGTCGCCAGCGATGGACGTGATCGCGTCCGCCAGGAGGCCGAACACGCCGACGGGGGCGGTGAGCATGATGATCTCGACGAGCCGGATCACCAGGGTGTTCAGGCTATCGAAGAAGTCCAGCAGGGGCTGCGCCTTCTCTTTGGGGATGAGCAGCAGGCCGATGCCCACGAAGATCGCGACGAACACGACCTGCAGCATGTTGCTGTTGTCTGAGGCCGCGTTGAAGAAGTTGCCCGGCACCATGTCGACAAGCGGCTGCAGCGGCCCTCGATCCTGGGCCTCCTGCGCGAACTGCTGGCGCTGTTCGACGTCGCCCTGGTAGGTCTGCTCCAACTGCTGGCGCATGTCGTCCGGTACGAAGGCGCCGGGTTCTAAGGTGTTTACCAGGACCAACCCGATCGCCAGGGCAATCACGGTGGTCGTAACGTACAGGGCCAGTGTCTTCCCCCCAATGCGCGATAGCTTCTTCAGATCGCTGAGCGAGGCCACTCCCACGACCAGGGACGCCAAAATGAGCGGGACGGCAATGAGCTTCAGCAGATTGAGAAAAATGGTCCCGAACGGCGCCACCCAGTTGCTGGTGAAGGTGCCCCATCCTTGAGCTGCGGCCACGATGCCGTACAGCAGTCCGAGGATCAGGCCGATAATGATTTGCCAGTGGAGCTTCTTGTACCAGGGCATGGATCAACACGCGTTGGCGAATGAGGGAACGGCAGCGACGGGGTCGTTAGTGGGGTATCGCGCAGGCCAAAGGACCAGCTGCGAACAGACCGTAAGTAAAGGGATGAACAATACCGACACAACTGCCAGACGGACATGATCCCGGCTTCCACCCGGTCCATCCCTTCGACGGAGCAGGGTCCGTCAAAATAGGCGATCTGTTGTTTCGGAGAGCGCTGCAAACTGCTTGCGGAGCGCCGGATACAGCGCCCGGTAGCGATCATACATGGCGTCGTAAGTCGCGACACTGTCGGTGGGCGCGGTGCGGCCGGCTTCTCGATAGACGACGGACGTGGCCTCGGAGACATCGGCGAAGCGGTCGATTCCGACCCCGGCGAGCAGCGCCGCTCCCAGAGCCGCCCCGTGCGGCGTCGTGGCGTGCACGACCGGACGGTCCAGCACGTCGGCCAGGATCTGACGCCACAGGGGGCTCTGTGCACCGCCGCCGGACACGCGGACCTCTTGTGCGCTGATGCCCAGCGTGCGCATCAGCGCCAGCGAGTCGCGCAGCCCGAAGGCCACGCCTTCCAAGACGGCCCGCGCGAGATGACGCGGCTCGTGTCGCAGGTGAAGGCCGAAATACACGCCGCGGGCATCCGGATCGGCATGGGGCGTGCGCTCGCCGCTCAGGTACGGGAGGAAGAGCAGTCCCTCGGACCCGGGGCGTGCTTCTCGGGCGGCCGCGAGAACAGGTTCGAACGCGGCCTCGTCGTTCGGCTCATCGCCCTCCCACACCGCCCTTCGGAACCACTGCAACGACCCCGCCGCCGACAGCATGACGCCCATGAGATGCCACGTTTCGGGGACCGCGTGGCAGAAGGCATGCAGCCGCCCACCGGGATCGACGCGGTAGCTATCGCTGGCAGCGAAGACAACGCCCGACGTGCCGAGTGTGATCGACACGATCCCTTCCTCGGTCGCTCCCGTGCCCACGGCTCCGGCGGCCTGATCGCCGGCCCCAGCAATCACGGGCGTTCCCCGCTGCAAGCCCGTAGCGCGAGCGCCATGCCGATCAATGTGCGCACTCACGGCACGCGATTCAGTGACCTGGGGCAGCCAGGCGCGGGGGATGTGGAGCGCGTCAAGCATAGGCTCCGACCACCGGCGGTTCTCCACATCGAAGAGCGACGTGCCGGACGCATCCGAAACATCGGTTGCCTGCGTGCCGGTGAGTCGGTAGCGGATGTAATCCTTCGGGAGCAGCACAGCCGCGATCTGCTCAAACACCTCCGGTTCGTGCTCGCGGACCCACTCGATCTTGGGCGCGGTGAATCCGGGCAGAACCGGATTCCCCGTCCACTCGAGGACTCGTTCGGCGCCCACCTGCTTGGTAATGGCGGCGCACTGCTCGCCGGTGCGCTGGTCGTTCCAGAGGATGGCCGGTCGCAGCACGGCTCCGTCCTCATTCAGAGCCACGAGGCCGTGCATCTGCCCCGTGAGGCCGACGGCGGCCACCTGTTCCCCCTCCACGCCGCACTCGCCGAGCACCGCGCGGATGCTCTGGACCGTGGCGGTCTCCCACACCTCGGGATTCTGCTCGGCCCAGGAGGGGCGCGGCATCTGCGTTTCGTAGCTGTGCGTCGCCGTGCCGCAGAGACTGCCGTCCTCCTTCATCAGCAGCGCCTTGCTGCCGCTGGTTCCGAGGTCGATTCCAAGGAGGTAATCCGGCATGGGCAGGCAGGGTATCGGTCAGGAACGGGGCAACTCGTCAGGGCTGTGCACGGAAGGTGCAGGGGCTACCAGCGGTGATGCACCTGCGCTCGCACGGCGTCGTCGTATACCTGCTTAACGCGGTTCATGACGCGGTCGGACAGCGACGGAAGATCGGCAGCGGCAGCGTTCTCCTCGATCTGATCGGGGCGCTTCGCGCCGGGAATGGCGCAGGTGACTGCCTCGAACATCAGGATCCAGCGAAGCGCGAACTGGGGCATGGTCATGCCGTCCGGACAGATATCTTCGAGTGCGCGGACGGCCTGTACGCCGGTTTCAAAATCGACACCTGCGAAGGTTTCCCCCCGGTCGAAGGCCTCTCCCTCCCGATTGAAGTGCCGATGGTCGCTTTCTGCAAACTCTGACGAGCCTTCAAACTTGCCCGTTAGCAGCCCGGAAGCCAGCGGCACCCGCGCCAGAACGCCGACATCGCGCGCCTGAGCTTCCACCAAAAACCGCTCGGCCGGGCGCTGCCGAAACATGTTGAAGATGATCTGCACGGTGTCGACGTTCGGGTACTCGATGGCCTTACGCGCCTCCTCGACCTTCTCGACACTCACGCCGTAGTGGCGGATTTTGCCGTCGGCCACCAGATCGTCGAGGATGCCGAAGACCTCCGGGCGGTAGTACACCTCGGTAGGCGGGCAGTGGAGCTGCAGCAGGTCGAGCGTCTCCGTTTCCAGGTTGCGCAGGCTGCGTTCGACGAACGCGGTGAGGTTCTCCCGGTTGTAGCCGTCAGCCGTGTGCGGATCGAGACGCCGACCCGCTTTTGTGGCAATGCGAATGTGGGAATGGTCCCGGGCGAGCTGAGCCAAAAGCCGCTCGCTCCGCCCGTCGCCGTACACATCGGCCGTGTCGAAGAAGTTGATGCCCTGTTCGACGGCGCGGTGCAGAGTGTCCATGGAGGTGTCGTCATCGACCGGGCCCCAGCTTCCGCCAATGGCCCAGCAGCCCATGCTAACAGCCGCGACGTCCCATCCGGTGCGCCCGAGGGTTCGATACTGCATGCCGTGTATGGATTGGTGATGTGCAGGAACGCGTCGAGACGTGTCGTGCTCACGAACGGTCGTCGCGGATCACGTCGGGGACGCTGACCAGCCGGTCCGGGTCGGGGGCGCGGGCTTGCACGAGCATGGCCTCGACGACGCCACGGTGGTCGCGCGGATTCTGTCGCGCCTCGACGATAGCCGCATGATCAAGCTCGTTGATGCGATCGTTCATGGCCCGCAGGGCGTCCATCGAGATGCGGAGCGCGCGTTCTACCGGCATGCGCTCCGGGTTGATGTCGATGCCGAAGTCGCCCTCGTAGCCGTGCATCTTGAGGGTGTAGAGCAGAGCCTCAGACTGCTCGGGCGAGATGGCGCCCACGTTCTGATCCTGGTCGTAATTCCCGAGCGGTTGGCTATTCCAGTGCGTGTGGGCAAGCCGCCCCTCCGAGAGCGGCCAGGAAAACGCGTAAGCCAGATCCTCGAAGCCCATGAGCACGTGCCCGACTTCCGGGTTCATCCCCACCAGCGCGTGCCCCGCGTCCAGCAGCTCTCGATTGGTGGGATGGTCCAGATGCTGTTCGACCTGATGGCCCAGGAGGACTCCTTCCGGCGTCGTCGAGTAGAGGATGCGACCGCGCGGTTCGTACGGCTTCGGCTCGAACGCGATGCGCACCCCCGGCACTGCATCCATAGCTTCGGCCATCCCCTCGACAAACCGCTGCCGCATCGCTGCAAAGTCGTGTCCGAAGGCGTTCTCAAATCCGTCGATGCCGGGCCAGACCACACAGAAATCGGTGTCCAGTTCACGGTTCAATTCCAAGGTTCGTTTCAGCCGGTCGATGGCCTTCTGGCGCGGTGCGTCATGCGGATTTGACAGGGAGCCGAACTCGAACTCCTCGTCATAAAACAGAAGCGGAATGACGGTGACCAGCTCAATCCCGGTGTCACGCTGAAAGCGTTTCCAGAGCTCCAGATTGTCCTCGTTGATCTCGTTCGGATAATGGGCCTCCAGCCCCACGAGGCCGTCCTCGGTGAGCGACGCGGCCCTGTCAAGACGCTCCTCGATCGTCCGGTCGTCTGTGTACTTGGCGTGGAAGCGGCTGTCGAACGGCGTAAAGTACCAGATGCCTGCCGTAAACTGGAGGTTGAGCTCGAACGACTGCAAATGATTCAAAAGCTCGTCCGGCGGGCGCATCTGGGACTGAGAACGCAGATCGGGAAGGGCCATGGCGTGCGGTTCGTTATGAGGATGAAGCGCTTCCGGAAAGGGAGCTTCAGGATGGGGATCCTGCTCAGAACCTAACGAGTGGCGCCCCCGATTGCACGTCGTGCGTGTCGTTCTCTGCTACGCAACAAGGAGGACTCCCAGCGCGGATACGCCGGCTCCGACGGCGGTTCCGATCCAGTTCACTGTGTCGTTGGTCACAATCGGCCATCCTCGCGCAGGGGCCAACTCCGCAGTCGGAGGCACTTCGGTTCGCCGGCCTGTGACCGGATCTTTGTACTGGGCCTGGATGGTGGCTCCGGCGAGGCTGTCAGCGAACATGCCGGCGAGGCCGCCCGCCATGACGACGGCGGCCAGACTCGCCGTGGCGACCGTCCCCAGAAGGGCGGCGAGGGCGACGCTGCCGGCCCCCAGAGCGCCGGCCAGCGTTCCGAGAACCGACAGGCCCCCCGACGTGCCCGTCGGAACGGGCCGTCCGGTGCGGATGGAACGCGGGCGCTCGGGGCTGAGCGTGCCGAGTTCCGTGGCCCACGTATCGGCCGCAGCGGCCGCGAAGGCGCCGCAGCCGCCGGCATAAAGGGCAGCCTGGCCTTCACTCCAGCCGGACGGCAGTGCGGCCCAGAGCACCAGCAGGGCCCAGGCGACGCCGCCGTTGGCCAGAACTTGCCCCGCGTCGCGAACTGATCCCTTCTCAAACCGGCTCGCGGCCTCCGTCTTGGAGCGGGGCTGCAGCTTCGACAGTGCACTCGACAACACGAAGAACGTCAGGCCCGGCCCGATCCATGCCCAGCCGCCGAGTCCAATCAGGCAGGCGGCGAGGCCGCCCGCCGCCACGGCTCCGGACCCCGTAAGGGCCCGTGCACGGTGGGCGAGCGCGGCAAAGACCGCGCCAGCCCCGACAGCCGCTGCAAGTGTCCAAACCCATGGCATGAGCAATGCGGATGCGAGCCCCGTTCCGTCCATAGCAAACGCCCCGCCCCCGGAGGGAGACGAGGCGTTGCATGATGAAAAGGAAGGATCGACTACTGACCAGAATCCGCCTCGACCTGCTCGACGTCTTCCTCGGTCGGCGCGCCGTCGCCCGCCGCACCGTCGCCGGTCACGGCTTCGCCGTCGCCACCGATTGCAGCCTGCAGCTCCTCGAGCTCGGACTTCGAGCCGACCACGATGTCGCGGTACTCGCGCTGTCCGGTTCCGGCCGGGATTTCGTGGCCCACCACGACGTTCTCCTTGAGGCCGTACAGTGGATCCGTGTTGGCCTCGATGGCGGCGTTGGTGAGCACCTTGGTCGTCTCCTGGAAGGATGCCGCGGAGACCCACGACTCGGTCGCCAAAGCGGCTTTCGTGATTCCGAGCAGCACCGGTGTTCCGACGGCGGGCCGGGCCTCGCGCACCTCGACCTCCGGCTTGTCCTGCCGCTTCAGGTCGGAGTTGACTTCGCGAAGCTGACGGCGGTCCACGATCTCTCCGATCTTGAGGTCTTCGGCATCGCTCGGGTCCGTCACCACAAACTTGTCGTACAGGTCATCATTCACCTGCGCCAGTTCGTGGCGGTCCACGATGTCCTCTTCGAGGAACTTCGTATCGCCCGGCGAGGTGACCTCGACCCGCTTCATCATCTGTCGGATGACGCACTCGATGTGCTTGTCGTCGATATCGACGCCCTGCAGGCGATACACCTCCTGAATCTCGTTCAGCAGGTACTCCTGCACGGCCCGCGGGCCCTTGATCGACAGGATGTCGTGCGGGGCGATCTGCCCATCAGAGAGCGGATCGCCGGCCTGCACGTAGTCGCCTTCATGCACGAGCAGGTGCTTCGAGAGCGACACCATGTAGCTCTTCTGCATCTCGTCGTCGCGGCTCGACACGATAACCTCCTGCTTTCCACGCTTGCGATCGCCGAAGCTGACGAGGCCGTCGATCTCCGAAACGGCCGCTGGGTCGTCCGGCGTGCGTGCTTCGAAGAGCTCCGTGACACGGGGCAGTCCCCCGGTAATATCGCTCGTCTTTGCGGTCTGACGCGGAATCTTGGCGAGCACCTGGCCGGCTTGCACCTCGTCGTTGTCGTCCACCTGGATGCGCGCCCCCACCGGCATGTTGTACTCGCGGGCGTCGCCCTCTTCTGACTCGACCATGATGGCGGGCGTCAGCGTGCGCTCCCGGCTTTCGACGATCACCTTCTCCATGTGGCCGGTCTGCTCGTCGGTCTCTTCCCGGTAGGTCGTGCCTTCGATAACGTCCTCGAAGCGAACCTGACCGTCCACCTCCGTAAGGATCAGGCTGTTGTACGGATCCCAGGAGACGAGCACTTCGCCCTGGTCCACTTCCTGCCCTTCCTCGACAAGCAACTCGGCACCGTACGGCACGACGTAGCTGGTGAGCTCCCGCCCGTCCTCGACCGGATCCATGATCTGAATCTCGCCCTGACGGGAGAGGACAACCTCCTTGTCGCCGTCGCTCTCCTCATACGTGACAGAGCGCAGGTTTTTGAACTCCAGCACGCCAGAGAACTTGGCCTGAATCGTCGACTCGGCCGAGACGCGGCTGGCCGTTCCACCCGTGTGGAACGTGCGGAGCGTAAGCTGTGTGCCGGGCTCGCCGATCGACTGCGCGGCCACCACGCCGACGCTCTCGCCAACCTCCACCATGCGCTGCGTGCCGAGGTTGAGACCGTAGCAGAGCGTGCACACGCCACGGCGCGACTCGCAGGTGAGGACCGAGCGGATCTCCACCTCTTCGATAGAGGTCTGCGCGATCTTGTCGGCCTTCTCTTCGTCGATCAGTTCGTTGGCCTCGACGATGAGTTCGTCGGTGTGCGGGTCGTAGACGTCGTGCACCGAAACGCGGCCCAGAATCCGTTCGGAGAGCGGCTGGACGATGTCCTCGTTGTCCTTCAGGGCCGACACCTTGATGCCCCGGAGCGTGCCACAGTCGTGCTCGGTAATCGTTACGTCCTGCGACACATCCACCAGGCGGCGTGTCAAGTAGCCGGCGTCGGCCGTCTTGAGCGCCGTGTCGGCCAGTCCCTTGCGGGCCCCGTGTGTCGAAATGAAGTACTCCTGGACGGACAGTCCCTCCTTGAAGTTCGACAGGATCGGGTTCTCCAGAATCTCGCCGCCGCCCTCGCCGATGTTCTTCTGCGGCTTGGCCATGAGGCCACGCATGCCGCCGAGCTGACGGATCTGTTCCTGCGAGCCTCGCGCTCCCGAGTCGGCCATCATAAAGATGGCGTTGAACCCTTCGCGGTGCTCTTTCAGCGAGTTGAAGAGCACCTCCGAGACGCGGTTGTTCGTCTGCGTCCAGATGTCGATGACCTGGTTGTAGCGCTCGTTGTCGGTGATGAAGCCCATCGAGTAGTTGCTGCGGGTCTTCTCCACCTTCTCGTTGGCTTCCTCGATGAGCTCCTTCTTCTTGTCCGGGACGACGATATCAGACAAGGAGAACGTGATGCCCGACGTGGTCGAACGGCCGAAGCCCATGTTCTTCATGTCGTCGAGGAACTGCGACGTCCGCTTGAAGCCGGTCGCCTCCAACACGCGGCCAATGACCGGACGCATGTTCTTCTTGGTGAGGACCTCGTTGACGTACCCAACCTCGTCTGGCACAATGTCGTTGAACAGCACGCGACCGACCGTCGTGTCGATCATTTCGCCGGATCCGTCGGGGTCGCGCAGCTTGATCTTGGCGTGCGTGTTCAGGACGCCCTGATCGTAGGCCTGCCGGGCCTCGTCCAGGGTAGAGAAGCGCATGCCCTCGCCCTTCTGGTTCGACTTGGCCTTCGTGATGTAGTAGAGCCCGAGGATCATGTCCTGCGTCGGCACCGTGAGCGGGCTGCCGTTCGCCGGGCTCAAGATGTTGTGACTGCTCAGCATGAGGATCATGCTTTCGAGGCAGGCCTCGTGGCTGAGCGGTACGTGCACAGCCATCTGGTCGCCATCAAAGTCGGCATTGTAGGCCGGACACACGAGCGGGTGAATCTCGATGGCCTTGCTCTCCGTGAGTACCGGTTGGAAGGCCTGGATGCCCAGCCGGTGCAGCGTGGGCGCCCGGTTGAGCAGCACCGGTCGGCCCTCGACGGCCTTTTCCAGAATGTCCCATACTTCGGCTGTGCGCCGGTCGACGTACTTCTTCGCGCTCTTCACCGTCTTCACGATGCCGCGCTCGATGAGACGCCGGATGATAAACGGCTTGAAGAGCTCAACGGCCATCTCTTTCGGCAGGCCGCACTGGTGCAGCTCCAGGTGCGGGCCGGCAACAATCACCGAACGGCCGGAATAGTCCACGCGCTTGCCCAGCAGGTTCTGACGGAACCGTCCCTGCTTGCCCTTCAGCATGTCGCTGAGGGACTTCAGCGGGCGATTCGAGGAGCCGCGTACCGAGTTGGACTTCCGGCTGTTGTCGAAGAGCGAGTCCACCGCCTCCTGCAGCATCCGCTTTTCGTTGCGGAGAATGACCTCCGGCGCCTTGATGTCGATAAGGCGCTTAAGCCGGTTGTTACGAATGATAACGCGCCGGTACAGGTCGTTCAGGTCGCTCGTGGCAAAGCGGCCCCCGTCGAGCGGAACGAGCGGACGCAACTCCGGCGGGATCACCGGGATGACGCGCATCACCATCCACGACGGCTTGTTCTCCTGCTTGCGATTCGCCTCGCGGAAGGCCTCGACGACGTTGAGCCGCTTCAGCGCCTTCGCCTTGCGCTGCTGACTCGTTTCCGTCTTCACCTGGTAGCGGAGTTCCTGCGCGAGCGTCGGCAGGTCGAGCCGCTCCAGCATCGTCTCGACGGCCTCGCCGCCGATCATCGCGATGAACTTGTCCGGATCGTCGTCCGGCAAGCGGTTGTTGTCCTCCCGAATCTGATAGAGGATGTTGTAGTACTCCTCCTCGGTCAGGAGCTGGTTTTCTTCGACGCCCAGCCGCTTGGCTGTACCGGGCTGGATGACGATGTAGTTCTCGTAGTAGATCACCTTTTCCAGGTCCTTCGACTTCAGGCCCAGAAGGTGGCCGATTTTGTTCGGCAGCGTCTTGAAGTACCAGATGTGCACGACCGGCACGCTCAGGGAAATGTGCCCCATGCGCTCGCGCCGGACGGCCTTGCGCGTCACCTCCACGCCACACCGGTCGCAGATGATGCCCTTGTAGCGGATGCGCTTGTACTTCCCGCAGTGGCACTCGTAGTCCTTGACCGGACCGAAGATTTTCTCGCAGAACAGCCCACCCATCTCCGGCTTGAACGACCGGTAGTTGATGGTTTCCGGCTTCATAACCTCGCCGTACGACCGCTCCAGGATGTCCTCTGGGGAGGCCAGGCTGATGGTGATCTCGTCGAAGTCTTTCTTGATCTCCTTACTATTACCGTACGGCATATAAGGTTGCTATTTTAAAAGGATGTATATCCGTGCGGACGAAAACGTTGAGGGATGCACCGCGTCCCTCGCGGGAGCCGCCTGGGAGGTGGGACGCGTCTCGCCCGTACGCCCCCTCCCACACGCATCAGTCGAGCGTGACCTCAAGACCGAGTCCCTGAAGCTCACGAATGAGCACGTTGAAGCTCTCGGGAACGTTCGGCGATGGCATGTTCTTGCCCTTCACGATGGACTCGTAGGCCTGCGATCGGCCCTGCACGTCATCGGACTTGTACGTGAGCATCTCCTGCAGCGTGCTCGACGCACCGTAGGCGTACAATGCCCAGACCTCCATCTCGCCGAGACGCTGGCCGCCGAACTGCGCCTTACCGCCGAGCGGCTGCTGTGTAATGAGGCTGTACGGGCCAATCGAGCGGGCGTGCATCTTGTCCTCGACGAGGTGGCTCAGCTTCATCATGTAGATCTGGCCCACCGTCGTCTTCTCGTCGAACGCCTCGCCGGTGCGTCCGTCGTAGAGCTGCGCCTTGCCATCGCGGGGCAGGCCGGCCTTCTCCAACTCGTCGCCGATGTCTTCCAGCGTCGCCCCGTCGAAGATCGGCGTCGCGTATTTCACGCCAAGCTTGTCGCCGGCCCATCCAAGCAGCGTCTCGTAAATCTGCCCCAGGTTCATGCGGGACGGCACGCCGAGCGGATTCAGCACGATGTCGACCGGCGTTCCATCGTCGAGGAATGGCATGTTCTCGACCGGCACCACATTAGCGATGACGCCCTTGTTGCCGTGGCGTCCGGCCATCTTGTCGCCGACCTGGATTTTCCGCTTGCGAGCCACGTACACCTTGGCCATCTGCACGATGCCGGCCTGCAATTCGTCGCCCATCTGCACCTGGTGCTCCTCGCGCTTCGCCGTGCCTACGATGTCACGCCGGCGCGACTTGTAGTTCTTGAGGAGCGTCCGAATGTCCTCATTCACCTCTTCGTCCTCGGTGAACTTCATCCGTGTCGACAGGCTCTCCGGATCGACGCTTTCGAACACGTCCGGATCAAACTCTGCACCTTCCGGAAGGATGGTGTTGCCGTCGCGGTCTTCGATGCCCGCGCTCTTCGTGCCTTCGACGACGCGGAAGAATTTGCCGAAGAAGCGCTCGTTCAGGTTTTCGAGCCTGCGCTCTTTCTTGCGCTCGATGTTTTCGAGGCGCTTCTCCTCCATCTTCTTAGAGGCCGGATCGAGCTGACGGCGACTGAAGAGCTTCGTGTCGATCACAACGCCGTCCATGCCCGGCTTGGCTTTCAGCGACGCGTCCTTCACGTCGCCCGCCTTGTCGCCGAAGATGGCGCGGAGCAGTTTCTCCTCGGGCGTCGGATCCGTCTCGCCCTTCGGCGTGATCTTCCCGACGATGATGTCGCCCGGATTGACCTCAGCCCCGACCCGGATGATGCCGCGTT
Source organism: uncultured Rhodothermales bacterium (assembly GCA_964345695.1). Classification (GTDB taxonomy): domain Bacteria; phylum Bacteroidota; class Rhodothermia; order Rhodothermales; family Salinibacteraceae; genus CAYFSC01. The sequence continues at coordinate 6,878 of CAYFSC010000008.1, read as the reverse complement.
CGTCGAGGTCCTTGGTGGCCTCCTCGGAGACATTCGGAATCTCACGCGTGAGCTCCTCTTCGCCCCGCTTCGTGTCGCGCACCTCGTGCTCGAACTCTTCGATGTGCACCGAGGTGTACACGTCGTCGGCGACGAGACGCTCGCTGATCACGATGGCGTCCTCAAAATTGTAGCCCTGCCACGGCATGAACGCACAAAGCACGTTCTTGCCGAGCGCGAGTTCGCCCTTCTCGGTCGCAAAGCCATCGGTAAGCACCTGGCCGTCCTCCACGCGTTCGCCCTGCTGGACGATCGGCTTCTGGTTCATGCACGTATCTTGGTTGGTGCGCCGGAACTTGGTCAGGTCGTACTCGCGCACCGGCTCACCGAACGTCAGGTTCTCCTTCTGCTGGTCCTCGTCGTAGCGCACGACGATCCGCTCGGCGTCGACATATTCCACGACGCCGTCGCCGTCGGCCACCACGCAGGCCCCCGAGTCTCGTGCCACACGTCCTTCAAGGCCGGTCCCCACGATGGGGCTGTCGCTGCGCAGCAGCGGTACGCCCTGCCGCTGCATGTTGGCGCCCATGAGCGCGCGATTGGCGTCGTCATGCTCGATGAACGGAATGAGGCTGGCCGACGGCGAGACGATCTGGTTCGGCGAGACGTCCATGTACTGGACCTCCTCCGGGTCCACAACCGGAAAATCGCCGCGGAACCGGCACTTCACCTGGTCTGTCTTGAAGTGACCCTCCTCGTCAATCGGCGCGTTGGCCTGCGCGATCGTGGCTTTGTCTTCCTGATCCGCCGTTAAATATTCCACCTCCTCAGTAACTCGGCCGTCTTTCACGACGCGGTACGGCGTCTCGATAAAGCCGAAGTCGTTGATCACTCCGTAGACGCAAAGCGACGTGATGAGGCCGATGTTCGGGCCCTCGGGCGTCTCAATCGGGCAGATGCGACCGTAGTGGGTGTAATGCACGTCGCGCACCTCGAATCCTGCGCGTTCCCGCGTGAGCCCTCCCGGGCCCAGGGCGGACAGACGACGCTTGTTCGTCAGCTCCGCCATCGGGTTCGTCTGGTCCATAAACTGGCTGAGCTGGTTCGTGCCGAAGAAGGTGTTGATGACGCTCGAGATTGTCCGTGCGTTCACCAGATCCTTCGGCGTGAACTTGTCCGCATCCCGCAGATTCATGCGCTCGCGGATGGTGCGGGCCATGCGAGCGAGTCCCAGCGAAAACTGCGACCCGATCTGCTCGCCGATCGTCTTTACGCGGCGGTTGCTGAGGTGGTCAATGTCATCGGCCGTGGCCTCGCCGTTCTGGAGCCTTACGAGCTCGTGGACGATGCCCACCACGTCCTCCTTCGTGAGCACCTGCGTGTCCTCATCCACGTCGATCTCCAGCCGCTCGTTGATGCGGTGGCGCCCCACGTCGCCGAGGTCGTACCGCTGATCGGAGAAGAACAGCCGCTCCAGCGCCTGCCGGGCGGAGTCGAGATCCGGGGCCTCGCTCCCACGAAGTTTCTCATAAATGAGGCGCAGTGCCTCTTCCTCGGTGTGGGTCGCGTCCTTCTGAAGCGTCGACACGAGCGTGCTTCGGTCGAGATCTTCCTCTTCCACGTCCTCCTTGATGAGGTAGACCCGACTGATGTCGTGCTCGTCGAGCGTCTCGAAGTCGTCCTCCTCCAGCTCATGCTCGGCGGGAAGCAGCACCTCGCGCTCCGTCTCTTCATCGACAACCTCGCCGGTGTCCTCGTCGACGATCTCGATGACCTTCTCGATCGTAACGCTGTTGGCGAGTTCGCGCCCAACGGCCCGTTCCTGAAAGGACTCTTCGTCCTCGAAGTCGACGGCGTCTGCGAGGTCGAACATGCGAATGATTTCGTCATCGCTGGAGTACCCCAGCGCGCGAAGGAGCGTGGTGACCGGCACCTTTTTCTTGCGGTCGATGTACGCCCACAGCACATCGCGTACGTCCGTCGAGAATTCCATCCAGGAGCCGCGGAAGGGAATGACCCGGGCGCTGTAGAGCTGCGTCCCGTTTGAGTGCATCTCCGTGCTGAAGAAGACTCCCGGGCTGCGGTGCAGTTGCGAGACGATAACCCGCTCAGCACCGTTGATGATGAACGACCCACGGTCTGTCATGAACGGAAACTCCCCGAGGTAGACTTCCTGCTCGATGGCCTCGATGGCTTCTTCGCCATCTTCCTCCTCCTTGCTCGAAAGGCGAAGCGTGGCGTTCAGCGGCACTTCGTAGGTAAGCCCCTGCGCCTTGCACTCTTCCATCGTGTGCTTCGGGGCGTCGAGCTCATAGTTGATGAACTCGAGCGAGTAGCGGCCTCGGCTGTCTTCGATCGGAAAGTGCTCGTTAAAGACTTCCTGCAGCCCCTGATTCTCGCGATCCTCAGGGGGGACATCGTCCTGTACAAAGTCGTGAAACACCTGAAGCTGGATATCCAGAAAGTCTGGATAATCCTCAACGGTCGGGATGTCTGCGAAGCTGTGGCGGGGAGCGGCGTCCTCCAGATGACCGTTGGTGGTAATGTCGCCGGAAAGAAAGGTGGGCATAGGCTAAGTTGCTCGCGTCAGGTTTGCGTTCGCAGGTCTTCGAGCGCCCTCTGCATTGCAGACGGGGCGCGACGTCGAATCAACGACCGGGACTCAACGACCGGGTGCAGGCGGGAGGGCACCGGGCGGACTTAAACCACGGGGTCTTGAGCGAAGGCGCGACCACGTCTCGCCACGCACAATCTCTTGCACCCATGTAGATACGCGGAGTGAACCGGAGTCGTTGTGAAGGGGCCGTAATGGGACGGCAGGTGTTCACACGGGGGGCGAGGCCCCAAGTGGAATCAGCTCAATATGCAGCGTGAAGAACGGTTGCAGAGAGGCACACAGAGAGGAACGGGCGAAACGAGGGTCGTTCATCACGCGATGGTCGCCACTGGGAAGGACAGCTGTAGCCGACTCGGGTTTTCTTGGCCTCGACGTGAGAGGAGTCGGGACTCTGGGGTTTCTCCAAAACCCAGAGTTACAGTAGATCCTTTACTTCCGCAGGTTGGCCTTGTTTCACGACCGCGCCGGGTGGAAATAATCGCTCGGGAAAGGGCGGAGACGGACCGGTTTCCCAGACACCGAAAGCCAACCTCCGCGCGGAGGTCGGCCTTCGGAAAAGGAGTCGGGATGTCGGAGCGAAAAAACGGCCCGAGGGGTGGCTACTGAAGTTCGACCTCGCCGCCCGCATCTTCGAGTTGCGCCTTCAGGTCGTCGGCCTCTTCGCGGGTGACCCCCTCCTTCACAGGGCTCGGGGCCTCGTCCACCAGCGCCTTGGCTTCCTTCAGGCCGAGGCTCGTAATGGAGCGCACCTCCTTGATCACAGCGATCTTGTTGCCCGACACGCCGGTGAGCATGACGTCAAACTCTGTCTGCTCCTCGGTTTCGGCTTCGCCGTCGCCACCTGCACCGCCGCCCGCGGCGACCGCAACGCCGGCCGAAGCCGGTTGGATGTCGTATTCCTCTTCGAGATGTTTTGCCAGCTCACTCGCCTCCTTGATCGTGAGGTTTACAAGCTGGTCTGCAAGTTCTTGAATGTCTGCCATGGTAAGAGGGTTGGGTTCCTGCGACGGTCTCTGCCCCAACACGGGGTCGAGGCTGCGTCGCGCATTAAGGGGAGCTACGATTTAGGGAGCCGACCCTCATCGGACCGGTGAGTCCGTTATCAGGTCGGTACGCGATTACTCGTCGTCGTCTTCTCCGATCGATTGGATGGCACCGGCGAGGGTCTGGCCCGGTCCCTGCAAAGCACCCACAATGTTCTGGGCCGGGGACAGGAGCAGACCAATGATATCGCCGATGAGTTCCTCGCGCGACTTCAGGTCGGCAAGGGCATCGAGGGCGTCGGCACCCTCATACATGTCGCCTTCGATCCAGGCGACCTTCAACTCAGGACGTTCGGTTTCTTCGTCCTCAAGGAAGTCCTGCAGAACCCGCGCCGGCTTGGCGGGGTCGTTGCTGAAGGCGACCGCCGTCGGACCGGCAAAGAACGCCTCCAACTCGCTCATGCCCTCGACATCGGCCAGGGCCATCTTGGCGAGCGTGTTCTTGGTGACCTTGTACTCGACGCCCGCCTCGCGAAAGCGTCCACGCAATTCGTTGGTCTGGGCGACGTCAAGGCCCGCGTAATTCGTGAGATACAGAATAGGATACTCGTCTAACTTTTCGCCGATCTCATCAATGATCTCGGCTTTTTGCGCTCGGGTCTTCGGCATAAGTCCAACAGTCGAATCAGTTCGAGAGGCGGAAAGGCAGGCAGCGGCTGGCTATCGGGCTTCTGACAGCACGGAGCGGCGATCCACAGGCACCGGCGGCCCCATCGTGGCCGACATCGTGACCGACCGGATGTAGAGTCCCTTCGATGCGGCCGGACGCAACCGGACAACCTCCTTGAGAAACGCCTTGGCGTTCTCGTACAGCTCTTGCGCCGAGAATGAGGCGCGTCCGATGGGCGTGTGCAAGTTGCCGGTGCGGTCGACGCGGAACTCGATCTTGCCGGCCTTCATCTCCTGAACCGTCTCCGCCACGTCCATGGTCACGGTTCCGCTCTTCGGGTTGGGCATCAGGCCGCGTGGACCGAGGACCCGGCCGAGTTGGCCGACCTGTCCCATCACGTCGGGGGTGGCGATAACAACGTCGTAGTCGAGCCAGTTCTCCTCCTGGATGCGCGCGACGTACTCGTCGAGACCTGCATAGTCGGCTCCCGCCGCTTCGGCCTCTTCTTGCTTGGCTTCGTTGGCCAGAACGAGCACCGTCACGTCGCGGCCGGTTCCGTGCGGGAGGGCAACCGTGCCACGCACCATCTGGTCGGCGTGGCGGGGATCAACGCCCAAACGCAGATCCATGTCCACCGACTCGTCAAAGTTGGCTGTGGCAGTCTCGCGAACCATCTCCGACGCCTGCATCAGGCTCAGCGGACCTTCGTCCGAGGGGACCGCCTCTTTGGCCTCTCGGTACCGTTTTCCTTCTACTTTTGCCATAAGTTGTGTGGGTTGTGCGGTGCAGACGTGGGGCCTTCCCCACTCCCGCGTGCAAAATGGAAACGAGAAATCATCGGTGCGGCCGCGGATTGATGCTCCGGCAACCGCCTCCGTCCTGCCAGCTACTCGTCGCGCGGCGGTTTGTCCTTCACGTTAATCCCCATCGACCGGGCCGTGCCGGCGACCATACGGGCCCCCTGCTCGGGCGTGTGGGCGTTCAAGTCCTGCATCTTCTGCTCCGCGATGTCGAGGCAGTCGTCCCACGAGACCGTTGCCACCTTCTCCCGAAGCGGGTCGGCAGCAGCGGTTTCGATGCCCGCTTTCTGCTTCAACAGAATGGACGCCGGTGGACTCTTGACGACGAAGTCGAAGGACCGGTCGGCGTACACGGTAATCACCACCGGGAGCAACGTGCCCATTTTGTCCTGCGTTTCCGCATTAAACTTCTTGCAGAACTCCATGATGTTGACTCCGTGCTGGCCCAGTGCCGGGCCAATCGGCGGCGCCGGGTTGGCCTGCCCGCCCTTAATCTGGAGTTTGATTTCTGTCTCAACTGGTGATGCCATAACGAATGTCGCGGTGCAAACGTCCGCCAGAAGCAGACTTCCGCTTGTCTTGTGTGTGTGACGTTCGAAGGAGCTCCTCCAGGCCCCGGTTCGCGGGTTACTCTTCGTGCTCGACCTGGAGATAGTCGAGCTCGACCGGCGTTTTTCGGCCAAAGATGGACACCATCACCTTCACCTTCATCTTCTCGGGATACACCTCCTCGACAAAGCCGTTAAAGCTGTCGAACGGGCCGTCCACCACTTTCACCGGGTCACCGGCCTGGAAGGGAATCTCCGGCTGCTCGCCTTCGGCCTCAGCGCGGTCCATCTTGCCGAGGATGCGTTGCACCTCATCCGGGCGAAGCGGGGTGGGGTCGTCGCCCGTTCCCGTGGTCAGGAAACCGATAACCGATGGAAGATCCTCCGCCATGTTGCGGAGTTGCGGGGTCAACTCACAATGCAGCAGAATATACCCTGGGAAGAACGTTTTCTCCTTTGTTTTCTTCTTTCCCCCTTTCATCTCAAACACCGTCTCGGTGGGGATCAGTACCTCACTGACGTGCTTGTCCAGGTCAAGGCGCTCAAGCTCGCGCTCGAGATAGCGCCGCACCTTCTTCTCGTGTCCGGAGAAGGTGCGCAGCACGTACCATTTTTCGACAGCCATGCTCACGCTGAAGTCGTTGAGCAGATTGATTGCGGACGGCCTAGTTGTAGATAGCCTAATTGTAGATGAGGGTCAGCGTTGTGCTAATCATCTGGTCGGCCGCGTAGATGAGACCAGAGATGATGACCGTCGCCACGAGCGTAATCAGCGTGCTGCTGACAAGCTCATCCCGGCTCGGCCAGTTGACCTTCTGCATCTCCGAATAGACGTTCTTGATATACTCCTGAATCCAGGTCATAGCAGAAAGGACAGTCGTGTGTGCGTCTGTTCGGTCCTGGAGGGCCCACAAACCGAGCACTCAGGGAAAAATCAGCGGGATCCTGCGCTTTCAAAGCCGCTGCTTGCATGCGACTTCGTCAGGCCTCGCGAAAACAAAGGTCGTGGGTGTCACGGTGCAGGGTGCAGATAGCACGGGCGGAAGGACTCGAACCCTCAACCGGCGGATTTGGAGTCCGCTGCTCTGCCAATTGAGCTACGCCCGTATGTGAGCGTGGAGGGAGGGAAGGGCGAACGCCCAGAGGACGGCCCTTTCGTTCTCCCCACCTCCGCGCATCAAAGGTTGTCGCCGCGGTTTGCCTGCCGCGGGTCGTTCGTCGCCGTCAGTCCAGGATCTCGGTCACCACGCCCGCGCCGACGGTGTGCCCCCCCTCGCGAAT
>CAYFSC010000007.1:14851-35699 GCA_964345695.1 uncultured Rhodothermales bacterium | reverse complement strand
GCCTCACGAGGCCACTTCCTTCAGGCGCTGCTGCACGGCCCGGTCGACCTCCTCGACCTCCAGCGGGATGTCGTCGTCGATGGGCACAGCGTCGAGGATGAGGCGGGCGCTGCGGTTGTAGGTGAAGTAGTTGTACGACCAGTTGACGAACGCGCTGAGCCGGTTGCGGAAGCCGACGAGCTTCGCGATGTGAATGACCACCCACAGGATCCAGGCGAAGAGGCCCTTGAGTTGCACGCCCCCAGGCATTTCCGCGACGGCGGCGTTGCGGCCGATGGTGGCCATCTGGCCGAGGTTGGTGTACGAGAAGGACGTTGTGGGTTGGTTGTTGAGACGGCGGACGATCTGCTGGGCCGCGTGGCGGCCGCTCTGTATGGCCACCTGTGCAAGCTGCGGTTCGTGCCCGTCCTCGCCGTCGATGGCGGCCATGTCGCCCACCGCATAGACATCCGGCGCTTCGGGCACGCTGAGGTCGGCGTTCACCACCACGCGGTCGTCCCACGTCTGTTCGGCGTCCAGCAGGTCGGCCACGGGGCTGGCCTTCACGCCTGCGGCCCAGATGAGCGTTTTCGTGGGGATCGACGTCCCGTCCTCGAGGTGCACGGCATCGGCCTCCACACAGGCGACCGTTGCGTTGGTCCGAACGTCGACGCCGCGCGCTTCCAGGGTCCGCCGCGTGTAGTCACGCAACGGCTCGGCGTAGGGGGGAAGCAAGTCGTCCTGCATCTCCAGAAGAATGCACTGCGCCTGTTCCCGCGTATCGAGCGTGGCGAAGTCGCCGTCGAGCGTGTCGAACAGCTCCACGAGCGCCCCGGCCATCTCGACGCCCGTGGGTCCGCCCCCGACGAGGACGAACGATAGAGTCCCCGGGTCGGCTGCGGCCGGATCACGGTCGAAGCGCTCGAACTGCCGCAGCACGTGGTTGCGCAGGTTGACGGCATCGGGCACGTTCTTTAGGGGATAGGCATGCTCCTCCACGCCCTCCACGCCGAAGTCATTGGTCACGGCACCGGCAGCCACGATGAGCGCGTCGTACCGGATGGACGTGCCGTACCGCAGGTGGACCTGCTTCTGGTCGGTGTCGATGCCGCATACCGTGCCGAGATGGAAGCGCACGTTCTCCTGCCCGTGAAAGATGTTGCGGACGTTGTGCGCGATGTCGTCTGGCTCCAACCCGGCCATCGCGACCTCGTACAGGAGCGGCTGGAACTTGTGGTAGTTGTTGCGATCGATGAGCGTCACGCGCACGTCCTCGTCGCGCAAGGTCTTCGCCGCTTCGAGTCCGGCAAACCCGGCGCCGATAATGACAATGTGAGGGCGATCATCGGGTGCACCGTCCCCTTGAGTGATCGGCGTATGCATGACAGTCGGGACGTAAGGAAAAAACGATACGAGGGTACAAAGTAAAACGCCCTGAACAACGGGGAAGATCAAGCGGCATCAGGATCGTTACAGCGGGGTGCGTTGCGGGTTGAGCGTTGCGGGTTGAACGTTGCGCTTCGGGAATCGTGGTTCCAACCTCAGAAACCAGAAACGAGAAACCAGGAACGAGAAACTGAAACGCTACGCGTCTGACTTCGTCCCCTTGAGGCCGCGCAGGCTCTTTTCTGCAAGGAGGTTCACATCGTACGTCCGAATGCGACCGTTCTGCTCGCGATGACGGCGCCGGGCAATCGCGATCATGCGATTTAGGAGTTCATCAAATTCGACACCGGAAGGATCCCACAGGTAGAAGGAGAAGGAGCCAGGAATCGTATTGATCTCGTTGAAGAACAGCGTGTCCGTGTCCTCGTCGATCATAAAGTCGATCCGGACGACGCCCGCGCACTCGAACAGGTGAAAGAGCTGCACGGCGAGGTCTTGAATGCGCTGCGTGCGCTCGTCCGACAGCTCGGCGGGCACGATGCGGTCAAGCGATGCCATGCCCTGAGCTCCTTCAGACGTGCTCTTTGCACCGCCCATCTTGGCGCCCTCCTCGCCGTCCTCGCGCATGTACTTGTCCTGAAACGTGAGCACCTCGTCCTCCGCAGATGGGAGCGGCTCCTCCAAGACGCTGGGCGTGGCGTCGTGCCGATCGCCGAGGACCGAGCAGTTGATCTCGCGGAGGGCGTCGACGGCGCGCTCCACAATCACCTTGTCGTCGTAGCGGAACGCGTCCTCGATCGCGGCATCGAGGGTCGCGCGGTCGTCGGCCCGTAGGATGCCAATGGACGAGCCGCACCGGGCAGGCTTCACGATGGCGGGGTAGCCAATTTCGTCCTCGCAGCGGTCCAGGCCGGCTTCCTCGCGGTGCGCCCAGTCGACTTCGTGAAAGGCGACGAAGTCAACGACGGAGATGCCGGCGTCGCGGCAGAGGCGTTTCGAGAGGACCTTGTCCATCCCCGCGGCTGAGCCGAAGACGCTGCTGCCCGCGTACGGAACGTTGAACGTCTCGCAGAGCCCCTGCACGCCGCCGTTCTCTCCGGCGCCGCCGTGGAGGCCCGGTAGCACCACGTCGACACGAACCTCCTGGGGGGGACGCGCAAATCGCTGCATGGCGCCGCGCGTGCGGGCTTCGACCAGGGTGAGATGGCCGTGCGGGGTCGGCTGGAGGGCCACGGGGACGGCCGTATCGAGCAGCGCATCAAGGTCCCGGTAGTTGTCGATCTCCAGCAGATCCTCGCCGGTGTACCACGTCCCGTCCTTGGCAATGTACAGCGGAACCGGGCGGTAACGGTCACGGTCGAGCGCTGCTGCGGCCTGCAGTGCCGAGATGATCGAGACCTCGTGCTCGGGAGCCACGCCGCCGAGTACAACACCAACGTTCAGACGATCGCGAGACATGCGTTTCGAGTTCCGAGTTTTGAGTTCATCGTCCGGAGTGGGGCCTCCGGTCCGCCGCCGGTCTACGGTTCGTCTGCCCGGTCTCCCGCTGTGATCGATTGGAACCGAAGGCCGCGCGCTCTACCTCACGGTTCTACCTTCAGCCGATCGATTTCGCTCGGGTGCATCGCCGTTCTCTCCGACATCCATTTCAACCTGAAAGTCCTCCAGGCCGCGGTGCAGGCGGCCGACCGCGTCGGGGTGGATGCTGTGCACTGCCTGGGAGACCTCGTCGCCTACAACGCCGACCCGGTGGCGTGCGTCGATCTGCGTCAACCCGTTTGAATGAACTGCCCCTTGTTGTAGATCGCCCAGGGGCGGCCGACCATCATTTCGTCAAGGAACGGGGTGTTTTGGCTCTTCGATCCGATGTCGTCCGCGGTGAACCACCATTCGGTCGTCGCATCGAAGATCGTCAGGCAGGCCGGTTCGCCCTCCGCGATGCGCGGGGGCTCCAGGCCCAGGATCTGGCGCGGCGCGACGGTAAGCTTCGCGACCGCCTCCTCGACGCTGAGGACGCCCGGACGGACGAGCTCCCGCCCGATAAGCCCCCAGGCGGTTTCCAGGCCGAGAATGCCGAACGGCGCCGCCGTAAACTCGACCTCTTTCTCGAAGGCCGCATGGGGGGCGTGGTCGGTACAGATGGCGTCGATCGTGCCGTCGGCGAGACCGTCTTTGATCGCTTCGACGTCTGCCGCGCTGCACAACGGCGGGTGCATCTTGGTGTTCGTGTCAAAGCCGCTGTCCTCCACGGCCTGATCGGTCAGCGTGAAGTGGTGCGGGCAGGCCTCGGCCGTGACCGTCACGCCGCGGGCCTTCGCCTGGCGGACGAGCTCCACGCCACGCGCCGTTGAGATGTGGGCCACATGCACGTGGCCGTCGGTACCGTGGGCGAGCTCCACGTCGCGCGCGATCATCACCTGCTCGGCCAGTCCCGGAATGCCGGCCACCCCGATGCGGGCCGAGACGACGCCCTCGTTCATGTGCCCGTCGGGGTTGAGCGCCTCCTCCTCCATGTGGTTGATGATGGGGCGGTCGAGCATGGCGCTGTACTCCAGGGCACGCCGCATGAGGCCGGCGTGCTGCACCGGCGCCCCGTCGTCGCTGAACGCCACCGCGCCGCCGTCGGCCATGTCGCCGAGTTCTGCGAGCTCCGTGCCGGCTCGCTTCTTCGAAACGGTGGCAATCGGATGTACGTCGACTGGCGTGTCGGCGGCGCGCTCCAGGATGAACTCGACCACGTCGCGTGTATGGATCGGCGGCTCGGTGTTCGGCATGCAGGCGACCGTCGTAAACCCGCCTGCAGCGGCCGCCCGGGCCCCGGTGGCGATCGTCTCTTTGTGCTCTTGCCCGGGCTCGCGGAAGTGGACGTGCATGTCCATCCACCCCGGCGAGATTAGGCGGTCCGAGGCGTCGTATGTGGGCACGCCGGGTGCGTCCAGGTCGGGGCCGATGGCTGCAATCGAGCCGTCGCGAATCAGCACGTCCGCCGTGCGACGGGTGGAGGCCTGGGGGAGAAGCAGCGTGCCGCCGCGGAGGAGCAGGTCGGGAGTCATGGAAGCCAGCAGTGGGTCACAGGAGCCGAACACTGCCAAGGTAGGCCGGACCCGCAGGCCGCGTCAACGATGCCAAACCGAAATTTGGTGAGGACTGCCGCTACTCGTCTGCCAGGCGCTCCCGCTCCCGCCGGATTTGGTCGACGAGGTCGGGGTTGTATTCTGCGAGTCGCTCGATTAGGCGAACCAGCACGTCGTGATCCAGGTCGCGTACCAGATCCGATACCGCCGCCGACTCGGCCTTCGGAACGGCGTCCTCGCGCAGCGTCTTGAGCAGAGCGGCCGCGGCATGCTTGCACCACGAGCCGCTGTGGTAAGGGCACGTGCACTCCACCTCCGTCACGTCCTCGTCGTCGAACTGGATCGTCACGAGGTATGGATGCACGTCGCTGCCCTGCACGTGTGCGCGCAGGGTGTGCTCGCCGATCTGTTCGATGGACCGAACGGCCCCATCGGCGAGGTATTCTTCACCGCGCTCGAAAGATCCACCTGCGGTGTGCTCCTTGATCGTGGATTCTGAGATGGGAGGGATGGCCATGCCAGTGTCAAATCGCGTTGGAGAGAGACAGAGGAGGGGGGCGTGCGCCGCCGTGTCGCGAGCAGGAACGACACGTTGCCGTGTAGACCCCCACGTCCAGTTGGGATGCGTATTCGTGGAACGACTGTGGTGTGATCCAATCGATGGGTGCCGGGAATGGGTCCGGCCGCCGGCAGAAATTGCGGAAGAGCCGCGCTGTCGTCTATCTTCCGATCCTTCCTGCTCGCGGTCCGTTCGTCTCCAATTCGTTTGCCCGCTATGTCCGACGCCTCCATCCGCACCGACGATGACGGATCCGTTCGCACGATCACCCTGAACCGTCCGGAGCGCCGCAACGCCATCGACCCTGCCACGGCCCACCGGCTAGCCGACGTCTTCCGCACCTTCGACGCCGACGATGCGGTGGACGTGGCCGTGCTTCGAGGCGCCGGGGGACACTTCTGCGCGGGCGCCGATCTGCAGGCGATCGCGGAGGGTACCATGCACGTCGTGGATCCCGACCTGCGCCGAGACGGGCCCCTCGGGCCAACCCGCATGCGTCTCTCGAAACCTGTGATCGCAGCCGTTTCGGGCTACGCGGTGGCGGGCGGCCTGGAACTGGCCTGCTGGTGCGATCTGCGCGTCGTGGAAGAGGATGCCGTGTTCGGCGTCTTCTGCCGACGGTTCGGCGTGCCGCTCGTGGACGGCGGCACCCAGCGCCTGCCGCAGATTGTGGGGCTCGGACGTGCCCTGGACCTGATTCTCACGGGCCGCCCGGTTGATGCTGAGGAGGCCCACGCGATCGGACTCGCGACGCGCGTCGTAGCGTCTGGCGCCGCACAAGACGAGGCCGAGACCCTGGCGGCGGAACTGGCGGCCTTTCCGCAGGCGTGTTTGCGCAGCGACCGGCAGGCCGTCTACCGCGGTCTTGATCGCGACCTAGCGCCGGGGCTCGCGCTGGAGGCCCACCTCGGATGCCAGGTGCTGGCCAGCGGCGAGACGGCAGCGGGCGCCGAACGGTTCGCCGAGGGCGAAGGGCGACATGGATCGTTCGGCGACTGACGACGGGGGAGGCGGCGGCGCCCCGAGGCGGAATCCGGTGCGCTGTACGAACGCCTCCGTCCGTGCATGCGTAGCCTCAACGTCGCCCGAAGACTTCACGCTTGCGATCTCCTGTCTCCTGCCTTCTGCTCTCTCGAATGAGCCCCTCTGAACACACCGGCTGCCCCGAACGCGTCGGCACCGACGTGGGCGGGACGTTCACCGACTTTGTATGGTGGGACGGACAGCGCCTCCGCGTCCACAAAGAACCGACGACGCAGCCCCAGCACAAGGCTGTCGTGAACGGGCTGGACGCGCTCGGCGTGGCCGATGACGCTCCGATGGCGCACGGCACCACGACGGCGACGAACGCGCTGCTCGAACACCGCGGCGCCCGAACCGCGCTGCTGACCACGAACGGATTTGGCGACGTGCTCGTCATCGGTCGGCAACACCGCCCCGACCTGTACGCGCTGCATCCAACGCGTCCCGCCCCGTTGGTCCCCAGTGCCCGGCGCTACGAGGTGCCCGAGCGCCTGGACGCTTCGGGACACGTGGTAACGCCGCTCGATGAGGCTGCAGTCCGCGCCTGCGCCGAGGACATGGCCGCGCAAAACGTGGAGAGCGTGGCGGTCGTGTTTCTGTTCGCGTATCGGAACGCCATGCACGAAAAACGCGCCGTGGAGATCGTGCGGTCGGTGCTCCCCGACGTCCCGGTCACGCGCAGCAGTGCGCTGCTGCCAGAGTACCGCGAGTACGAACGGACCGCTACAACCGTCGTCAATGCGTACGTGCGACCGCAGGTGGAGCGCTACCTGTCGCGTCTGCGCGAGGCAATCGGTTCGCGCTCAGTCCGGGTCATGCAGTCGAACGGAGGCACCATTGGACTGTCGACCGCCGCGCCGCAGGCTGCGCGGCTCGCACTGAGCGGTCCGGCGGGCGGCGTCGTCGGTGCGCTCGGGCTCGCCCGGCGCGCCATGGAAACCGACGCTCCTCGTGTTCTGACCCTCGACATGGGCGGAACCAGCACCGATGTCGCGCTGTGCGATGGCGGCGTGCCGCGCACTACCGAGCACACCATCGCGGGCCTTCCGCTGCGCCTGCCTGCGACGGACATCCACACCGTAGGGGCCGGGGGCGGAAGCATCGCAGACGTGGACGAGGGCGGCCGCCTGCGAGTGGGGCCGGACAGTGCGGGGGCGGAGCCGGGACCGGCCTGCTACGGGCGCGGCGGCACAGCACCGACGGTTACCGATGCCCACCTCGCCCTCGGCCGCCTCCATCCCGACCATCTGCTCGGCGGCGAGGGGGCCCTCGACGTGGATCCGCAGGCGGCGCACGACGTCATTGGCGAACTTGGAGCGACGCTGGACCTGTCATCCAAGGCAGCTGCCCTCGGCATCCTCCGGGTGGCCAATGCCACGATGGAGCGGGCCCTGCGGCACATCTCTGTCGAGCGGGGCCACGATCCGCGCGACTACGTGCTGGTGCCGTTCGGAGGCGCTGGCCCCCTGCATGCCGCGGCCCTCGCCGAGGCCCTGAACGTACGTCGCGTCCTCGTCCCGCCGACACCGGGCGTCCTAAGCGCTCTTGGGCTGCTCATGGCCGATGTCGTGTACGACACGTCGCGGGCGGTGCTGGACGCGGCGCCGGCGCTCCTCGACGATCCCGCGCCTCTCCGCGCCGCCGCACGGGCTGGAGAGGAGGAAGTCCGTGCGGCGTTGCGGCCCCACGGCACGCCGCGGATCGAGCTGGAACTGGACCTGCGGTACGCCGGACAAAGTTACGAGCTGCGCACTGCCCTCGACACTCCCATCAGTGCGACGCGCGTTCGGCAAGCCGTTGACGCCTTTCACGCCGGCCACGAGCAACGCTACGGCCACGCCGACCCGAGCGAACCCGTCGAGGTTGTGGCGCTGCGCGTGCGGGGGACCGTCCCCGCCGAGCCGCTTGATCTCCGGGCAGAAGCTAAGACCGAGGCCGACATCGATGCGGCCGTTCTGGGGACGCGCCCCGTCTGGTTCGACGCCGACGCGCCTGCGGAGGCCACCACCTATGCGCGTGACAGACTCGGGCCCGGACACACCCTCGACGGTCCGGCGATCGTGCATCAGTACGACTCAACGGTCGTCATCCCGCCTCGCTGGCACGCCCGCGTCGATGCCTGGACGAACCTGTGGATCGAGCGGTAGCCGGAGATCGGGCGTGGAGGGGAACCGTTCCCGGGCGCTGCCTCTCCTCAGGGTGCCGACGTAGGGGCGAGGTTGGGCGAAGTCGTGCGGAGCGGGACCGGGGGTTGCACCGGCATGCGCGTCCGCCCGGTGGCAATCATCGTGGCGTCCGACAGCTTGTCCCAGACGTCCGACGTCCAGATGCGCCGGTGGGTGCGAATGATGCCGAGTTGCATCTGCCGATAGTGCGAGTCGGGGTGTTCTTCAGCCAGGGTCACAAACTTCTCGTACAGGCGCAGCAGACGCTCCCGGTTGTCGGGCGTGAACCCAAAGTCTCGGATGTCGTCCACAAGCGCGTCGTAACGGCGGTCCCAGACGCTGGTCTCCGACGGGGCGGGATCGGCGTACGTGGACCGGTCGAAGCGGAACGTGTGGTCCGTGTCCAGCACGTCGAGCCCGGCCGCGCGGAGAAGGGCCGGCGCACCGAGCGGAAGGAAAAACCGGACCGCATTTCCGTCGACGGAGGCCACGAGGCGCACGTTGCCGCGGGGCGGCAGCTCCCCGTCGGGGGAGGCGGGCAGGTCGAAATGCGGGTTCAAGGCACGGAAGCCCTCATACAGGCTGCGGGGTTGGGAGCCCGGCCCCCAGTCCAGGGGCTGCGCGGTGGTGTCGATGGCCGTTAGCAGAGTGCGGAGAGACACCTGCGCACCGGGGCGGAGCTGCACCCGCACGGCGCGAAGGGTCTGCCCGAGCTCCATCGGACGGTCGTCGGTGGCCGTGAGGGCGCCGTAGGCCGACGGCACGTAGCCCCGCGAATAGGGGCCGAAGGACGACTGAGCGCGGACCGTCTCGAAGCCTTCGGTCAGCGCCCACAGGTAGGCGTCGACGACGGTCGACGACGGCGAGAAGTGCCGCGACTCGGTGTAGTAGAGGCGGAAGATCTTGTAGATGTTGCCCGGTCCGGTGTGGTAGGCCGAGAGGCCAGGAATCTCATGGCCGACGGCGTTTACGTATCCGCGGAGCAGCGTGAAGGCCGGCTCCAGAGTGAGCAGCGGATGCCACTCCTCCCGCACGCGCTGCCAGGCGCCGGTTTCCGTCCGCAGGCTGTACGAGTTCACGCCGAGACGCCGCAGGATCCACGGCATCATCTGGTAGCGGCTTCGCGCCCCGACCGGCGACACCAGGTCGTCCTGGTTGAACGTCTCGACGGTACCGATTTCGGTGGGGAGGAGGCTCAGGTCGAGGTACTGCGCCAGGCGTACTTCGTACTCTTTGAACGGAGCATCCCGCTCGTGGGCGTTCTGCACCTGATTGGCCCGGCCCCAGCGCACCATGATGGACTCTCTCGGAACGCCGCGCGCCACGTACTTGTCCACGAGGCGACGCGTAGCGCGGCGGCGGTAGTCGTCAACGCGTCGCCAGTCGACCGACGCGCTTGCTCCGTATCGCGCCTCCACATTGTCGAGGCGATGCACTTCCAGTACCTCGCCTGTGCGCTTGTCCTTGACGCGCAGGGTGTAATTGTCGTCCACGCTCTGCCGGTTGATGTACAGATCGAGCAGGTCGTGGAACTGGCCGCGCAGCGTCGAGTCGGGCCGGGCGGCGCCAAACACCGACGGCGAAAAGTACGAGCGATGGCGCACCATCGGATGCGAGGAGAGGTCACGCAGGCGAGTCGTGCCAGATCGCGCCAGCGTCGTGTCCGGGTCAACCTCGGGCACCGCCGGGGCAAGCGCGAAGGTGTGCAGCCGAGACATCAGTTGGCGAGCAAGCGTGTCGGGGCGGTCCATGCCCAGCAGGGCAACAGCGAGCATGCCGACCACGCTAAGAACCAATACAGACCGGTCCCAAGAAGCTGGAGGAGCGTCTGCGTCGTTCGTCGGCCGATCGGACGAGGAGGAAAAAAGCTGCCGAAAACGATTCATGATTGACACGAGGAAAAAAGGCCAGGCGGGTCCGTCTGAGGAGCGACGCAGGGGTCACGCCGCGGGCACAGAGCGCGAGGCCTGCGCTTGACGCACAAGGTCGCGAAAGAGCGGGTGCATCTCCTTGCCCATGCGCTCCGGGTGAAACTGTACACCCAAGATCTGTGCCGACGTATGTTCAATCGCCTCGATGACGCCATCGGGGGCCGTGGCGGCAACAGCGAAGCCTGCACCTACGGAGGCAATGGCCTGCAGATGCCGGGTATTCACCTCCAGTGTGCTCGTTGTTAGTAGCGTGTGGAGCCGAGACGTTTCACGCAGGTGAACTTTATGTGAGGTCGCACCTCGCTTCTGACTGTGCACCTGGGCACCGTCGTGCTGGCGTTCCACGTCCGCGTAAATCGTACCGCCGGTCAGGGCATTCATCCGCTGCATGCCGTAGCAGATGCCGAGCATAGGCCGGTTGGCGTCCCAGCAGGCCTCGATGTACCGTCGGTCGGAGGCGGCGCGCAGCGGATCGAGGGCGCCGAGGTCGTCGGGCAGCGTGCCCATGAGCCCTTCCGTGACGGCGGGCCCGCCGGGAACGATCAGGCCGTCGATGGTCTCCGTCACGGCGTGGACCGTCGCGGAGGTCTCCGTTACAGGAAGCAGCAGCGGCACGCCGCCGGCCCGCTCGACCGCTTCGGCATAGGCGCGGGGAAGCGAGTGCGTGCTGTCTTCGAAGGAGGTCGTGATGCCGATGCGCGGGCGCATGGATCGGAGGATGAAGGCGACAAGAACGGACCCTTACATCGTAGCGGTTCTTCCGGCCAGAAGCAATCCCGAACTGACGGGGCAGGGGGCTCCGGAATGGGCGAGGACGCGGAAAGGCCGGCATTCGCGTCGGTCTGCAGTCCCGTCTGGATTCAGGGCCGACGTGCCTACAATCTGAAAGCCTATGGGGCCTATTTGGTAAAACCGTTTCGGCAAAACTGCACGCCAGGACCCGCCCCTTCGCAGGCTCTCGAAGCCGAGCCTAGAGCTTCCGCGACGACGCAAGGGGACCGCTGGGCGTACCGGAAGCAGAACTGACGGAGACAGCCCGCCTCACTACCACACCTCGTCCAGGCGGATCGGGGTGGGATCCGTGGCGGCGGTGAGATCGAGGGAAAGCATGATGTGGTTCCGGGAGCGCACGACGTTGGTGGCATGGACGCCGAGATCACCGTCGTCCAGCAGCTTGTGGAGTTCGTGCTTGATGGTCCGTCCACCGCCCTGCGACGTGGAGGAGCCGTGGATCAGCTTCAGCTGCGTGCGGCCGCGGTCTTCGGCGAGGCGGAGGGTCCGGTACGTGAGGGCGACGGCCTCGTCCACAGTAGCGCCGTGCAGGTCGAGCGTGACCGAAGTGCCGTCGTCGTCGAGTTGGGGCTGAGGCATGAGGCGTGCTGATTGTGGCGGGATGTCGCTGTATTTCCATGCCACCCGTGGACCGCGGAAGGCGTTCCGCCTGGATCCAACCTCTATTCTCCTGGCCGTGCGTCATCCCTGCACGCGGATGGCGGCAGGTACGAGCTCGAAGGTCGCAGGGAGACGGCCGAACGGTTCGCCGTCCAGGTCCATCGGGACAGGTGAGGCGTCGACCGGGAGGGCCACCACACGCCGGCCGGAGGCGATTTCGACGCCGTCGAGACCCGGGTGCGTGCCGCGGTAGAACCGATGCGCGTGCCGGACGAGAGACCGAACGGGCAGGTCGCGCAGCACCACCACGTCGAGGCGTCCGTCGTCGATGCGGGCACGGGGGGCAATCCGCAGGCCGCCGCCGAACGTATGTCCGTTGGCGACCGCGACGTTGTGGATGCGGACGCGCCCGATCTGGGCGTCGTCGACGGCAAGATCCACGAGCGGGGGGGCATGCACGGCGAGGCCGCGAAGGATGGCGCCGAGATACGACAGGCGTCCGCCGACGAGGGCCGATCCCTGCAGGTGCTGCATCAACTGCACGACGAGCCCGCCGAGCCCAAAGGAGGCAATGTTCGCCACGTAGCGCGTCTGCGGCCCTGCGTCGGTGGTTACGAGGGTCCGAATCAGGTCGATGCGCCGGATCCGCTCGCTCCCGAGTTGCGCGACGGAGGGCAACCCGGTCGGCACACCGAGCGACCGGCGGAAGTCGACGCCCGTGCCGAACGGGAGGTGTACAAGGATGGCCTCGGGAGCGAGCGCGGTTCGTCCCTCGAAGAAGCCGTTCACGACCTCGTGAAGTGTGCCGTCCCCTCCGATAGCAAGAATCCGGTCGAAACCGTCCTGGAGGGCGGATCGCGTCAGGAGCGTTGCCGACCGGGGACCCGTCGTCCACTGGACCGAGAGGCCGTCGGTAAGCGCGACGAGGCGGCGAAGCAGACGCGGCCACTGTCGACGGAGTCGCCCGCCGCCGGCGTTCGGGTTGACGATGGCGCACGTTCGGTGAGGCACGGCGGCAGGAAGGCGGTCGGCGATCGAGGGCATGTCGCCTCAACCTAGCCGGACCCGCGCACAAGTGCGAGCCGGCCGTTCGGCTGAGAGCGACTCCGGGTACGCACTCTCGGTCACAATGTCGGCATGTCGGAGGGGCACATCACGCCCGGGACCGGGACCAATGTTGGGCGGTTCATCCCGACAGCAACGGCGGGAGGACGCCTGGCGCGTCGCCACGCACGCAAGCCACGCACACAAAACGCCCGCCAAACCGCAAAGGGCCTGACGGGCGTCGAAGGGGAGGAAAAGGACTGGAGATCGGCCGTCTGCCGTCTGCGTTCTCAACGCATGGAGGTGGGGACGAACACCGGCGGTCCCATCTCGCCAACCCGCTGGTTGAATGCAGCCACCTCGGTATCGAGCAGGGTCTGCAGCTGTCCGCGCAGCGCAGCCCACTGCTCGTTCAGGTCGGCAAACCGCTCGCGGGCTCCGGCGGTGGGCGGCCCCTCCGGCCCGGCCACGTATCCGTAAAGATAGGCGTACTGGTTGTCGAGCATCGGCGGGAAGTTGAGCGGATCCTGGAAGCTCTCGTTCTTCGTTTGCATCAGTTCCTGCTCGATGGAGGACAGCTTCGCCGTAATCGAGTCCGCCAGGGTCTGCATCTCGGGGGCGTCGTGCCCTGCCTTCTTGGCGTGGGCCGTGACCGACGTCACCTGCTCGCGCACCGAACGGATGGTGCGGATCGCGTCGTAGACGCTGTTGAGCGAGTCGCGAACGGCGAGGGCCAGGTCGTGCTGCTCCTGCAAGTCCTGGCGCGTCACGGTTTCCATGCGCGGGTCCATCCGCACCTCGAAGGAGCGCGTCTGGGTGGGTTCGCCCTCCACGCTCATCCGGACCTGGTACGTGCCGGGGACCGCCCTGACGCCGCCGGTGTAGCCCCACGTGATGGCGTCCTCGACGTCGTCGACGCCTTCCGACCGTAGGTTCCAGCGGAAGCGGGTGTGCCCCTCTTCGACGGAGAGCATCGGCTCGTCGGCCTCCGCAGCGGCTGCAGAGTCGCTCGTGAAGCTGCGCACCACGTCGCCGTTCGGATTCAGGACGTCCAGCGTCACCGTTGAGTCGGGCGCTTCGGCGAAAGCATAGTCGAACACTGCACCGCCCGGTCGGCCTTCCGGCTCGCGGTCCTCGGCGTCACCGCCGCGCGTCGGGTTCACCAGGTAGGCCGCCTCGGGGGCAAACAGGTGGGCGTCCGCCTCCGCCACCTGGTTGGTAAGTTGCCGCAGCGGCGAGAGGTCGTCCATGATCCAGAACGAGCGGCCGTGCGTCGCCACGACGAGGTCGTTGCGGTGCACCTTCAGATCGGGGACGCGGGTGACCGGCAGGTTCTGCTGAAGCGACTGCCAGTCCGCCCCGTCGTTGAACGACACGTGCAGCCCGAACTCAGTGCCTGCGTAGAGCAGTCCTTCGCGCTCGGGATCCTCGCGGACAACCCACGTCGGGGAGTCCTCCGGGATGCCCGTGGTGCCGTCGGCGATGCGCGTCCACGACGCGCCGTAGTCGGTCGTGCGGTAGACGTACGGCGTCCAGTCGTCGAGGCGGTAGCGGTGCACGGCGATGTACGCCTTGCCCGGCTGGTGCGGAGACACCTCAATGCGCTGCACGGTGCCGAACTGCGGCAGGCCCTCGGGGGTGATCTCGCCCCACTCGGCATCCGCGCCGCGGCGGATCCATACGCGTCCGTCGTCGGTGCCGGCCCACAGGGTTTCGGCGTCGTGCGGGCTCACGCGAAGCGAGAACACGGTGTTAAACACCTCGACGCCCGTGTTGTCCTTCGTGATCGGTTCCCCGGCGAAGTCCTGATGCGCGGGCGTGTCGGTCGTGAGGTCGCCGCTGATGCGGGTCCACGTCATGCCGCGATCCGTGGAGCGCCAGATGCGGTGCGAGGCGTGGTAGACCACGTCGGGGTCGTGCGGCGAGACGACGATGGGCGCGTTCCATTGGAACCGCTCACGCAAAGTGCTCGGCGCCTGCCCGAGCTGGAGCTGCGGATAGACCATCACGTTGCGCGACTGCTTCGTCCGTTCGTTCCAGCGCGTGAGGGAGCCGCCGTAGCAGCCGCTGTACACGAGCCACGGCCGATCCGGGTGGAGCGCCACCGGCCCGGTCTCACAGCCGCCGATGTAGGTCCAGTTCCGCTTCGGATGGATGGATCCCTCCGACCACGCCGGGACGCGGATCGTCGAGTTGTCCTGCTGCGGGCCGTACACGCGGTAGGGAAACTCGTCGTCGACGGTCACGCTGTACATCTCGGCCGTCGGCTGATTGTGGTAGGTCGACCACGTTTCCGCTCCGTCCACGGTCACTTGTGCGCCGCCGTCGTTGGCCACGACCATGCGGTCCGGGTCGTTCGGGTTGAGCCACAGGTCGTGCACGTCGCCGTGCGGAACGCCTTTCGCCTCGAACGACTTGCCCCCGTCCACCGACTTGAGGAACTGGACGTTGAGCGAGTACACCGTGTTTTCGTCCTTCGGGTCGGCATAGAGGTGGGTGTAGTACCAGGACCGCTGCAGGTGCTTGCGGTTGTCGTTGATCTGCGTCCACGTCTGTCCGTGGTCGTCGGAGCGGTACAGGCCGCCCTTCGGCTCCGGCGCCTCGATGAGCGCCCACACGCGGCTCGGCTGTACGGGAGAGACGGTCACGGACGTCTTGCCGACGACGCCCTGCGGCAGACCGCCCTTCAAGCGCGTCCAGTTGTCGCCGCCGTCGGTGGACTTGAAGATGCCGCCCTCTTTCGAGCCGCTGACCATCGTCCATGGCTTGCGCTGGGTCGGCCAGAGCCCGGCGTAGATTTCGCGCGGATTGGACGGGTTGAGCGCGAGGTCAACGACGCCGGTCGAGTCGGAGACGTACAGCACCTTCTCCCAAGTGTCGCCGCCGTCCGTGGTGCGGAAGACGCCGCGCTGCTCGTTGTCGCCGAACGGGTGGCCCACTGCGGCGACATAGGCGACGTCCGCATCTTTCGGATGGACGGCCACCTTGCCAATGAGGCCCGCCTCGGGAAGGCCCACGAACGACCAGGAGTCGCCGCCGTCGGTCGACTTGTAGACGCCGCGGCCCGTCTGGATATTGCCGCGCATGCAGGCCGAGCCGGTGCCGACGTAGATCACATTCGGATCGGAGTTGGCCACGTCAATGCCGCCAATGGAGGCGACCTCCAAGTGGCCGTCGGAGATGTTGTGCCAGTCCTGGCCGTCGTTGGTGGTCTTCCAGATGCCGCCGCCCGTGGAGCCCATGAAGTAGGTCGACGGCTGGCCGGCCACGCCGGTGACGGCCGTCGAACGGCCGCCGCGATACGGGCCAATCATCCGGTAGTCCAGGTCGTCGAAGTGCGCCGGATCGTGGACGACATGCTCATCGTCGGCGTCCGACTGTGCAAGGGCCGGGGCCGGGCTCAGGAACAGGGCACCCAGGCAGAGGACGACGCCGGCAACAAGGCCAGAGAAAAACGGTCTGTTGAGTGGGGTCATAACTTGAAAAAGGGGACGGTGGGAGATCGTGCGAGTGCAGGGCCAACTCCCCGGACCGGGGGGCCGACACATCTGTGCCCCAACGTAAGGCACGGAGCTGTGAGGAAAAAGGGTGCTTCCGTTTGGTCTTGGCGGTGGAGAGACGGCCGCGTCCGGGGCGGGCGCCTCGTCGGGGCTGAACCTGGAGGGAGGTCTGCCATTCAAACTCAGCGGTGCGTTCTCCCATCACTTACCATCGGCGATGACAACGGACATACAACGCGTAAGCATTCTTGGATGTGGATGGGTCGGGCACGCGCTGGGGCGGCACCTCGTCCGCGCCGGCTACGACGTGAAGGGCTCGACCACCACCCCAGACAAACAGGCCGACCTTCGGCAGGACGGCATCGAGCCGTTCCTCCTCCGGCTGGACCCGGATCTGTCGGGCGACGCCCCGGACGCTTTTTTCGAGACCGACGCACTGGTGCTCAATATCCCGCCGCCCCGCGGGGTAGACGATCCGCGGGCGTATCATCTCCGCCAGATCGACGCCGTTCGCGATGCCGGGCAAGACCGCGTGCCGTGGATTCTGTTCGTCAGCTCCACCGGGGTGTATCCGGACGTGGAGCGCACCATCACGGAAGAGGACGTCCCGCCGGGAGACCTGGATGCCCTCGGCGGCGAGCGGCGACGACGCACCGGCGACATCTTGGTCGAGGCGGAGGGGCACCTGTGGACTCGGGAGAATGGGGCGACGTCCATCATCCGGTTCGGTGGCCT
Organism: uncultured Rhodothermales bacterium; assembly: GCA_964345695.1. GTDB lineage: Bacteria > Bacteroidota > Rhodothermia > Rhodothermales > Salinibacteraceae > CAYFSC01. The sequence goes on along the minus strand of CAYFSC010000007.1, from coordinate 18,911 downwards.
GTACGGCTTCGACCGGCATCCGGCCCGCTTTCTTTCGGGACGGACGGGCGTCTCGCGTCCGCAGGCGCCTGTCAACCTGATTCATCAGGACGACTGCGTTGGGCTGCTGCACCGCATGGTGGCGCAGTCGGCCACCGGCCTCGTCGTGAATGGCGTGGCCGACGCCCATCCCACGCGTCAGGCGCTCTACACCACGGCTGCCGAAACCCTGGGGCTCTCCCCGCCCACGTTCGACGAAGGCGATCCGCGCAGCGGCAAAACGATCAGCAATCGCGTGGCGCGCGACACGCTCGGCTACACCTTCCAGCACCCTGATCCGATGGCGGATCTTGAGCCGGACGGAGAGGGTCTGTAACGATCCCTGAACAGCGCCCCAGAACCCACGAGCGGTTTGCATTCCGGGCGTTCCGCCCCTAGGTAGTTTCGAGTCGCCGCCCGACGTTCGCCGGCCGGGGCCTTCCTGCATCGCGTTGCGACCGCTGCACCCTGTCTCCTCATCCCCTCAACAACGCCGCTTCGATTCTCGATGGAAGCCACCGATGCCGAGATTCGCCCACTGCTCGATCAATGCCCGGAAACCAACACATTTCGGGAGGAGGTGATCAAAGGCCTGCAGCAGGAGCAGAAAGAGATCCCTTCCAAGTTTCTATACGACGAGCGCGGGTCGAAGCTCTTCGATGCCATCTGTGAGCTCGACGAGTACTACCCGACCGAGACCGAGATGGGGATCATGCGCGAGCACGGGGCGGACATGGCCCGTGCTCTCGGGCCGCGCGTGCGCCTGCTGGAGTACGGAAGCGGAAGCAGTTGGAAGACACGCCTCCTGCTCGACGAGTTGGACGCCCCGGCGCTCTACGTTCCGATCGACATCTCGCGAGATCACCTCGTGACCGCGGCTCGCGAGCTTGCGCAGGCGTATCCCGACGTGCCTGTGCAGCCGCTTTGCGCCGACTACACGCAGGACATGAACCTGCCCGACCCGCCGGCGCACACCGCCCGCACGGCGGTCTACTACCCGGGATCGACCATCGGCAACTTCCAGCCCGCGCAGGCCCAGCACTTCCTGGAGCGCATTGCCCGCGTTGTTGGTCCGGGAGGCGGACTTCTCATCGGAGTCGACCTGAAGAAGGACCTCGACGTTCTGCGCGCCGCGTACAACGACGCAGAAGGGGTCACGGCCGCGTTCAACAAGAACCTGCTGCGCCGGGTCAACCGGGAGCTGGATGGCACCTTCGACCTGGATGCATTCGAACACCGGGCCCTCTGGAACGACGCCGAAGGATGCATTGAGATGCATCTCGTGAGCCGCGTCGCGCAGACGGTGACGGTAGATGGGCGGTCGTTCGCGTTCGGCGCCGGGGAGACGATCCGCACCGAGTACTCGTACAAGTTTACGCTCGAGGGCTTTGCCGATCTCGCCAGCGAGGCCGGCTTCGTCGTCGACCGGGTGTGGACCGACGACCGCAGCTTTTTCAGCGTCCAGTACGCGACCGTCGACACGTGGTAGTCCCCCTCGGGCCAGTGTGGGGCGAAGACGGATCTGCGTCCGATGTCGAAACTCGCTGCGCTGGATTGCATGCCAGACACGCCTACGCATGAAACTCCCCACAACCGATCCTTCAATTATGGCCCACGCATTCTTCCTCGGCGTAGACGTTGCGGGTGAACGCTCGGATGAGCCCGGCGCCGTCACGCTGTCGCTCGTCGAAAAGGAGCGAAACGACGATGCACCCGCCATCTATCGCCTCGATCGTGTCACGCACGAAGCGGAGGCGCCGGACGTTGAGGTCCTCGCCGACCGCATCCAGTCGCTCGTGGCAGAGGCTCCGTACATCGGGCGTACCAGCATCATCATAAATCGGCGGACCGAAGCCGGGCAGGACCTGGTCGATGCGCTGGACGATCGGGGACTGGCGGCGGTGCAGGCGACCATGACGGGCGGCCAGGGGGCAGCGGCCGGCGCCCCGGACGAGGTTGGCGTGCACGTGTCGGAGCACGACGCCGTCGACACGCTCGCGTCGCTGTACCGCGACGGCCGCATGGAGCTTCCGGGAGGCGCCTCCGAAGACACATCGCGGCTGGCCCGAGGCATTCAGAGCTTCATCGAGATGACGGACAACGGCCCGGGCCCCACCGGCGAGTCGCCTCCAGCGGACGACACACCCCGCCGACGCGAGGCCTTCGACAACCACGTCACCAGCGCCGCTCTCGCCACGTGGCTCGGTACCGAGCGCTCCTTCGACCCCACGCAGCACCTGAAGGAAGACCCCCAGACAAAGGCCCCGGATTCCAACTCGATCGGCGTGTGATCCGCATGCGGGACGCACTTCCACGCCGGTCCGCCGAACCGACTGGCGGCGCTCTCGCCATTTCCACCGCCCGTTGCGGCTTTGGTCCGCGGCGGGCGGTTTCGTTGTGGAAAGTGCCCCCGAAGTCCACCGTCGGACGCAAATCTTATCAAAATCGTCGCGCGTCCCGACATGGACGCGGATGATTCCTCCGTTCCTCTTTGTATCTTCTGACCGCCGAACGGAGTCCTCGTCTCTTTCTTTTCCACAAACGATCCCAGCATCCCATGGCGCACGCATGGCACGACATTCCGGTAGGAACCGACGCGCCCGACGTCTTTCAGGCCGTCATTGAGATTCCGCAGGGCTGCAAGGTCAAGTACGAACTGGACAAAGAGACGGGGATGCTCCGCGTGGACCGGATGTTGTACTCCTCGGTGGTGTATCCCGCAAACTACGGGTTCGTCCCCCGCACCTACGCCGATGACGGCGACCCCATCGACGTGCTGGTGCTGGCGCAGGAAGCCGTGGACCCCCTGAGCATCCTCCGAGCCCGGGCCATCGGCATGATGAGCATGGTCGACGACGAGGAAGAGGATGCCAAGCTCATCTGCATCCACATGGACGACCCGGCGTTCAACGACTATTGGCACATCAAGGAGCTGCCCGATCACCGGCTGCGAGAGCTCCGGCGCTTCTTTCAGGACTACAAAAAGCTGGAGGACAAAGCGGTGCGCGTGCGGGACTTTTTTGGCCCGGAGCGCGCGCGGCGCGTGCTGGAGAAGAGCGTTGAACGGTACGACGAGGAGATCCGATCGGCACGCACAGACCTCTTGGAGTAGCGACCGGGCCGGTGGACCTCCAGCACTCACCTCCTACGTTTCCCCATCAACTATTTTGATCCAACCATGGACGACATCCGAACTGACGGCATCGATTACCACATTGTAGGCGACGACATGCAGATGGTCGAGGTTGAGCTCGATCCTGGAGAGGGCGTGCGGGCGGAGGCTGGCACCATGATCTACATGGCCGACGGCATTCGCATGCAAACCGACACGGGGGGCGGCATCTTCAAGGGCTTCAAGCGGATGGTCAGTGGCGAGGGCTTCTTCATCACCACCTTCTTGCACGACGGCACCGGGAAGAGCCACGTCGCGTTTGCGGCGCCGTACCCGGGCAAGATTGTCCCGCTCGATCTCGACAACCGCGGAGGGGCTTTTCTCTGTCAGAAAGACGCCTTTCTCTGCGCCGATGCAACGGTCGAGGTGGAAGTCGCCTTCTCGAAGCGTCTGGGCGCGGGTCTCTTCGGCGGCGAGGGATTCATCCTACAGCGCCTCGAGGGCAGCGGATGGGCGTTCGTTCACGCCGGCGGGACCATCGTCGAACGGGAGCTGGCGGCGGGGCAGAAGCTGCGCGTGGACACGGGCTGCATTGCGGCGTTTTCCGAGTCGGTCGACTACGACATCGAGTTCGTCGGCGGATTCAAGAACGCGCTCTTCGGCGGCGAAGGTCTCTTCCTGGCCACCCTCCGCGGACCCGGTACGGTGTTCTTGCAGAGCCTTCCCTTCTCGCGCCTGGCCGACCGGATTGTGGCGGCCGAGTTCGCCAATCGCGGCGAAAGCACAGGCGCCGGCGGCAGCGGCATCCTCGGCGATCTCATCAGCGGCGGAGATGACTTCTGACAGATGGGCGCACGGGGGCGCACAAGGATCAGGGGCGACGATGTTTCCAGCGGGGAAGCGTTCTCCTGCGCGTCCTCTCTCCTGCGC
>CAYFSC010000007.1:0-14751 GCA_964345695.1 uncultured Rhodothermales bacterium | reverse complement strand
CGTGGATCGACGACCGCCGTCGCCCGAGGCAGGCGTCAGTACCACTTCGGAGCGGCCATCTCCAAGACTCGTTTGCTGACGCGCTTGTTTTGCTCGACAACGCTGTCGTGCCGCGGAACCTCGAAGGTTTGAGGCGGGTCGTGCAGCGTCGGCGTGAGCGGGTTGCTCCCTTCGCCCTTCCAGCGCGTCCGCCAGGCCTCTGGGAGCGCGTCCGGGAGGTCGAGGTCCTGCGCGATGAGGGCGAGCAGAGTCCAGATCCGGACCGTGGCGTCGGGCTGGTATCCGCCTCCCAGGGTGAGCAGCAGCCGGCCGTCTGCGTAAGTGTCCGCGAGGTCGAGCAGCGAGCGGAAGAGCGTCTCGTACGCCTGCGTCGTGAGCAGCAGGTCGGCCAGCGGATCGCTGAAGTGAGCATCGGCACCACACTGCGCCACGATTACGTCCGGATGGAACTGCCGCAGTGCATACGGCACGACCCGGTCAAACACGTCCAGGTAGCTGTCTGATTCTGTGAATGGCTCCAGCGGCACATTGATGGAGGCCCCTTCGCCTGGGCCTTCGCCCATCTCGTGGACGCTTCCGGTGCCCGGAAAGAGATAGCGCCCCGACTCGTGCAGGCTGAGGGTGAGCACGCCCGGATCGGAGTAATGGAGCGCCTGCACCCCGTCGCCATGGTGCACGTCGATGTCGATGTACGCCACGTGGAACCCGGCATCCCGCAGATGCTGGATGGCGACCGACAGGTCGTTGTACACGCAGAAGCCAGACGCAAGCTTGGCCTGGGCGTGGTGCAGGCCGCCTCCGAGCTGGAGCACGCGGCGGGCCGCCTCCGACGCGACCAGCCGCGCGCCATGTAGGGTGCCGCCGACGAGGGCGCGCGCCGCCCGGTCCATCCCTTCAAACACCGGAACATCCTGCGTGCCAAGGCCGAAGCGCCGAGCGCGGGAGGGCGGGATGCCGTCGGAGGCGGCCTCCACCTGTTCCACAAACGTCTCTGTGTGAACGCTCCGCACGTCCTCGCGCGTGGCCAGGGGCGGATCGGTGGCGTCCACCGGAGCATCGAGGGCGTCGAGCAGCGACAGCAGCATCCGCTGGCGCACCGGGCTGAACGGGTGCTCCGGTCCAAAATCATAGTCGAGATACCGGTCGGAGTACAGCAGCGTGGCGGACACGACGGAGACGAAAAAAGGGAGGGCGGGCAACGGAAGAAAGTGAACCGACGCGCGGGTCGAGGCAGACGCGAAGACTGGCGCTAGGCATCCCCTCCCGGTTTCTTGATCGGCCAGACGACGTCGAACTCCTCGTCGCGGAGCGAGGACGCAATCGGCCGCACGTTGATGGTGTCCAGCCGCAGGATAATACGCAGGCGACCGGGCGGCTCATCGGCAGGTGATACGTCCGGTTCGCGCTCAGGGCCGCTGCGGGTTTCGTCCTCGTAGTAGCTGAGCACCGAACGGATGTCGGCGCCCTCCTCTGCAACGCGGCCGGTGAGGCGGGCGAGCTGGCCGGGCTCGTCGGGCAGCGACACGGCCAGGCGTCCCCCCGGCATGCTCAGCCCTGTCAGGCGCATCACGGCGTCCAGCAGATCGGTGACGGTCACGATCCCGACCAGGTCCGCTCCCTCCATCACAGGTAGGCATCCGATGCGCTCGGAACGCAAGAGACGCGCAGCTTCCTCGACCGGGTCGAGGAGGCCGGCGGTGATCGGATCGGCGCTCATGGCTTCGCGCACCGGCGCATGGGCCCGGAGAGGGGACGGGTGCAGGTCGCTGGTGGCGTTGCGCAGGTCGCGGTCGGTGATCACGCCGACGAGCGCACCGTCGTCCAGCACAGGCAGATGGCGAATGTCACGGTCGAGCATCGTCTGGTACGCCTCGACGAGACGGACGTGCGCGTCGGTGGTCACGACCGCCGATTGCATGATGTCTTGGACAAGCATGGGCAAGATGAGGAGTAAGATGAAACCGCTTCCGAAAGATAGGAAGAAACGCGGTGCCCATCAATGCTCGGACTGCCCGGCACCCAACCCTCTTCGGCTCCCGAGAAGGAGCCCGCGGGGTGCCACGGCTAGCGTTCCTGCATCTCGATGCGCATGGACAGGTCCAGCGCCGTCACCGAGTGGGTGAGCGCTCCCGACGAGATGGCGTCGACGCCCGTGGCAGCGATGGCGGGCGCCGTGTCGAGCGTGACGTTTCCGGACGCCTCGGTCACGTGACGACCGTCGATGATATCGAGCGCCGCCGCCAGCCTCGAGGTGTCGACGGGACCGTCTGGGTGGAGAGACACCATGTTGTCGAGTAGAAGGATGTCCGGACTTCCGTGAGCGCAGGCGGCTCGGACCTCGTCGAGCGTGCGGGTTTCGATTTCGATGTCCAAATCGGCGTCGTGCGTCTTCTGGTAGGCGACGGCGGCATCCAGGGCGCTCTCAACGCCGCCGGCGGCCGCAATGTGGTTGTCTTTGATGAGAATCAGGTCGTAGAGTCCGAGCCGATGGTTGCGTCCTCCGCCGAGACGAACGGCCCATTTGTCGAGCCGCCGGAGGCCAGGCGCCGTCTTGCGGGTGTCGAGGATGGCCGGATCGTGAGGCTGTACGGCGTCGACCATGCGGCGGGTGGCCGTGGCAATTCCGCTCATGCGCTGCAGCACGTTCAGAGCGAGGCGCTCGGCGGTCAGCAGAGAGCGGGCAGGGCCGCGAACTGTCGCGACGGCGTCTCCGGGCGCTACGGACGCGCCGTCGGGAACGGGGCGAGAGACGGCCACGGGGTCGCCGGCGAGGCGGAAGACGCGGGCAGCGACCTCCAGTCCCGCGACGATGCCGGGTGCTTTCGCGGTGATGGTACCGGTCGCGGTCTGGTCGGGAGAGACGGTGGCGCGCGTCGTTACGTCCCCGTCGCCCACGTCCTCCTCCAAGGCCCGCTGGAGGAGGGCGTGCAGGGGATCGTCGGAAAGATACGGCGGCAGGCTCACGGGCGGGCAGGGTTCAGAGGAAACCAGCGAACAGGCGGATGAGAGACGTGGAGCGAGCCGGATCACGCCTCGCGCATGACGGGATGGAATGCGTCGCGCACAACGTCGGGAATCCGGACGGGCCGGCGCTGCTCGGCATCCATAAAACAGAGATCGGTATGGCCGGTAGCCAGCACCTCCGCTGCGTCGCGCCGCCGCACCGTGTAGTCGATTGGGACGCGAACCGTGGGCATGCGCGGGAAGTGCGCCTCGATGGTGAGCAGATCGTCGTACTCGACCGGTCCCTGATAGTCTACGTTCACCGACACGACGGGCATGATGATCCCGTTGGTTTCGAGGTCGCGGTACCGGACGCCCAGGTTGCGGAGGGCTTCCGTGCGAGCCGCTTCGAAGTAATCAAGGTAGTGCGTGTGGTAGACCACGCCCATCGGGTCGCATTCGCGGTAGCGAACCCGGTGCGTATACGCGTAGGTGTAGGGCATTGCAGGCAACGGCGAACGAGAGAGACGGCGAGGAGGACGGCGCGAAGCAATCCGACAGGCTCACGGGACCGTCGCGCGGGCGTTCCAACGGAGAACGCCCCGTCCCGCACGGAGCGCGAGACGGGGCGAAGGCTCCAGAGGAAAGGGATTTGTGCAGACGTCTCACGCGACGGTCGGGTCCTCGGAGGGCGTGCCGTGGGTTGTCACGGCGATGTCCTCGTCGGCGAGGGCAGCCTGCGCGGCGGCGAGGCACGCGATCGGGACGCGGAAGGGCGAGCACGACACGTAATCGAGCCCGACGTCGTAGCAGAACTCGACCGACGACGGTTCGCCGCCGTGCTCACCGCAGATGCCCACCGTCAGGTTTGCGTCGGCGGCGCGTCCGCGCTCGGTGCCGATGCGGACGAGCTCCCCGACGCCGTCTCGATCCAGTACCTGGAACGGATCCTGTGGCAGGATTTCCTTCTGTACGTAGTAGGGCAGGAAGTGAGGGGCGTTCGAACAGGAATCCTGCTAAAGCACGGCCGACTGACGGGCGGAAAGATGGCGTCATACCGGGAAAGAATCTGTCCGGCATCGTTGGGTCTGCTTGTGGGGGGATTCCGCCATCCGTCGCTCCCGTGCCCCGACCTGCAGACCTCGGTGCCGCTGAGGGAGCCCTCGCGGTTTATTACAAGACCGAAAGGCGAAGTCGAGATGGAGGGGCCCCAGTCGGCATTACCTTTGTGCACACTATTAAGTGGAATCGTTGCTTCTCATTCTGGCACTCTCACCCGCTGTACGCGACACGCTGACATCAAATCAACTCCGACGCTCTGACATGCCTGACACCATCACGCAGCACACATCAACTTCCGAACCTGAAACCACGGCCAACAACGGAGCGACGTCCGATCATGGGGCGACGCCAAACGATGGCACGACGACGGCTTCAAAACCGTCTGTCGATTTCGACACGCCCTGGCGGGCGCCGGGCACGATCGAGGAGAACCCGGTCGGGCTCGATGACGAAACGGTGGAGCAGCTCGTGCCGAAGCTTGACACCATTCAGTGCACGCTTTGGGTGCTGTACCACCAGTACCAGAAGCACCACTGGCTCGTGGAAGGCCCGCAATTCCGGGATCTGCACCTCTTCTTCGAGGAGAGCTATGAGGAGGTGCACACGTACCTCGACCGCGTAGCCGAACGCATGACCGCCCTCGGCGGCATCCCGACGAGCGAGCCCGCGAACATTGCCGACCGCTCGCTGGTGACGCACGAGCCCGAGGGCACGTACCGCATCCGTCCGATGCTGGAGCACGACCTGGCAGCGGAGCGGACGCTCGCCCAGGCGCTGCGCGACACCATTCGACTCGCCCGTGATCTCGGCGATCCCGGCACGGAACGCACCGTTAAGAAGGTACTGACCAAGGTGGAGGATCGGGCGCACCACCTCGATCACTTCCTCGGCGAAGACAGCCTGGAGCAGGGGCGCCCGGACGGGGAGTCGCATACCGCGTAGGGCTCCTGCGGAGACAAGCCAGGGCCGGGAGCCACCGGCCCCTGCCACAGTGACACCGACAGCGGCTCGCTCCAGTGAATGGGGCGGGCCGTTTGTCGTCGGTGGCGAACGGGGCCGCAAACTGCGGGCGACAACTTCGAACAATCTCGTTGCATGTTCGCCTCAACAGAGACATAACGCGGTCCGTGGAACGAGGATGTAGGATCCAGCGTGCCTAACGAGCTATCCATCGGGAGGGACCCTTCGTCCAGCAACTCGCAGCCGGTCTCCTCCCCTATCGTCGCACCGAATGATTTTCTATTGTTTATGAAACGTCTTGTCGTCGTCGAATCCCCGACGAAAGCCCGCACCATCCGAAATTTTCTGCCCTCGAACGGCTACCAGATTGAGGCCAGCATGGGGCACATCCGCGATCTCCCGGCCTCGGCGAAAGAGATCCCGAAGAAGCACAAGAGTGAGGACTGGGCCCGTCTCGGCGTAAAGGTCGACAACGGCTTCGATCCGCTCTACATCGTGCCGTCGAAGAAAAAGAGCGTCGTCCGCGACCTCAAAAGGGCACTGAAGGAGGCGGACGAGCTCTTCATTGCAACGGACGAAGACCGCGAGGGCGAGTCGATCGGGTGGCACCTAGTGCAGGTGCTGGAGCCGGACGTGCCGGTGCGGCGCATGGTGTTTCACGAGATCACGAACGAGGCCATCCAGCGGGCGCTCGAAGAGACGCGCGACATCGACCAGCACCTCGTGAACGCGCAGGAGACGCGCCGCATCCTCGATCGGCTCGTGGGCTACTCGATCTCGCCACTGCTGTGGCGCAAGATCAAGCCGAAGCTGTCGGCTGGGCGCGTGCAGAGCGTCGCCGTGCGCCTGCTTGTCATGCGCGAGAAGGAGCGCGTAACGTTTGTGCCATCGGAGTACTGGGATTTGAAGGCACAGCTGGCGAAGGGCGGGGTCGGCTTCGAGGCCCAGATGACGCACCTCGACGGCGTTCGCCTTGCGTCGGGCAAGGACTTCGATGCCGACACGGGCCGCCTCAAGGAGGGAATCACGGAGGGGGAGGATGTCTTGCTCCTGGACGAAACGAAAGCAACGGCCCTCGCCGAGCGGCTGCCGGATGCCCCGTGGCGCGTGGCCGACGTGAAGGAGCGCACCCGCACAAAGTCGCCGTACGCGCCGTTCATCACGTCGACGCTCCAGCAGGAAGCCAACCGCAAGCTCAACCTGTCGTCGAGCCGAACCATGAGCATCGCGCAGCGGCTCTACGAAAACGGCTACATCACCTACATGCGCACCGACTCGACGAACCTGTCGAAGGAGGCGGTGAAGGGGGCGCGTTCAGCGGTCGTAGAGCGCTACGGGGACGCGTACCTGAGCCGTCAGCAGCGGCAGTACAGCTCGTCGACAAGCGCACAGGAAGCGCACGAGGCCATCCGCCCGGCGGGGTCCGACATGAAGACGAAAGACGACCATGGCCTGACGGGCATCGAGGGCGCGCTGTACGACCTCATCTGGAAGCGTACGGTGGCCACGCAGATGGCCGACGCCAAGATCCGCTACACGAACGTCTACTTCGACGCCGGTGCGGGCGAGGAGACGGCCCGGTTCCGCGCCTCGGGCAAGTCCATCGAGTTCCCGGGTTTTTTCCGCGCCTACGTCGAGGGCTCTGACGATCCTGAGGCTGAGCTCGAAGATCGCGAGCGGCCGCTGCCCGATTTGTCCGTGGGCGAGGCCTCTGGCGGCCCCACGAAGGGCAACGGTGCGCCGGGTTTCCAAATCAACGACATCGAGCCGCTGGGCCACGAGACCAAGCCGCCCTCGCGCTACACCGAGGCGTCGCTCGTGAAGACGCTGGAGGAGGAGGGCATCGGGCGCCCGTCGACGTACGCGTCGATTATCGGCACCATCCAGAAGCGCGGGTACGTGCGGAAAGAGGGAAGCAGCCTTGTGCCCACCTTCACGGCGTTCGCTACGAACAACCTTATGGAGGCGCAGTTCGAGCCGCTCGTGGATGTCAGCTTCACCGCCGAGATGGAGAAGGTGCTCGACGACATCGCGCGTGGGGACGAGGAGCCGACGCCGTACCTCCGCCGGTTCTACAAGGGCGACGACGGCGTTGAACCGCGCGTAGAGAAGGGGCTCGACACGATCGACGGCAAGGAAATCTCGACGATCGAGTTCCCGAAGCAGTGGGGCGAGTACGTCGTGCGCGTCGGCAAGTACGGTCCGTACGTCGAAGGCCCGATGGACGGCGAGACCGTCACGGCCTCCTTGCCTGAAGACCTCGCGCCGGGCGACACCACCGAGGAGACGCTCCAGGAGATTCTGGAGGACGCCAACAAGGGCGATCAGGTCTTGGGCATTCATCCGGAGGCCGACATGCCCGTGCTTCTGAAGTCGGGTCCCTACGGTCCGTACGTGCAGCTCGGCGACGACGATCAGAAGGGCAAGCCGAAGCGCGTGTCGCTCCCCCCCGATGTGGAGCCGAAGGACGTCGACTTCGAGCGGGGCCTCCAGATTATCGATCTGCCGCGCGAGCTTGGCACGCATCCGGAGACGGACAATCCCATCGACGCCGGCATCGGGCGCTACGGGCCCTTCGTGCGCCACCGCAAGGATGGGAAGCACACCTACGCCTCCCTCAAGAAAAACGATGACGTTCTGACGGTCGATTTGGAACGGGCACTGGAGCTCATTCGCCAAAAAGAGTCGCGCAATAAACCCCAGCGCGTACTTGGAAAGCACCCAGAGTCGGGCAAGACCATCGAGGTGTGGAACGGGCGCTACGGCCCGTACGTGAAGCACGATGGCACCAACGCGTCGCTCAAGGACGACCAGTCCATCGATGCGTTAACGAAAGAGGAGGCGCTGGAACTGCTGGCGGAGAAGGAAGGCAAGGGGAAGAAAAAAGCGTAGCCGCCCGGGGGCCGCGTGCGTGCACCGGGAGGCGCGCCCTTCACGCGCGCACGGGTAATCTCGATGCACCTGCATCCGCCCAGATTGCTCCCTATCGACCCGTGCCCTCGTCGCCGGCTTGCAGCGAGTGTAGGATGCTGAGGTAGCTTTCGTACCGCCTCGAGTGGATCTCGCCGTGCTCAACGGCCTCCTTCACGGCACAGCCCGGCTCGTGGTCGTGCGTGCAGTCATCGAACTTGCAGTCGTCGAGGTAGGGGATGAACTCCACGAAAAAGTGGGCGAGATCGGCGGGGTGCATCTCCAGGATGCCGAACTCGCGGATGCCGGGGGTGTCTACCACGTAGCCGCCAAAGGACAGCGGGTGCAGTTCGGCATAGGTCGTCGTGTGCGTGCCCTTCCGCGTCTTTTGGCTGACGGCGCTCGTCTCGATGTCGAGCTGCGGCTCGATGGCGTTTAGCAGGGTGGACTTGCCTGCGCCGGACGGCCCGGTGATGGCGTTGACCTGATCCTGGAACGCCTCCTTCAGGACATCGAGGCCTGTGGCCTCGAGGGCACTCGTGCACAGCACCGGATGCCCCAGATCTTCGTAGATGCGCCGGGCCTCGTGCACCCTCGCTTCGTCGTCCTCAGTCATTAGGTCGACTTTATTGATGATGAGGCCGGCCGGGATGTCGTGCAGGTCGGCCGACACGAGGAAGCGGTCGACAAAGCCGAGGTTGAGACGCGGCAGCCGAACGGACTGCACGGCCCAGGCCCGGTCGATGTTGGCGACGATGACGTGCTTTTCACCGGCCCGCCGGCCTGCCGCACGCCGGCTGAGCTCGTTCTGCCGCTCGTGGATATCCAGAATCAAGCCGGTCTCGTCGTCCTCGTTGTAGCGGATCGTGACGCGGTCGCCCACGGCCACCGGGTTGGTCACGTCCTTTTCCTGGAGCCGGAACTTGCCCCGCACCCGGGACGGCACGACGTGGCCGTTCACGCGAACGTCGTACCAGCTTCCGGTCGAGCGGGTCACGACTCCGTCCAGACGGGGCGGCTCCGTGTCCGCCGTGGACGACGAGGAGGGGGACGTGCTCATGCGAATGGGGAGGCCTTTCGTTCAGAAACCATTGAGCCCGGTGGCTCGTCATGTGGGTGACGACGACAGGGTGACCCTGTATCGGTCACGGTGTCGATCAACGGCTCGTACACAGAAACGGTTCGACTCATGACTACCGACTCCTCTTCCAGCGAACAGTACGATCAGACACGCCGCGACTTCGAATCCATGAGGCTCGAGGAGCAGGCCACGTTCCTCGTGGAAGCGACCGTGTCGACGTTGGCCCGCGGCATCGAGGAGGCCGGGCACGCCCTGGCCGAAGGCCTCGACGACGTGTTCAAGCAGGCGCGCCACAGGGGGCAGCCCTCCTCGGACGCCGATCCGGGCACGGGACCGGGACCGGCCGAACCCGAAACCTCGCAGCGCCAAGCCCCGAAAGAGTAGCCCCATGGACGTGGGCGCGTAGAACCCGTGTCTGGGTCTGGCCGGATCCGGTAGAATGGTTGCCCCCGGCGTGCCTTCAAAGAGAAAGGGGGAACGGACCCGTGGGAGGGAGCTTCCAGTGATTCCCCATCAGCCTCTATCGTTCATCTTCAGTCTTCCGCCATGTCTGACCAATCCGACGAACCGCGCCGCGACGTCGACTTCCGACGGCTGAACTGGTTGGGCAAGACTGTCTACCTCGGCGGAAGTGCTCTTCGCCTCACCGCCAACCTGATCGATTCGGCCGTCGATCGGGCTGCGTCTATCGCCGAGGAATCGAAACGAGCGTTTGATCGGGAGCTGGATCCGGATATCGAAGACGCGAAGGTCATCGAAGAACGCGACCGAGAGGAATGAAACCGATGCTGCAAGGGACGTCGGTGGGCACGCAGGGAGGAATGCGTGTCGATGCTGTTCTCTCCAATCCTTTCTCCCTGGATCCCGGCGCCGTTTTGGATGCCAGGGATCGCTGGTGCGGCAAACGACGATCCAGACCGCCGTTGCCGTCGGCCATTCCGGAACCGTATTACGTCACCATCGACTCCTCCGACGGGGCCTCGTGAGGCCGGGGCGTGCCTGGCATATGCTTCTCGGCGTCCGGCACCGTGAAAAATTCCTGCGGGTCGGTCTCGGGCTCTGGCTCCAGAACCTGATCGATAATCGCGTCCATGCGCTCTACGTAGACGATGTCGAGGCCCTCAAGCGCCTCTTCTTCGGAGATGTCTCTGACGTCCTTCTCGTTCTTCTCCGGCAGCAGTACCGTTCCGATGCCGGCCCGCTTGGCTGCGAGCACCTTCTCCTTGATGCCGCCCACCGGAAGCACCAGGCCGCGCAGCGTGATCTCGCCCGTCATGGCAACCGTGTGCTTCACCCGGCGCTGCGTGTAGGCCGACACCAGGGCCGCTAGGATGGTTGTTCCTGCTGACGGACCGTCCTTGGGCACCGCACCGGCGGGGACGTGCACGTGCAGGTTCCAGTAGCGGAACGCATCCTGTGGAATGCCGAGCTCGTCTGCGCGGGCCTTCACGTACGAGAGGGCGGCCTGCGCCGACTCCTTCATGACGTCGCCGAGCTGGCCGGTGAGTGTGAGGCGACCGGAGCCGCGCGACAAGGAGGCCTCGATAAACAAAATGTCGCCGCCAGCGGGCGTCCAGGCCAGGCCGGTGGCCACGCCTGGCACCTCTGTACGCTCGGCGACCTCGCTGAAGTACTTCCGAGCGCCGAGGTACGCTTCGACGTCGTCCTCAGTGATGACGGCAGCCTCGATGTCGCGGACCGCGATCTTCTTGGCCACACCGCGCGCCACCGCACCGATCGTGCGCTCCAACTGCCGTACGCCCGACTCGCGGGTGTATCCGTCGATGAGCAGGCGCAGCGCATCGTCGTCGATCGCGAATTGGTCTTCGTCCAGGCCGTTGCGCTCAACCTGGCGCGGCACCAGGTACTGCTTGGCGATCTGAAGCTTGGCATACTGCGTGTAGCCGTTGATCTCGATCATCTCCATGCGGTCGCGCAGCGGGGCGGGAATCTGCTCCGCATAGTTCGCCGTCGCGATGAAAAGGACCTTCGAGAGGTCGTAGTCGAGCTCCAGGTAGTGGTCGTTGAACGTGTCGTTCTGCTCGGGGTCGAGCACTTCGAGAAGCGCGCTCGAAGGGTCGCCGCGGAAGCCGGAATCGAGCTTGTCCACCTCGTCGAGCATAAACACCGGATTGTTGGTACCGGCCTTCTTGATGCCCTGCAGAATGCGGCCGGGCAGCGCCCCGACATAGGTGCGCCGATGGCCGCGAATCTCGGCTTCATCACGCACTCCGCCCAGGCTCATGCGCACGAACTCGCGGCCCAGGGCGCGCGCCACGCTGCGGCCCAGGCTGGTTTTGCCCACGCCGGGCGGTCCGTGCAGACACAAGATCGGCGCCTTCATGTCGCCCTTGAGCTTGAGAACGGCCAGGTACTCCAGGATGCGCTTCTTCACATCCTCGAGATCGTAGTGGTCTTCGTTGAGGATCTCTTCGGACCGCGCGATGTCCAGCTGGTCCTCCGAAACCTCGGTCCAAGGCAGGTCGAGAATCCACTCGATGTAGTTGCGGGTGACCGCATAGTCCGGCGCCGCCGGATTCGTCCGGCGTAGGCGGTTGAGTTCTTCATCGAACTGTTCCTGGGCGTGGGCCGGCAGATCTTTCTCGTCGGCGCGCTGGCGCAGATCTTCAATTTCGGTGCCCGGCTCGCCCTCGCCCAACTCTTCCTGGATGGCCTTCATCTGCTGGCGCAACAGGTACTCGCGCTGCTGCTCGTCGACGTCGCTCTTGACCCGCGTGCGAATCTGCTCGGAAAGCTCCAGGACCTGCAGCTCCTCCTGCAGTTGATCCAGCACAAGCTCGGCCTGATCCACGAGCGAGACCATCTCCAAAATCTCCTGCTTCGTCTCCACGTCGACCTGTAGGTTCGACGCGATAAAGTGAATCAGGAACGGCGGCGACTCGATGTTCTCGATCGCCTCGGCAGCCTCGCTCGGCAGGTTCGGCGAGCGGTTGACGATCTGGACGGCCAGCTCCTTGATCGGTCGAATGCGGGCTTGGATCTCCACATTTTCCGTATCGAAGTCCGGCTCGAAGGGCGTAACGGAGGCCCGAAAGTACGGATCGGTCTGGAGATACGAGTCGGTGTGCAGGCGGCGCTTGCCCTGAATGATGATGGACTTCGAGCCGTCCGGCATCTTGAGGAGCCGGAGGATTTCGGCCATCGTGCCCACCGCGTACAGGTCGTCGGGCGTTGGCCGTTCGACCTCGGGATCGCGCTGCGCCACCACGCCGACGGGCTCGTCGGCCTCGAAAGCGTCGCGGACCAGGGAGAGCGACCGATCGCGTCCGACGGTAATCGGCAGCACGACGCCGGGAAAGAGAACGGTGTTCCGCAGGGCCAGAATCGAAAGCTCCTCCGGAATCTCGGCCTCTCCCATTTCCACCTCGTCGTCCAGCGACGGAAGAGGAATGTTCTCCTCCGGCTCGCCTTCAGGAGCATCTAGATCATCCATCATCCAGTCAAGCAAATCGGTGTCCGTCATAAAGGGGCAGCAACAATCGGTGTGTCCGAGCAACCCTCCCGCACGAATGCCGATGCACCCTGTTCCTCGCGCGTTCGGCAAGAGGTTGTATCTGTAGGCGTCAAGAACCAGACCAGGGAGGTCGTTCCAAATGATTCTGTCAAGATGGCAGGACAGAGGCTCCGTGGAATCTCTGCAGACCGGATGATCTCGTGCGCGCTAGATCGTATGTTGCAAACCGATCCAGAAGCGCTCTCGGTCGTAGCGTCTGCAGCGCGCGACCAACGAACGCTTTGGGAATGTGCAAGTTGAAATGGCACCCGTAGGCTCAAAGGCGCTGGCCACCCACAGAAGCGCACCCACAGAAGCGTGGGCCTTCGGCGTCCGAGCGTGCGGTGCCGGCGGGCCGTTCGCGGCCCGATGTCTACGTTGAACTGACAGCCCTTACCCCATGTGGCACGACAGCATTCTAGACACCATCGGAGACACACCGCTCGTCGAGTTCCAGACGCTTGCGCAGGACCTTCCCTGTACCGTTCTCGCCAAGGTGGAGTTCTTCAACCCCGGCGGATCGGTGAAGGATCGGATTGGAGTCAGCATGATCGAAGCCGCCGAGGAGGAAGGGCTCATCGAACCGGGCGGAACGATCATCGAGGGCACGAGCGGAAACACCGGCGCCGGCCTGGCGATCGCGGCCATTGCCAAAGGCTACCGCTGCATCTTCACGACGACCGACAAGCAGAGCCAAGAGAAGGTGGATGTGTTGCGTGGACTCGGGGCCGAGGTGCTCGTGTGTCCGACCAACGTCGAGCCCGACGATCCGCGAAGCTACTACTCGGTGGCGCGGCGACTGGCGGACGAGATCCCCAACTCCGTCTATCTCAACCAGTACGACAACCCCGCCAACGCCCAGGCGCACTACGAAACAACGGGCCCCGAACTGTGGGAGCAGACCGAAGGGCGCATCAGCCACTTCATTGCAGGGGCCGGGACCTGCGGCACGATCAGCGGTTCGTCGCAGTATCTGAAGGAACAGAATCCCGACATCACGGTGGTCGGCGTCGATCCCTGCGGGTCGGTCTTCCACACGTACTTCCACGAGGGCGTCTTCGACGAGGATGCGATCTACCCGTACTTCACGGAAGGCGTCGGCGAGGACATTCTGCCCGAGAACATGGATTTCGACGTGGTGGACGACTTCGTGCAGGTCGACGACAAGACGGCGATGCAGATGACCCGTCGCCTAGCGCGCGAGGAAGGGCTCTTCATCGGACAGTCTTGCGGAATGGCCGTGGCCGGAGCGCTGCAGTGGATGGACGCCCACCGCGATGCGCTGTCGGAGGACGATGTGGTCGTGGTGTTGCTGCCAGACTCCGGCTTCCGCTACCTCTCGAAGACCTACAACGACGAGTGGATGCGCAACCATGGCTTCCTAGAAAGCAAGCCGGACGTCACGGCCGACGAGGTGCTGCACATGCGCCGCTCGGCGCCCGAGGTGATCGCCGCCGACCCCAACGATTCGGTCGGGGCTGTCATCGAACGCATGACGGCCGACGGCATCTCGCAGATGCCCGTGATCGACGCCGATGGCGACGTCGTCGGCAGCATCACCGAGACGCGCATTCTTAACCAGCTCATCGACGACCCGAACACGCGTGAGGATCCGGTGCGCTCCATCATGGGCGATCCGTTCCCGGTCGTGCCCGAATCGATGCACCTAGAGCATCTGTCGGCCTATCTTGAGCAGGACGCCGGGGCGGTGCTCGTCGACCGGGGTCCCGACAGCGACTACTCGGTACTCACCAAGAGTGACCTGATCAGCGCCCTCGCCCGCGTGGGTCGTAACGGTGACGGTTGAGGATCGACCGCCCCCTTTCGAAGGCACGCCGCCGCCCGTTCCGTTCTGCCACGCACAACCCTTCACGCACAACCCTTCACACTTAACGCGCAACCGATCTTATATGCCCGACCCTGAAATGACGGATCCGAACGCTCCGCAGGAGATGAACATCGAGCTTGATGAAGACACCGCGGAGGGGACGTATGCAAACCTCGTGATGATCTCGCACTCGTCGGAGGAGTTCGTGCTCGACTTCATCCGCGTTGTGCCAGGCGTGCAGAAGGCTCGCGTCAAGAGCCGCATGATCGTCACCCCGCAGCACGCCAAACGTCTGCTCAGCGCACTGGAAGAAAACATCGAGCGTTATGAAGACGCCTACGGCGCCATCCACCACGAGGAGCAGGGGCCCGACCGACCGATGCGGTTCGGCGGTTTCGGCGGGGAGGCATAATCACGTGTTGGGTGTTTAAGTTCTCGGGTGTTTAAGTTCTC
>CAYFSC010000006.1:0-36019 GCA_964345695.1 uncultured Rhodothermales bacterium | reverse complement strand
CCTCCTTTCCCGGATCGTCCTACGCCTGCTCTGCCAGCACCTTGCGGGCCGTGCCGACAACGTTGGCGGCGGTGAAGCCGAACTTTTCCATGTTGGTCGCGCCCGGCGCGGAGGCGCCGAACCGGTTGATCCCGATGGCGCGACCGTGCGGCCCTACGTAGCGCTCCCAGCCCTGCGTGACGCCGGCCTCGATGGCGACGCGCGCGTCTACATCCGGCGGGAGGACCGAGGCTCGATAGTCGTCGGGCTGCGCTTCGAAGAGCTCCCACGACGGCATGCTCACGACACGGACGTTCAGACCGTCCTCCTCGCGGAGAGTGGGAGCAGCGGACAGCGCGTGCTGCACCTCGCTTCCTGTGCCCATGAGGATGATGTCTGGAAGGCCCTCGTCGTCGGAGAGCACGTACGCGCCGCGGTGCAGGTGATCGGCACTCTGGCCCTTCGACCGGTCGAGGACAGGCAAACCCTGACGGGTAAGCACGAGGGCGGTCGGGCCCTCCGTGTTCTCAAGTGCAGCGACCCATGACTGCACCGCCTCCGCGGGGTCCGCCGGGCGGAGAAGCGTCATGTTTGGAATGGCCCGAAGAGCCATCAGATGCTCCACGGGCTGGTGCGTCGGCCCATCTTCACCGAGGCCGATGGAGTCGTGCGTGAACACGTAAATGACCGGCACTTCGCTGAGTGCAGTCAGCCGGAGCGACGGACGCAAATAGTCGCTGAAGATGAGGAACGTCGCCACAAACGGGCGCAGACCGCCGTGGAGTGCCATGCCGTTGGCTGCTCCCGCCATGCCGTGCTCGCGCACGCCAAAGTGGATGTACGATCCGTCCGGGCGGTCTTGCTGCTGAATCGGCTCGCCGTCGACGTACGTTTTGTTCGACCCCGTGAGGTCGGCCGAACCGCCCACGAGTTGTCCGTCGAGCGCGGGAACGATTCCGTCGAGGGTGGCCCCACTCGCTTTGCGCGTCGCCATGGTCGCGTCCGCGTCGAACGACGGGAGTTCCTGTTTCCACCCGTCCGGGAGATCGCCCGCCACCCACCGGTCGAAGGTCGCTGCGCGTTCGGGATGGGCCTCGGCGTATCGGTCCTTGCGGGCGTTCCACTCGGACTGCAGGTCCGCCCCGTCGTCCAGCGCCTGACGCATGTGTTCGTTCACTTCGTCCGGGATGTAGAAGGTTTTCTCTTCTGGCCAGCCCAAGTTGCGCTTTGCGCGTTTCAGTTCCTCGCCACCGAGCGGAGCGCCGTGCGCCGCAGCCGTGTCCTGCTTGTTCGGGCTGCCGTACCCGATGTGCGTCCGCACGCTGATGAGCGACGGGCGGTCCGTCTCGTCCTTCGCCGCCTGGATGGCCGCGTCGATGGCCTCCAGATTGTTTCCATCGTCGATGGACTGCACGTGCCAGTCGTAGGCGTCGAACCGCGCCTCCACGTCTTCGGTGAAAGCCAGGTCGGTGTCGCCGTCGATCGAGATGTGGTTGTCGTCGTACAGGTAGATCAGCTTGCCCAGGCCCTGATGCCCGGCCAGCGACGCCGCCTCCGAGGCGACGCCCTCCATGAGGTCTCCGTCGCTCACGATCGCGTAGGTGTAATGGTCGACCAGTGAGATGTCGTCGGTATTGAAGCGCGCCGCCAGATAGCGCTCGGCCATCGCCATGCCCACGCCATTCGCAAACCCCTGCCCGAGCGGCCCCGTCGTCGTCTCAACCCCCGGCGTGAGGGTGTTCTCCGGATGTCCTGGCGTCGGGCTGTCCCACTGCCGGAAGTTCTTGATGGCCTCAAGCGAGAGATCGTATCCCGTCAGGTGCAACAGCGCATAGAGCAGCATCGATCCGTGACCGGCCGACAGCACGAAGCGGTCGCGGTCGAACCACGACGGGTCGGCCGGATTGTGACGCAGGTGCCGCGTCCACAACACGTAGGCCATCGGCGCCGCGCCCATCGGCATGCCGGGATGGCCGCTCTGGGCACGCTCGACGGCATCGGCGGCCAAAAAGCGAATGGTGTTAATCGTGCGTTCGTCGAGGTCAGTGGCCTGCAAGGGCTCAGCGGAAACGGATTCAGCCATGGAGGGCGGAGCGAGGATCGTAGGTGGATGGACAGAGGGTGGAGGGCGCGCGACGCCAAAAAGCCGGGGCCATGAACCGTGCCCGGCAGAAGGAAGAACCAGAGGCCGCTAGCGACCAGCCGTTGCCAGTTCACCGTTCTTGGCCTGCTGGACGAACTGTGTCATGCATTCCTCCGTCCGAGAGGCTACAAAGTGGCCATTGATCAGCACCGTCGGTGTGCTATCGACCCCGATCTTGACGGCTCGCTGGCGCTGCTGTAGCACGTAGTCGCGATATGACTGGCTGCCAACCTTGGACATGAGCACGTCCGGACTCATGCCAATCCTCTCGGCGATGCTGCGCAGGTCTCGCTCACTGATGGGTCCCTGGTTGCTGTACTGCGCCTCTAGCATCGGGAGGAACTTGCCCTCCTGTGCGGCGACGTACAGCGCCATGATCTCCGGCAACGACGCGGCCTGCAGCGGGAAGGGCTTGTACACGATCCGCACCGTCTCCTCGTGCTTTTTCTCCAGCTTCTTCATGACCTCGTGGAAGTCTGCGCAGTGGGGGCAGTTGGGGTCGAAGTACTCGATGATCGTGACAGGCGCGCCCGACGTGCCGCTCATCGGGTCCTGCATGTCAACGAGTGACTGCCAGTTGTCCACCACTCCTTTCTGCGCATCGAGTCGGCAGGCAGAGCGGCTGGGGTCGTCGGCCGACGTAACGGCGGCCTTCGACGCCAAAGCCCCATCAGGCGCGTTCAGGCTGGAGAAGTACGTGAGGTCGGCTCCGGCCAGAACAACGACGAGAGCCACCATCGAGGAGAGGAGGACGATTTCGCGCTTTCGGGATCGTGCAGTCATGGATGATGACGATGAGTCGAAGGAGAGGATGGCAAGTTGAATTCCAAACAGCAGGGTGGCAACGGCGGCCGAGGCCATACACAGGGCACACAGTTTTCCGAGCACGTTGACTTGGAGGTGCACCAGATACACGGAGTAGGCGAAACCTCCGGTAAGCACCGCGACCCGGGTGCCGGTCAGCCAGCGCCGACGGGAGGACCTCGCCAGCAGTCCGCCGAAGGTAAGCAGAGCTACGGTTCCGTAAAAGCCCAGCCCCCATACGATGTTCGACAGGCCGAGGAAGGTCCCACCCCCGCTGTTCACCACAGCCGAGCAGTCAAACGTCGACTCCACCGCGTCGAGTGTCGGTACGCCGAGGCAGCCGCGGTCGAACCCCCGCTCCTGCTGGATCGACAGATGCACCACGATGAGAACACCCACGAGCGCCAGCCCGAGGAGGGTCCGATCTAGCACGGGGCGGTAGCTACCCGATCGGTCTAGAAGGCTTGAGAATGACGATGCCATCAGCGATCCACCCGTGAGCATTCTGAATAGTCAATGGTATCACAAGATTCCCCCCGTGCAAGGTTCCACACTGGTGCCGGAGGGTCGTCCAGGTTGCCTTTCCAGCCGCAGTCCTGTGGGCCGGCGTCTCTTGCGGAGCCGCCCTCCTCTCGCCGGATCGTTCCTCAGTGATCGTTCCCCAGAATTTCAACATTGGTTGCTTGCACGCTCCGCCCTGAATCCGTAAGGTCTTATTGGTATTTGAAACGATTTGCTGATGCCCATGCACACGTTTGGCTCTCACGTTTGGTGGCTCTGGTGGTCCGGTCTCCGGGTCGAGGGCCTGCCGCGTGCCTGTGCTGCTGCGTAGCATCCACTGCTTTTGCTGTGTTGCCCTGACCCGCTGCTTCCTCGAGCAGTGGGTTTTTTGTTTGGTTCTACGCGACCGGAGGCCGCCCCTGCCGTTCCGCTCTTTGTGACGTTTGCCTGCTTATGACTTTCGACGACTTCTGCCAACACGTTGACGCTGCCCGAACCGGCGGCACCGAACGCCTTGTGGTTCCCGTGGTGGAGCGGCGAAGTGCCGATTTGCTGACCCCCGTCTCGGCTTTCCTGTCTCTCCGTGAGGAGGCAACGTACAGCTTTCTCCTGGAGAGCGTGGAGGGCGGAGAAAAACTGGCGCGCTACTCGTTTCTCGGGCGCAACCCGTACCGCATCGTGCGCGCAACTGAGTTCGGCGCGTCCGTATCGGTCGAGACGCACCGCTCGCCCGATGCCCCGCTGGACGACCACGCGGCCGCCCGCGGCTCTCTGTTCGACGTGCTGGGCCGGCTCATCGGCCGCTACGAGGAGGTCGAGATTCCTGGGCTGCCCCGCCTGACGAGCGGAGCGGTGGGCTACCTGGGCTACGACGGCGTCCGCCTGATCGAAGACCTGCCCGACGCGCCGCCCGACGACCTCGACCTGCCCGACGCGGTCTGGGCGTTTTACGACACGATTGCCGCGTTCGATCACGTGCGGCATCAGATTGTGCTCATGGCCAGCGCATTCGTCGATCCCGACACCGAGCTGCGTACCGCTTACGATGAGGCACGCGGCCGGCTCGACACGCTGGAGGCCGACCTGACGCGCGCCCCGAATCGGCCGGCACCGGTCGAGATTGAGGACGCCTCGCTGACGTCCAACTTCGAGCGCGCGGCGTTCGAGGACGCCGTCCGCAAGGCGAAGGACTACATCTACGACGGTGACATTTTCCAGGTGGTCCTCTCTCAGCGCTTCGAGACGCGCTTCGCCGGCGATCGGTTCAACCTCTACCGGGCGCTGCGCCAAGTGAACCCGTCGCCCTACCTCTTCTATCTCGATTTCGGCGGCTTTGCTCTTGTCGGCTCCTCTCCCGAGGTGCTGGTGCGGGCCGAGGGCGACAAGGCCGAAGTGCTGCCGATTGCCGGAACCCGTCCGCGCGGGGCGAACGAAACCGAGGACGCAGCGCTCGCCGAGGATCTGCTCGACGACCCCAAGGAGCGGGCCGAGCACCTGATGCTGGTCGACCTGGGCCGGAACGACCTGGGGCGGGTCTGTCGCTACGACAGCGTCGAGGTCGACCGCTACGCCTATATCGAACGCTACTCCCACGTGATGCACATCGTCTCGTCGGTGGCCGGAACACTGGCGTCCGACCAAGGCCCAATGGACGTGCTCGCCGCCTGCTTTCCCGCCGGCACGGTCAGCGGTGCCCCCAAGGTGCGCGCCATGGAGATTATCGACGAACTGGAACCCACGCGGCGCGGCATCTACGCCGGTGCCGTCGGGTACGTCGACTTTTCTGGCACGCTGGACACGTGCATCGTCATTCGCACCATGGTGGTTCGGGGGCAGACCGCCTACGTGCAGGCCGGGGCCGGCATCGTTGCCGACAGCGATCCCGCGACCGAGTACGAGGAAACGCGCAACAAAGCCGCCGCCCTCCGCGAAGCGATGCACGTCGCTGCCGACGACCTGCTGTAGACGGGTTTACGTCCAGGTGCTCACGGGCTCCAAGCCCGCTCCCTGAGTAGGTGACCCCTCGCTCCCCGACAAACCTCACCTTCAGGAAGCAGTACGATCTCCCAAACTCAACTGAAGCCACGAACGAACGGATCCATGCCCAACACACTGAAGGAGCTGCTCCTCGGCCGCGGATGGGCCGGCAAAACGATCTCTCGCGAGGAAACCGTCGAGCGGATTAATCCGCTCATCGAGCAGCACATCAAGCTAAACCACTACTACCGCGCCGCTTCTCGTTCCCACAGCAACGCGGAGGTGTCCCGCAGGCTCGAAGACCTCCTCAAGACCGCCCGCACCGACGTGGGCAAACTCTCCGAAACCGTCTTTAGCGCCGGCGGATCGGCCTACAATGGGACCGACCTGGAGCCCGAAGACTTCGACCTGGGCGACGAGGACGCGGAGATGCTTTCGGCCCTCCGCGATCTGGAGAAAGACTTTCACGAGGCCGTCACGCACGAGCGCAACGAGGTCGAGCATCAGATGCGCACGCGAGCGATCCTCGAAGTCGTTCAAGGAAACAGCAATGAGCGCCTGGACACCCTCGAAACCCTGCACCGCCATACCCCGTCGCGGTAAGCCCTTAGAGGGTTGGGTGCGGAGTTCGGAGCTCCGTGTCCCCCGGCCCTTCAACGCACCCCGCCGATACGACCCGAATCACGCAACACATTGATGGAAACCACGCAGACTACTGAATCCGCGGAAACCTCGACGTCCGAAGACACGGTCGTCGTGTCCGGCATCCAGCCGTCGGGCAAGCTGCATCTGGGCAACTATTTCGGTGCCATCCGGCAGCACATCGACCTGCACACCGAGCACGAGGCCTACTACTTCATCGTCAATTATCACGCGATGACGTCGGTGCAGGACGCCGACGTCCTTCGCGAGAACACGATCGACGTGGCGCTCGACTACCTCGCGCTCGGTTTCGATCCGGAGGAGGCCGCGCTGTTCTGCCAGAGCGACGTGCCCGAGGTGACCGAGCTCATGTGGATCTTCTTCAACCTCCTTCCGACAAGTCGCCTCGAAAAGGGAGTCGCGTACAAGGAGAAGGTGGCCGCCGGGCTCACGCCCAATGCCGGGCTCTTCAACTACCCGGTTCTCCAGGCCGCCGACATTCTGGCGTACGGCGGCTCCGTGGTTCCCGTCGGGGCCGACCAGAAGCAAAACCTGGAGATTGCGCGCGACCTCGCCCGGTCGTTCAACCACACGTACGCCCCGGAAGACGATCCCCTCTTTCCCGTCCCGGAGCCCTACATCCTCGACGACGTGGCGGTCGTCCCCGGCATCGACGGGCGGAAGATGTCGAAAAGCTACGACAACACGATTGGCATCTTCGACGAAGGCAAGACGCTGAAGAACAAGGTCATGAGCATCGTCACCGACTCGACGCCGCTCGACGAGCCCAAGGACCCAGAGACGTGCAACGTGTTCAGCCTCATCAAACTCGTCGCCGACGAGGAGACGCGCCAGGAGATTGCCGCACAATACCGCGCCGGCGGCTACGGCTACGGGCACGCGAAGCAGGACTTGCTGGCTCTGCTGCAGGACTACTTTGCCGAGGCCCGCGCCCGCCGCAAGGAGCTCGCGCAGCGCCCCGAGTACGTTCGTGACGTTCTCCGCGACGGCGCCCAGCGCGCCCGGGCCGCCGCCGAGCCGATCCTGGAACGCGTTCGCGACCTGACGGGGCTCGTTCGCACTCGCTGATGCTCGTGGTCACGGTGTGGAGGGATGGAAGGGTGGACGGATGGATGCAACGACGTATGGAAACCAAATAGACTGTCGAAGCAAGTGGTTACGGACTTCAAGGGTCTCCGGGTGTACGAGCAAGCCTTCAAGGCCGCGATTCAGATTCAGGAACTGTCTGCCTCGTGGCCAAAGTCGGAGCAATACGCACTCACTGATCAGATCCGACGATCATCACGCTCGGTGTGCTCGAACATCGGTGAGTCGTGGCTGAAGCGGCGCTACCCGAATCACTTTGTCAGCAAACTCAGCGATGCCAGCAGCGAAGCCGCTGAAACGATTGTCTGGCTCGATTTCGCATGCGAGTTTGGACTCATGGACGATGATACGGCTGAACGTTTGGAGACCGAGTACCGACGTACCATCGGAGGACTCGTCAAGATGATGAATAATCCGGATCCGTGGTGCGCCCCATCCGGCCAAGTTCGAGAGCCTGATGCCTACTACGATGCACCGCCTGGCGAATAATTGCCTTGCTTCGTTCGTCCAACCCTCCACCCATCCATCCTTCCACCCTGATGATTTTAATCGTCGACAACTACGACAGCTTTACGTACAACCTTGTGCACCTCGTGGGGCGGCGGACCGACGATCTGGAGGTCGTGCGCAACGACGACGTGGACCTCGATGATGTGCGCGCGCTGGCACCAGACGCCATCCTGATTTCTCCCGGTCCCGGGCGGCCGGCGGACGCGGGCATCACCGAGCCGGTCATCGAAGCGTTCGGTGAAACGACCCCCATCTTGGGCGTCTGCCTCGGCCATCAGGCCATCGGCGAGGTCTTCGGCGGCACCGTGACGAACGCCCCCGATCTGATGCACGGCAAGACAAGCACTGTTCGGCACGACGGACGGACGGTGTACCAGGGTCTCGAACAAGACTTCGAAGCCACGCGCTACCACTCTCTGATCGTCGACCGTGACAGCCTTCCTACCGACGCACTCGAAGTGTCGGCCGAGAACGACGACGGCCTCATCATGGGCCTGCGCCACCGCATGCATCCCATCGAGGGCATCCAGTTTCATCCGGAAAGCGTTATGACGGAGGTCGGCCCGCGGATCATCGACAACTGGCTCGCCTCCATTCCGAGTCTCGAGTTGCACCGGGCCGATGCGTAGCCGGCCGCCTTTACGTCTTGTCTCTCATTCAACCGTTTATACTCCTCCCCCTATGAAGGAGCACCTTTCGACCCTTGCGGACGGCGACCCGCTGTCTCGTGCCGAAGCCGAAGACGCCATGCATCAAATGATGAGTGGCGAGGCACCGCCCGAGCACATGGCCGCCCTGCTTATGGGCCTCCGCTCCCGCGGCGAGACGCTGGACGAGCTCGTTGGCTTTACGAAGGTGATGCGTGAGTTTGCCGTCCCCGTCGAGATTGACGACCCGCACGCCATCGATTTGTGCGGCACGGGCGGCGACGGAGCCGACACGTTTAACATCTCGACCACGGCCTCGATCGTTGCGGCCGGCGCCGGCGTCACGGTTGCCAAGCACGGCAACCGATCGGTCTCCTCGAAGTCCGGCTCGGCCGACGTCCTCGAAGCCCTGGACGTCAACATCGACCTGCGGAAGGAGGGCGTCGAATACTGCCTGGAGGAAGCGGGCATCGCCTTCCTGTTTGCCCCCTTCTTCCATCCGGCGATGAAGCACGTCATGCCTGTGCGCACGTCGCTCGGCGTGCGGACGTTCTTCAACATTCTGGGCCCCTTGTGCAACCCCGCGGGCGTGACGCGACAGATCGTCGGGGCCTTCAACACGCAGACGGCCCAGGTCATGGTACGCATCCTGGCGCAACTCGACGCCGATCACGTCGTCACCCTCCACTCCAACGACGGGATGGACGAGGTGAGCGTGTCCGCGTCCACGACGCTGTTCGAGTACGACGCGTCGGAGGACAATCCCGTGCCGCGCAGCCGCGAAGTGGGACCGGAGAAGCACAATGTCGATCGTGCCCCGGCTTCGGCTCTGCGGGGCGGCACCGCAGAGGAGAACGCGCAGATTCTACGGGGCATCCTCTCGGGCGAAGACCGGAGTCCGCGCCGCGATGTGGTGCTCCTGAACGCGGCCTACGCCCTCCACACGAGCGACCGGTTCGACGACCTCGACGCCGCCTTCGCCGCGGCCCAAGAGAGCATCGACTCCGGCGCCGCTCTCGACACGCTCGACACGCTCGCCGAGGTCTCGCAGGAGGCCCCCGCGGATTGAGTGCGGGCGTTCGCGTTTGGACGTGTGAGCGTACATCCCGTCTCCGACACGCGGTACACGCCCTCTCGCCCACTTGCCCTCTCGCCCACACGCTCGTTCGAAACCAGCACTCCGGTCCCGGTCAATCTCCATCCCCGAATCCATTCCAGACGTGAGTAATATCCTCGAACGCATCATCGCAGACACACGCGACCTGATCGCCACGCGCAAAGACGAGACGCCGCGCGCAGAGCTGGAACAGCGCCCGCTCTACCAAGATCATGAGCCGCTTTCGCTCGTCGAGGCGCTGAAGCAGCGCGGCATGTCTTTTTTGGCGGAAGTCAAGAAGGCCTCGCCGTCGAAAGGCACGATTCGCGAGTCCTTTCGGCCCGCCTGGATCGCCCAACAGTACGCGGAGAACGATGCGGCGGCCATCAGCGTGCTCACCGAGCCGCTCCACTTCCAGGGCTCTTTGGAAAACCTGGCGTGGATTCGCGCCCACGTGACCGAGGTGCCTCTGCTGCGCAAAGACTTTATCGTCGACCCGTATCAGCTCATCGAGGCGCGGGCCTACGGTGCCGACGCGGTTCTGCTCATTGCCACGGCCCTAGACGGCCCCCAGCTGTTCGATCTGCACCAAGCCGCAACGGAGATGGGACTGTCTTGCCTCGTCGAAGTCTACTCGATGGACGACCTTGAAAAGATCGATTTCGACCAGGTCAATATCCTCGGGGTCAACAACCGCGACCTCACGACGTTCGACGTGGACGTGCAGAACTCGCTGCGTATTTTCGAGCACGTGCCGCGGAGCGTGGGACGTGTCTCCGAAAGCGGCCTCAGCGACCCTGAGACGCTCGTCACCCTCCGGCAGGCCGGCGTGAACGGCGTCCTCATCGGCGAGCACTTCATGCGCGCCGACAACCCGGGCGACGCGCTGGCGACGCTCCGCTCGGACGCCAAGCAAATTGCGATACGGCAGGCACAGGCCGACTGACGTGCATGAGCAGACGGATGGTTGTGAGTCTGGGCAGGTGCCTGCAGTCCCGGCGCAATCGCAGTGTTCGTTCTGCTTCCCCCATACGCTTTCTCGCCCGTACGCTCTGTGCGCGTGCGTCTCGGGCCCCTCATCGAACAGACACGACCAACGCACCGATCTCAATGGCGACAAAGCTGAAAGTCTGCGGCATCACCGAGCTCGAAGACGCGCGCTACCTCGCGCCACTGGGAGTGGACTACCTCGGGTTCATCCAGCACGAGGACAGTCCGCGCTACGCTCCTCCCGCGCTGGCGGCCGAAATCCTGGAGTGGGTGCACGGTACCACGCCCGTGGGCGTTTTCGTGAACGACTCCGCCGAGGCCATCAACACCGCAGTCGACAAGGCTGGCTTCGAGATGGCGCAGCTTCATGGCGAGGAGCCTCCGGAGGTCGTGGAGGCCGTTGACGTGCCCGTCATCAAGGCGGTTCGCGTGCGGCACGACGCCTCGTCGGACCAGATCCGTGCCGTCTTCGAGCGGTACGAGGACGTGGCCGACTACTTCCTGCTCGATACGCATCACTCCAGTACGTGGGGCGGCACCGGCGAGTCGTTCAACTGGCGCGTGGCGCGCGACCTCTCGTCCGAGTACCCGATCTTCCTCGCCGGGGGCATCGACGCGGACAATGTCGAGCGGGCCGTCATGACGATGCGCCCGTTTGCGATCGATCTCTCCAGCAGTCTCGAGGACGATCCGGGCCAGAAGTCGTTTGGGAAGATCGACGCGTTTGTAGACGCCTTCCGTGCAGCCAACGAAAAGCTCAAGGACGAAACAATGCGGGATGGGTTGTGAGCGACGCGTAATGCTTCTGGAGCACCGTTGACTACGGAGCTTTGACGGTGCATCTTCAACACTGGCTGCCCCACCTGGTACTGTCTGCCTTCCCTTCACCCCCGCTGTTCCCCGGCACTTTCCACTCGAGACCCGAACGAGGCACTGATGGCTGAAATTACCTCTACCCTCCCGAAAAAGGACTATTCTGCCCCGGATGAAACCGGGCACTTCGGCCCGTACGGCGGTGCGTTCGTGCCCGAGATTCTCGTTCCCGTCCTTGAGGAGCTGAAGGACGCGTACGCGACGTACAAGAACGACCCCGATTTCCAGTCGGAGCTGCATACGCTGCTGGAAAAGTACGCCGGTCGGCCGACGGCCCTGACGTTCTGCAACCGACTGACCAAACACGTCGGCGGTGCGCGGATCTACGCGAAGCGCGAAGACCTGTGCCACACCGGAGCCCACAAGATCAACAACACCCTCGGGCAGATTCTCCTGGCTCGGCGCATGGGCAAATCGCGCATCATCGCCGAGACGGGTGCCGGCCAGCACGGCGTGGCCACGGCCACGGTCTGTGCCAAGTTCGGCATGGACTGCGTCGTGTACATGGGTGCGGAAGATATGGAACGCCAGCGTCTGAACGTGGAACGCATGGAGCTGCTCGGCGCTGAAGTGCGGGCCGCCACGAGCGGAAGCCAGACACTCAAGGACGCCACCAACGAGGCCATCCGCGACTGGGTCTCCCACCCGGACGACACCTTCTACATCATCGGATCGGTCGTGGGCCCCCATCCGTACCCGATGATGGTACGCGACTTCCACCGGGTGATCGGCGAGGAAACGCGGCACCAGCTTCGCGAGATGGAAGGCCGCGAGGCTCCCGACGCCGTCGCCGCCTGCGTAGGCGGCGGCTCCAACGCCATCGGCATCTTCTATCCCTTCCTGGAGGACGACGTGGACCTCGTCGGTGCCGAAGCCGCCGGCGAGGGCCTGAACGGCCGACACGCCGCCACGCTCTCGAAGGGAACGCCGGGCGTGCTGCACGGCGCAATGAGCTCGCTGCTCCAGGATGAGGCCGGTCAGGTGGAGCTTGCGCACTCGCTCTCCGCCGGACTCGACTACCCCGGCGTGGGTCCGGAGCACGCCTACCTTCGTGACAGCGGACGCGTGGACTACCGGGCCGTGACCGACGAAGAGGCCCTCGACGGCGTCAAGCTCCTCTCCGAAACCGAAGGCATCATTCCGGCGCTCGAGACGGCCCATGCTGTGGCTCTCCTCCCTGCGCTTGCCCGACAACTGGCCGAGACGCACGGTGAGGAGGCCATCCTCGTCTTCAACTGCTCCGGCCGGGGCGACAAGGACATGGAAACAATTGCCCGGCACGTTTGAGGTGTTGAGAAGCCGTTTGGCGGACGGTCGGCGGCCTGCGACTTCGTGGATCTCGCTCCTCTTCCATCCACCAAGCAACTTCTGAACGCATGACCATCGGGAGCGCCGGGCGGCTCAGGGCATCCATCCTCCCCCGTCACTACCGGTCTCCCTTCTCTTCACTCCCCATTATCGATTTCCCCCTCGCTGACACGAGCCGCCATGTCTCGACTCGATGCTACATTTGACCGCCTCCGTTCTTCGGGGGAGACCGCGATGGGCCTGTTCCTGACGAACGGCTTCCCGCACCCGGATGCGACGCGGCCGATTCTTCACGCCATCGACCGAGGCGGCGCCGACTTTATCGAGCTTGGGATGCCGTTCAGCGACCCGCTGGCCGAAGGGCTGCCCATTCAACGGTCTAGCATGCGTGCGCTGGGCCACGGCGTTACCCTGACCGACGCGTTTGAGACGGCAGCGGAATTTCGCGCTGAGAGCGACACTCCCCTGCTGCTCATGGGATATATCAACCCTGTGCTCAAGTACGGCGTGGAGACGTTCTGCCAGGACGCGGAGGCGGCCGGGGTGGACGGGCTCATCCTGCCGGATCTTCCGCCACAGGAAAGCGCGTTGCTCACCGATGCCGCAGCGGCCCACAATCTCGATCTGGTCTTCCTGGTCGCGCCGAACTCCTCCGACGCACGCATCCGCACGATCGACGAGCTGGCCACTGGCTTCGTCTACGCCGTGAGCGTCACCGGGCTGACCGGCAGCGATCTGGGCGGCCGACCGGTCGAAGCTTACCTCCAGCGGGCGCGGTCGCTCGTGCAGCACAATCCGCTCTGCGTCGGCTTCGGCATCCGCTCGCACGACGACGCCATGCGGCTGAGCACCCACACCGACGGCTTCATCGTGGGATCCGCTCTCATCAACCGATGCGCCGAACTGTGGGACGACCCCTCGCTGTCGGACGCCGAGCGCCTCGACGCGGTGACGCAATTTGCCCAGATCCTGAAGCACGGGGCTCCACAGGCGGCCTGAGCGCTTCCTCCACTGCGGAGCAAACCGATCCGGAACGTGTAACGTATACGATCGCGTGATGGCTGTCGGAACCTGCCGAGGGCCATCTTTCCGTGAGTCTGTCCCGCTGCCCCCGCCCAACGATGCCCGAATCGACACGCTCCCTCTGCCCGCCCCGGTTCGCCTTCCTCGGTGCGCTGGTTCTGTCGCTGCTGCTCACGGCCTGTGGCGGTGACTTTCGTCCGTACGCGGTGGGGCCCGAGGGCGAGGTGACGGTCGTGATGGACAGCACCCACTGGAACGGAGCAGTGGGCGAGGCGCTCCGCGGCAACGTCGGCCCCTACGTCGAGACCCTGCCGGTGGCCGAGCGCTACTTCCGGTTCCGCCAGTTCGACCTCGATCAGTCCATCTTCGACGAAGTCAAGAAGCGGAAAAACGTCGTCATCGTCGCTCCGTTGAGCGATTCGACGAACGAGGCCAACTTCCTGCGGCGGCGTCTTTCGGAAGGGGCCCGTGAGGCCGTCATGAACGGGCAGGTCGCCGTGGTTCCCAAACCAGATCTATGGCGCCGCAGCCAGCGCGTCTACTTCATCACTGCACGCTCGGCCGATGCCCTCATCAGCGCCCTCCGGGAGCAAGGCCAGGACGTGCGGCAGACCTTCAAGCGGGTGACGCTGGACCGCATGCAGCAGGAGATGTTCGAGAAAGCCCGGCAGCAAAACCTGGAGGACACCCTCATGCAGCACCACGACTTTACGGTCAACGTGCAGCACGATTACCAGATTGCCATGGAGGAGACGACCGACTCGACCGGGTTCGTCTGGCTTCGCCGTGTGCTGACCGACACCTGGCGCAATCTCCTCGTGTATTACATCGAGGACGCCAGCGCCAGCCGCATCTCCCCCGAGTGGATCCACGCGACGCGCGACTCGCTCACCCGCACCTACGTGCGCGGCAACGTGGCCGGCTTTATGCGCATCGACTACCGCCGCCCCCTGAATGCACGGCAGACGAGTTTTGAGGACCGCTACGCCTATGAAGTGCGCGGCCTGTGGCACATGGTGGCACACAAGGACAGCATCAACGTCGATTCCCCGAACCGTACGTTCCTGGAAATGGGCGGAGGCGGACCGTTTCTCACCTACGCATTTTACGATCAGGGGAGCGATCGCGTCTACCTGATCGACGGCGCGGTCTTCGCGCCCGGCTACGACAAGCTTCCGTTCGTGCGGCAGATGGAAGTCATCGCCAAAACCTTCCGGACGCGCCAGGAGGTCTCGGACGAGACGGCGGTGGCCCAACGGTAGTCTGCCTGCCCCCCTCCATTGCCTGCTCACCGGTCCGCTTCTGCCGTGTCCGTCACGCCCCGCTTCTCGTGGCTGCTGATCCTGATCGCAGGGGGGCTGCTCCTGCCGGCGTGCTCCAGCTTCGAGGCCGACCGGCCTCCGCTGCCGGACAGCACTATGACGGCCGTGCTCACCGAAATGCATCTCGCCTCGGAGCGCTACACCGTCACTCGCTCCCTTCCGCCCGGCCTCCGCGACTCCATCTTTGCGCGTTTCTCGGTGGATCCCGAGGACTACGAAGCCTCGCTCCGCTACTACAGCCGTCACCCAGAAGCCTTCGAAGGTCTTTACAATGCGGTGGTTGATTCGCTGAACGCCGCCCGCACCTCGATCCGCTCCGATCGCAATCCGTATCCACAGCCGGGGGACCAGAGAGGCCCGTCCTACGGGAGCGGCCAGTAGCAACCGTACGTCGTTTGCGCTCCGCACGACGGGCGGCGAGGCGTTGTCCGCGGAACGCAAGCTACTCGTCCAGAAACGGTGCGGCCTTGTCGGTGACCGAGTACGAGCCCGCGAGCGGATCGTCGGACTCGACGTATCCGTGTTCGACGAGCCAGGCCAGCAGCTGCTCCACCCGGTAGCGCGGACGGTCGGCCACGTCGTGCCACTCCGACCGCGGTCGGCCGGCGTGGAGGGCCTGCAGGATGCGCTGCAGCACCGGCTCGTCTGCAGAGGTGATGGCGTCGATCCGATGGCGGCCCAGGCACACGTCGCACGACCCGCACCGCTCCGGGCTCGCCTCCCCGAAATACGTCAGCAGCGCACGGCGGCGGCAGGTAACGGAGCGGGCGTAGCGAAGCATGTACCGGAGGCGCGTCTCGGCTCGCTGCCGGGCGCTCTGCACCACGCGCCCGTCGACCGGCAGCTTCTGCGCGCGCGGAAACGCGAGCTTGATCTCCAGGGCCGAGCCCGGCGGGCGCCAGTCGATGAGATCGCGCTCGGCCAAGTAGTGCAGACCGCGGAGCAACCGCTGGCGCTCCAGCTCGGTGCGCCGCTCCACAAGGCGCAGGTCGATGCGCCACCAGTCGGCGAAGGCGTCGGCGTGGACCGTGCGGAGCAGCGTCCGCACGAAGCGCCCGAGCGCGCGGTTGTCGACCGAGGCAGCGTAGGACCGAACGGTACGGGCCGGCCGGGCGAATCGGATCAGTCCGTAGTGCGTGCGCTGTGGGAGGACGGTCCAGGCGTCCTGGCGCTCCAGCAGGTCGACGGCCGTCCGCACCTTTCCGCGGCTAAGACCGGTGATCTTGACCACGACCTCCAGGTTGACGACGACCGGCCCGTCGGGCTCCGATCCGACCGGCACCTGCCCGGCGTTGCACACCGCGTCGTACACGGCCCGCACCTCCGACGCCGACGGATGGGCCATCTCGATGAGCGCCTCCTGCGTATCGGCATCCGGCGGCTGAAAGAGGAGCACCGCGTAGGCTGTCGCCCCGTCGCGCCCGGCCCGCCCGGCTTCCTGGTAGTAGGCTTCAAGCGAGGACGGCAGATCGACATGGATAACGAAGCGGACGTCCGGCTTGTCGATGCCCATGCCGAACGCGTTGGTGGCCACCATGATGCGCGTTTCGCCCTCGATCCAGGCTTCCTGCGCGGCGGTGCGCGTCTCCGCGTCCATGCCGCCGTGGTAGCCGGACGCGGCGTGCCCTTCCCGCTGCAGCCACGCCGACCACTGCTCCACGGCCCGGCGCGTGGCAGCGTACAGGATGCCCGTGCCAGAAACCGCCTCCACCACGTCGCGCACCTTGCCCCGCTTGTGGTCGGTGCGGAACACGGACCACACGATGTTGGGACGGTCGAAGCCGCGCACCACTTCCACCGGATCCTCCACCTCCAGCAGCTTCACCACGTCGCGCCGGACATCGGGTGTGGCCGTGGCGGTGACGGCCACCGTGGGCGGGTCGTCCAACAGCGCCCGGGCCTCCGGGATGTGGCGGTAGTCGGGGCGGAAGTGATGGCCCCATTCGCTCACGCAGTGCGCC
This sequence comes from uncultured Rhodothermales bacterium, assembly GCA_964345695.1. Classification (GTDB taxonomy): domain Bacteria; phylum Bacteroidota; class Rhodothermia; order Rhodothermales; family Salinibacteraceae; genus CAYFSC01. The sequence continues at coordinate 19,136 of CAYFSC010000006.1, read as the reverse complement.
TCGTCGACGGCTACGAGCGACACGTCGAGCCGCGGTGCCCGGGCCTGAAACAGATCGTTCGTCAGTCGTTCGGGCGCGACGTACACGAGGTCGAAGCGTCCGTGCTCCGCGTCCGTCCACCGCCGGTCGATCTCGTGGTGCCGGAGGGTGCTGTTGATGAACGCAGCCTCGATGCCGTGCGCCCGCAGTCCGGCCACCTGATCCTGCATAAGCGCGATCAGCGGCGAGATAACGAGCACAAACCCGTCTGCCAACACCGCAGGCACTTGGTAGCAGAGCGACTTTCCGCCGCCTGTGGGCAGCACGCCAAGCACATCGTGCCCCTGGAGCACCGCCTCGATGATCTCGCCCTGCCCCGGCCGAAAGGACGGGTAGCCCCAGTACCGCTCCATGGCGGCACGGGCCTCGTCGATCGTGTATGTCGTATCGTCCATCTCAGCCAATGCGTGAACAGGGACTTGTGCCCTTTGCTAGGGAACGACAGGCGGCCGTTCCGTTTCTATCGCTCGCTTCGCCTTCCGCCACTCGCCACCGCCTCCATGTCCGCCCCTCGCGTGTCGATTGTTATCGTGTCGTGGAACGCCTTGCCGCTTTTAAAGCAGTGCCTCCCTTCAGTCGTTGCGACGGACTACCCGAACCTGGAGATCCTGCTGGCCGACAACGCCTCGACCGACGGGTCCGGAGCCTGGGTTGCCGCGACGTTTCCGGAGGTCAAGATCGTGCGTCATCCGGACAACTGGCTATTCGCGCGTGGCAACAACGCGGCCGTCCCCCACGCGACGGGAAAATACATTGTGTTTCTGAACAACGACGTAGAAGTGCCGCCGGGATGGTTGTATCCCCTCGTGCGGCGGATGGAGCAGACCCCCAACGTGGGCGCCCTACAGCCGAAGCTGCTGCAGTACGACGATCGAGGACGCTTCGAATACGCGGGTGCGTCGGGAGGCTTCCTCGATCGCCTGGGCTATCCCTTCACGCGCGGTCGTCTCTTCGACACCATGGAGCGCGACCACGGACAGTACGACGACGTGCGGGACATCTTCTGGGCCACCGGGGCCGCTCTCTTCCTGCGCCGCTCGGCGTTCGAAGAAGCAGGCGGGCTCGACGAACGCTTCGAGATGCACATGGAGGAGATCGACCTCTGCTGGCGGATGCATCGTCTCGGCTATCGGGTGTGTGTCGAGCCCGCGAGCACCGTCTACCATATCGGCGGTGCCTCGCTGCCGCAAGGCAGCCCCCGCAAGGCGTACTACAACTTCCGTAACAGTCTGTTGATGCTGTACAAGAACCTGCCGCCGGCGTACTGGCGTCGGACCTTCCCCCTTCGCGTCCTCTTGGACACGATCGCAGCGTGCAAAGCCCTGGTCACCGGCAAGCGGGACGAGGCCGCCGCCATCGTGCGCGCCTACCGTGACGCCCACCGAATGCGGCGGTTCTATCGCGACGTTCGCCCCCGGCCGGGGACGCCCCCCGTTCTTCCCTCCTATCGCGGACTCGTACCCTACGACTACTTCGTGCGCGGACGCCGGACGTTCGACGCGCTGCCGGACGCCCACTTCCGACAGTAGCGTTCGGCGGCGGGGAAGCCCCCGTCAAACCGAGTGCGGGATCAGGCGGTGTCCGCCGACCGCCGCACCCACACGACGATGCCGACGGCCGCGAGGACGATGCCCATGCCGAGCATCGCAGTCGGCGGCGGGACCTCGTGAAACAGGAAGTAGGCGAGAATCGAGGCCCCGACCGGCTCCAACAGCGCGAGCATTCCTACGATGGCCGCTGGCACACGCTGCAGGGCATAGTTGAAGGAGCCATGCCCCAGAAGCTGCGGACCGATCGCCAATGCTGCGCACAACGCGTACACCCGTGGCGCGTATCCGAACAGCGGCACCTCCTGCATCCAGGCCGCCGCCACCGCCGTCAGCGCAGCCACCGTGTAGAGCGGGCCGACGTACGCGAGCCAGGACACCTTCTGCCGCACAACTCGCCCGATGAGCAGGTACACGCTCACCAGCACAGCCGCAAACAGGGCCAGGCTGTTCCCCCACCACGCCTCTTCTCCACCCAGCACCACCGCCCCAGAGTCGGTCCAACCGATGAGCGCAGCACCGCCGACGGCACCCACGATGGCCAGTACTGTTGTGCGCGACAGCCGCTCGCCGAGCAGGACGTACCCCATCGCGGCCAGGACGATCGGGCTTGTCGTCACCAGGACCGACGAACTGGCTACCGACGTGAAATAGAGAGACTCGATCCACGCGATAAAATGCAGGCCCAGCGCGATGCCGGAGGCCAGGATCAGCCCAATGTCACGCCCGCTAAACTGACGGAGTTCTTCCCGGCTCCGAAGAACAAGAACGGGAAGCAAGACGCCCGCGGCAATCACCGTTCGCCACACGGCCACAGCGAGACCCGGCGCTTCCTGGGCCCATCGAACGAGGATCGGAGCCAGCGTAAAGCTGAGTACGCCGAGCGTCAGAAATCCGTACACGCGCAGCGGCAGGCGCTGCGACGATTGCTTTCCGGGGGACATCTCCGTGCGTGCCTTGTCGGGACCGGCTATCGGAGGCGATCCATCGACTCGACGAGTTGGATGTCGTGGTCGATGCCGCGCCGGGCAAGCCAGAAGAACACGTACGCCAGTGCGGGCAGCAGAAGCACCGCCGTCTTGTCGATCAAGAAGCTTCCGCCGGCCCGAACGGACAGCTCGTTCTCTAAAAACAGGCCACCGTACATTACAAGAGCCAGGATAAACGTGAGCACCTGTGTGCCTACCACGATCGTGCGCTGGCGCTTCCGGTTCGTGTAGAGAAAAATGGCACCAAGTCCCGCCCCTGCCGTCACCACGATGAGTCCGATGAGCGTCGGTTCAAACCAGGCCCGTTCGGCAGCCGCCGTGCTCGCCCACGGGCTGTCGAACGCAAACAGGATTCCAAGCGCTACAACTCCAAGCAGAAGGTACACCGATTGAATCCGCTGGATCATAAACGAGGAAGCTGGGTCAACAAGGTCATCGAGTTTCCGGGGGCGAAGTCGCTCACTCCACGCCCCTGAGGACGTTCCGGAACGGGTTCGACTTTCGCCGTCCCCTCACACAAAAAAAGCCCTGCCCGAAAGCAGAGCTTTTTTCGTCACAAGGCGTGCGCCAAGCGAACGCTACTGCCCCCCGCTTCCGCGGGTCGAGGCGTAGTTGATACGCAGAGCGTTGGCCTCGCGTAGTTCCTGCTGGACGTCGTTCACAATCTCCATCTCCGACTCCCGGTCGACTTTCAGCGAAGCGATCAGCTTCGGCTGCTCCTGCAGCTTGTTGTACATGATGCGCCGGATCGCTCTCCGGTTCTCCACGAGCGCGTCATCAATCTGGATGGCCGTGTCGCCCTGGTTCTCGCCCTGCTTGAGCGGGCCGATAAAGATCTTGGAGACCAGACGCTTTTGGTCGATCTTCGTCAGGGCCTCGGCCGTGGGCAGCTGCGTGCGGACCTTGATCTCCGTCTCCCGCAACACCGTGGAAACCATGAAGAAGATAAGCAGCATAAACACGATATCGGGCAGCGACGCCGTCGTAAACCCGGGTTCGGAGTCGGCCGAGCTTTTTTGGAACTTTTCGGATGGCATGGGTGCAGAGAGTCAGACGGTGGAGGAGCGAGCGGGGAGTCGTGCGCAACAGGCTACTCGCCGGTGTCAGGCTCGGCGATGGAGATATTCGCCCCGAAGTTGTCGCGAATCACGTTGTCGTCTTCCGGATCGAGGGTCGAGCGGTACTCCTGGTAGCTCGAGTACGTTTGATCCAGGATCTGATCGCCGTCCGGTCCCGGCAGTTGACCGGATCGGGCAACGCTGTCCCAGATTTCCCGATACGCCATCCATACTTCATCGAGGGTTCGAATGTAGATCCGGTACGGTGTCGCGGCGTCTGTCTTGATGGAGATGACGGCGCTTTTCGGGTTCTCCGACAGATCCGCCTGCTCCCCGAAGTTGAGGATGTGCTCTTTCACCCGGTCGCGCACCTGATTGAGCGAGGAGGGCTCTTCCTCGATGAGCACATCACCTGACGAGTTTACCAGGATTTTGAACATGTTCCGGTCCTTGACCGGAGGGGGCTGCTGATCCTGCTGCAACTTTGGCGGCAGGGTCATGCCAATGCCGGTGTCGACGTTGATTGTCGTCGTCACCAGGAAGAAAATCAGGAGCAGGAAGGCGATGTCGGCCATCGAGGCTGTGGGGATCTCGACATCATCTCGCCCCTGGCGTCGTTTGTCCAGAAGACCAGCCATGAGTGTGGTGGCTACGATGAAACGGCAGTGGAACAGAAGGAAAATGGACGAGGCCGAGGAAGGCTCCGGGCTCGCCCTGCGTCTACCATGTGAGGTTAGTGATCCCAGTGTAGACCAATCCGAGCAACGCGAGACCAAAGACGCTGATCACCGTCATGATCCCGGCTTGAGCCCACGCGCCGACGGTAAACCCAAGAACAGCGAACAAGACTCCCGGCAGGGCAATCAAGCCGATGCTCAGGGGCTCAACCTTGCCGTACGTCAGGTTGCGAAGCCCGAAGAGGGCAATGCTGAGAATGCCGAGTCCAGCAAGAATGAGAACAGCGTAGACAGCAACAACAAGAATCGTGTTTTCGCCCATGGGTGGAGGCTGTGGTTGAAGTTCAGAAATCACAAGAGGCAGGCGCCACGGCACGAACACATTCCGGCCGGCGCACGCGGTCGAAGAAGGCACCGCCTCGGACCTCCGAGACGGCGCTCTTGACCGTTCGTCCAGGAGCAGCTACTCGTCGGACTCCGCCACCTGTTCGGGTACGCGCTGTTCGCCCGTAACCTGCTCGCCTTCCCGCAGCATGACGAGCGCATCGATCAGTTCAATCGATGCGTCTTCCATCTCCGCCACGATGCGGTCGATCTTCGACACGGCGTAGTTGTAGAAGAACTGCAGGATCACGGCGACGATCAGGCCGAAGGCTGTCGTCAGGAGCGCGATCTTAATTCCACCGGCCACGAGGCGCGGTGAGATGTCGCCGGCGTTTTCGATGGCGTCGAACGCCGCGATCATGCCGATCACGGTGCCGAGAAAGCCGAGCATCGGCGCGACGCTAATGAAGAGGGAGAGCCAAACGAGGCCGCGCTCGAGAAAGCTCATTTCGATCGACCCGTAGGAAACCACGGCCTTCTCGACAGCTTCGATGCCTTCATCGGCACGGAGCAGTCCTGCTTGGAAGACCGAGGCCACCGGGCCGCGCGTGTTGGCGCACTCTTCCTCTGCGGCCGGGATGCCGCCCTCGTCGAGGGCCTGCTTCACACGCTGCAGGAACGCCTGCGTGTTGATGTCGGCACGGTTGAGCGAGATGATGCGCTCGAAGGCAATCGCCAGACCGATGATCAAGCAGATGAGCACCGGCCACATCCACTCGCCGCCTTCGTTGAAGCGCTCGACGAGAGCGTTGATGGTGCCGCTCCCGCCCTGTTGCGGCAGCATCAGCAGAAAAACCGTGAGCTTGTTGAGAATCGTCATGGGTGGCTTGTCCTCAGTGGGATCAGTTACAAAGTGAAAACAGAGCGAGCGAGGGGAAAGCGTGGGACTGCACGCACTGCGCGGGAAGCCGGCTGCAATGGCCCCTACGCTCGGGCCGTAAGCCAAGATCGTCACCCACGCGCTTTCGTGTCAACCGTCAGGGCCCTGCAAATGTGCGGGGAATCTCCACGCCCAAACAGTATACACGGGCCGAATCAGCTTGTCAAAGTGTTCTTACATGTTTCGGATCGGTCTCCTAAATGTCCAGAGGCAACCCCCCCGAGGATGTAAAAATCTTACCTCGGGTGCAAGTGGGGAGTACGAGCAGACGGGTCGGCCGCCATCCGGTTCGGGGTGGAACGAACAGGATACCGCATGGCAAACTGCCGTGCAGCGTCTTCGTGTCGGAGGGCTTCCACCACGGCCGGGTCGACCGGGGTGCGGATGCGGTACCACGCGTCGGACCCGAACAGCCGGCGGCCGACGTGGCTCTTGATCAGTGTTTCGATGATCGGACGTGCCTCTTCAACCTCCTGGCGCGAAAGCGTATTGGTCCCATCGCGTTGGCCTTCAGGGGTTTCATGGGTGGATGATGCAGACGAGCTCGTTACATCGACCGTTCCGAGCGGGACATCATTTTGTGCGGCAAACTGCAGAAACGACGTATACGTCCCGGCAGGCAACGAAAACGCATCGATGAAAGCCTCCTCGTTGTCGCCCCATTGAGCACTGAGGCGACGTGTGCGCGCGTCGACCCAGCGGCGCGCGAAGTCGTCGATCAGCCCCTGCTTCTGAACGGCCTGCCGGACGTTACGCCCGGCGTTGTCCCGCGCGACAAGCCGATCGGGGATGATGCCGCCCCCGCCCAGCACAATGCGCCCGGCGTCGGTATGGTAGCGAAGCGAGTCGGGGGCGGACCGCACGAGAGAATCGAGCGCCGTCGCGGCGTCTCTCTGGAAACGTGCCGCTTTCCGCTCGTAGTAAGATTCTCGACCGTCGCGGTACGGCGTCTGGATGAGACGACCCGAGGGCGTGTAGAACCGAGCTACGGTGATACGGAGCCCACTGCGGTCGCCCAACTCATACTGCCGCTGCACGAGTCCTTTTCCGAACGTCCGTCGCCCGACGATGAGGGCGCGGTCGTGGTCCTGCAGTGCGCCGGCGACGATCTCACTCGCCGAAGCAGAATGCTCGTCCACAAGGACGACCAGCGGGCGATCCTCATACATGCCTTTGCTGGTGGCGCGTACGGTCTCGCTGTAGTCGCGATGGCGGCTGCGCGACGAGACGATCACCTGGCCGTCGACGAGGAACTCGTCGCTCAGGCGTTCGGCCATGCGCATATAGCCCCCCGCATTGCCGCGCAGGTCGAGGAGAAGGCGCTGCATCCCGCGTTCGTCCAGTCGGCTCAACGCCTGCACAACTTCTTGGTGGGTGGTGCGGGCGAAGCGGTTGACCTTGATGTATCCAGTGCGGTCGGCCAGCATCACTGCGGCGTCGACCGTGTGGAGCGGAACGTCGTCGCGGGTGATGCGCATGGTCAGCGGCTCGGCGGCCCCCGGCCGGCGCAGGGTTACCGAGACCTGCGAGCCCTCCGGACCTTTCAGCCGGGAGCGGATCGTGTCGTGCGTCCACCCGACGGCCGTCGTTCCGTTCACAGCAACAATCCGGTCGCCCGGTTTCAGTCCAGCCTTGGCACTCGGGCCGTCGGGCTGCACCGTTACCACGGCGATGGTGTCCTGCCCGTCGGGACCCTCGATCTTTTCGTAGGAGATGCCAATGCCCTCGAAGGAGGCCCGGAACGACTCCTGGATGGCCTCCATGCGCGTCGGCGGGATGTAAACCGAGTGCGGATCGAGATGCGACACCATGCTCTGGATGCCATCGTGGACCAGCGAGTCGGGCGGTACCGTTTCGACGTAATGGTCCTGGATGAGGCGCTGTGCCTGCGTCAGTGTGCGCAGCGCGTCCGGAGTGCGGTCCACGACGTCGGCCGTCTCCATTCCCCACCCGACCGCCGCCCCAATGACAATCAAGGCGACGGCTCCAACGATGGAACGAACGGCCGGGCGCATCACGGGACGCGGGGTGGGGCAACCTCTGGGGACGACGCGACAGCGTGTGTAACCTGACAACTGCCCGAGAGGATCCACGCCGTTCTGCCCGTCGCTCCGGGCGCCGATCCCGTCGGCGCGTAGCGTGGGCCTGCCTCCAAGATTGGCGGGACCTCCGCACGCGGCCCGTTGTCATCGGATCTTCCATCGCCTATTTTTTTGCTCGTGCTGGTTGTGCAAAATCCAAAGCCGGCTCTCTGCTCGCTCGTTTCAACGTTTTGATCGACGCACTGCATGACGAACAAAGACATTGCCCGCGCCCTCCGCGAGACCGCGGACCTCATCGAACTGACCGGCGGCAACCCCTACCGGGCCAATGCCTTCAACCGGGCGGCCCGGTCGATTCGAGGCCTGGAGGTGCCGGCCGACGAGCGGCTTGCGGAGGGCACCCTTACCGACGTGAGCGGCATTGGCGACGCGATGGCCGACCACGTGGCCGACCTGCTGAACACCGGATCCTTCGATCAGCGCGACGAGCTGCAGAATGCCGTTCCGCCAGGACTGCTCGACCTGATGCGCGTGAAAGGACTCGGCACCAAAAAGGTGCGCGCCCTGTGGAAGGAGCTCGACATCACCTCGCTCGACGAGTTGGAGCGCGCGGCGCGCGAGGACGCGATCACTCGCCTGAGCGGATTCGGGGCGAAGACGCAGGCCAACATTTTGGAGAACGTGGAGCGCCTGCGCGCCTACGACAAACAGCGCCGGTACGCCGACGCCGTTGCGTCTCTGAGGCCAGTGCTTCAGCACCTTCGCGATGCGGAAGACACCGACCGGGCCGAGGTGACCGGACCGCTGCGCCGTCACCTGGAAACCGTCGACCGGGCCGATCTTCTCGTGAGCACGCGGGACGTCGATGCGCTCCAAGCCCGTCTCGACGCTCTGCTGCCGGGCGGGGTGGACCGCAACGGCGACATGCTCACGACGGCCCTCCGCGACGGGCTCCCCCTCGCTGTTCACCTCGCCGATCCGGGGCGCTTCGGCACCGCCTGGTGGCGCACCACGGGATCCGAAGCACATTGCGCCGCTTTCGAGGACCGGCTGGGGAAACCCGCGCCGCGCGCCGAAGAGGACGAGGTGTTTGAAGCTGCGGGCCTCGCGCCCATCCCACCGGAACTGCGGGAGGACGACGATGAACTGGATGCAGCCGCGGCCGACGCCCTACCGACACTCATCGACACCGACGACCTTCACGGTTCGCTCCACAATCACTCCACGTACAGCGATGGAGCTCATAGCCTGCGCACCATGGCCGAAACGGCGCGGGACATGGGCCTGTCCTACTTCGGAATCTGCGACCATAGCCAGTCGCTTCAGGTGGCGAGCGGCCTCTCGCCCGATGAGGTACGGCAGCAATGGGACGAGATCGACGCGCTAAACGCAGAATGTGCGGCGGATGAGGGGCCTCCCTTCCGCGTCTTCCGCGGCATCGAAAGCGACATCCTGGCCGACGGCTCGCTGGACTACGACGACGACCTGCTCGCATCGTTCGATTTCGTCGTCGCCAGCGTCCACACCAAGTTCGGAATGACCGAGGCAGAGGCCACCGAGCGGGTCGTCCGGGCTGTTCAGAATCCCCACACGCGCATCCTGGGCCATCCGACGGGGCGCCTCCTGCTCCGCCGCGAAGGATATCCGCTGGATCACGAGCGCGTCATCCAGGCCTGTGCAGAGGAAGAGGTCGCTATTGAGCTCAACGCTAACCCTTACCGCCTGGACCTCGACTGGCGCTGGATTCGACGTGCGGTGAACCAGGGCGTGCTAATTGCCATCAACCCCGACGCCCATGCGACGGCCGAACTGCAGTACGTCCGCTGGGGCGTGGCCGTGGCGCGCAAGGGATGGCTCTCCCCCGCCATGTGCCTGAACGCCAAGCCGCTCGACGACTTTGCCGCGTGGATCGCATCAGGGTCCGCCGCGTAGAGTTCCGACCGTCACGCTTCCCGGCAGCCATTCCCGCGTTCGCTTGTGTCTCGCTTCGTTCGCGCCGCTCTCCTCCTGCTGTTCCTGGCGGCCACGGCGGGACTGGTGTGGCAGTTTGCCTACCGCGCCCCGGCGCGCCCTGCCGAGGTCCCTGTTGCAGAGCTCACCGATTCCACCACGATCCAATGGGCCGAGGGGGGTGCTGCCACAATTCGTGCGGCGACGACCGTAGACCTATGGACGGCGATCGGTTACGCTCACGGGCAGAACCGCGCCTGGCCGGCTGTACTGTGGCGCCAGACGGCCCTCGGCCACTTGGCGCGATGGTTCGGCGAGGGGGTCGTTCCGCTGGATGCCCACGTGCGGCGCCTCGGGCTTGCCCATGGCGCACGAGCCGCCTACGAGCAGCTTCCCGCCCCCGAGCGGTCGCTTCTGAAGGCTTATGCGCGGGGGATAAACGCGGCCTTGGCCTCCCGTCGCGTGCAGCGGCAGGCCGAACTAGCGCTGCTAGACACAACCCCCCGGCCGTGGGAGCCCTGGCACACACTGGCCGTCGAGCGTCTGTTTGCGTGGCTCGGCACCCCGGCGCTGTCGCCTCCAGTCGGCGCTCCCTCTCACGTGCGGCGTTTCCTTGAGACCGATGCGCATCTCCGCCGGTGGTTGCACCTGCACGGGTTTGACCGCAGCGTAGCCTGGACGACGCCGGTCCCTTCCGCGCAAGATCCCGCGCGTCGTGTACTGCTCCAGCGGTTCGTGACCGGCGCCAGTGCACTGTCGACCGTTCAGGAACTGGTTCTGACCTCCCCGGACGCACCGTCCGTGACCGTAGCGACACTTCCCGGCTCCCCCGTCATGCTCAGCGGCGCGGGAAGCGGTCGGGCGTGGGCGGTCCTTCCTACCAGTGACGCCACCTTGGAGCGTCGCCGCGTGGACCCGCCGGCCCTCACGCACCGCTACGAACGGATTGAGACGCGAAGCGGCCGGGAGCAGTTGGTCCGCGTCCGCCGTGCCGGCCGGTCACTGCTCCTGACCGACGAGCCGGTGACGCCCGCCGACTCAGTGTGGAGCCTGACGTGGCCGGGTCTCGACGCCACCACGGATGCATCGGTATGGGTGAACCGGTTGGAGCACTCCGATGCGCACTCGTCGCCTTCGGCCGACGCCTTTCGGCTGTTCAGCGGCACTGGGCTCTGGGTGGACCGCTCGGGGGCATGGCAGGTACTCGGCACGCCGCCGGTTGTCGAGACAGTCGCGGGCGGCGTGCTTGTGGGTCCGTCGGACTGGGCGCGGAACCAGGCTCAGAGCCTACGTGCCCACATGCGCGGGACGGCACGGCCCGACCCGGCGCGGTGGTCGGTCAGCGATTCTAGCACGTGGGCCGCACAGATCCTGCCTGCTGCACTCCCGTCCTTGGCTCCGCTGCGCGAGGCATCGACCCCGACGCTGCTGCGGGACGCACTCACCTACCTGCGCAACTGGGATGCATCGTTCGACCGATCCAGCATCGGGGCCTCCGTGTTTGAGGCATGGATGCGGGAGTACCGCACACTCACCGGGTCGCGCCCCACGCCTAGCGACCCGACCTTCTTCGCACCGTACTACTACCGGCGTGCATTCGCTCAGGCGGTGCAGTCGCTCTCCGAACGCTACGGACCGGACCTCCGGCGGTGGCGCTGGGAAAACGTGGCTCCGCACCAGCGCTACTTTCCGGTATGGTCGGCCGACAGCCTCGTCGCCCAGGATTTGTCGGACATGGCCGCCACCCGGTTTGCTCCTCTCTCCCGTCTCGGCTCCGGACACGCGTCGGCCCTCAGCGGGGGTCCGTCGCTCGTCGAGCCGACCCGGCCAGCGCCCTCACCGGGCGCGTGGACAGCCTGGACCGACCCCGCCCGTCGTACGCTGACGGTCCGGCGCCTGCGGTTTGACCCGTCTGCCTTCCTGGCGCGTCCACTGCTCCCCGGCACCCGTCCGAGGGCCGTCCGACTGTCCCCTTCGTCGTCGGCATCGACAACCCTTCTTCGGCCCCGCTGAATCCGGCTTCCGGTCCTCTGTCTGGCCCTTACACGCGCTCGACGGCCACGGCCGTGCCGCCGCCGGTGCCGTGGCAGATGGAGGCAAGGCCGTGCTGGCCGTCGTACTGCCGCAGGGCGTGCAAGAGCGTCACGATAATGCGCGCCCCCGAGCAGCCAATGGGATGGCCGAGCGCAATTGCACCGCCATGAACATTCAGCTTGTCGTACGGCACGCCCAGGCGGCGCTTCATGAGGACGCTGTTGATGGCGAAGGCCTCGTTGTTTTCGACCAGATCGAAGTCCTCGATGTCCATGCCGCTGTTTTCGGCTACCGCCTCGGCCGCTGGGAGGGGTGCTTCGGGAAAGCGCCAGGGCTCGCCTGCCGACCACGCCTTCTCACCGAGCTTTGCGATCGGGGTGAGGCCGTGGGCCTCGACCGCGGCTTCGCTCGCCAGCAGCAGGGCTGCGGCGCCGTCGCTGATTTGGCTGCTGTTGCCGGCTGTGAGCACGCCGTCGTTCTGGAACGCCGGACGCAGGTTCGCCAGCGACTCCGTTGTCGTGTCGGCACGGATGCCTTCGTCGGCTGTCAGTTCTTTCGTCTCGCGGCGGTCACGGTACTCGACGGGTACGATCTCGTCGTCGAATGAACCGTCCTCGGTCGCCGCCGCTGCCCGCTGATGCGAGAGTGCAGCCACCTCGTCGAGCTCTTCGCGCGACACGTCTTCGTCGGCCGCCAGGCGCTCGGTTTGAGCGCCCATCGCATCTCCACTCTGCGGGTCGGAGAGACCGTCGCGGTACATGATGTCTTGCATGGGGGCTCCGTCGCCGGGTACGTACTTGTAGCCCCAGCGGGCGTCGGACGACACGTAGAACCCGGCGCCCGACATGCACTCGACGCCACCGGTCAGCAACAGGTCGGCCTCGCCCGCCTTGATCATGGTGGAGCCGTTCATCGCGCTCATCATACCGGAGGAGCACACCATGTCAATCGCCATCGCATCGACCGATTTGGGGATGCCGGCCTTCATCGCAGCCTGACGCGGCACGAGCTGTCCGTGCCCGGCGCGCAGCACGTTGCCAAACACCACGAGGTCGAGCGCGTCGCCCTCCACACCGGCGCGTTCCAACGCTCCGGCCATCACAGGGGCGGCGATGTCCACGGGCGAGTGTTTCTTGAAGGCGCCACCGAAGCGTCCGATGGCAGAGCGAACGGCGGAAACGATATATACGTCTTGCATGGTAACACGAAAGGTTTGAAGAAGGGAAAACGGAAAGAAACGGACGACAGGACCTGCATTAAGATGCACCCGGCTCGATCATCAGGAAGGAGGACGGCGGACCGAAAACGGCGGACCGGAGACAGCGGCTACGTGCACCGCCGCTGAGCCGTCGTCTGCCGTCCTGCTGGAATACGGCCCGTCGGTCGCACTGCAGGCTGCAACGCAAACCATGCTGAAACGCAGGCTATGATGCATCCGACGCGGCAGGGGGGTTCGGATCGGCGTCGTCGGAGGAAGCAGACGGGGTATCGTCCGACGCGTCGTCCGCGTCCGACTCGGCCGGAGCGTGCATCGACTCCATCCATTTGGACTGTGCCTCCAGCGTGTCGTTGAGGGCGTTCTGCCAGAACCGAAGTGCCTCATTCGCTGCCTCCTCGGGCGCCGCGTCCGTGCGGTCCCGAAGACGCTCGATGCGGCGCTTGGCGGCCTCCAACTTGTTGCGCAGCTTTTCGTGGCGTTCCAGCAGCCGCAGATACCGGGAGCGGGGCACCACTCCCATGGTGCGATACCACTGCTCCATCCAGTCGTCGGACGGATCGTCGGGATCGGCAGGCGCCCCGGGCAGGTCGTTCTCACGCATCCACCGGGCAAACCACTCGGCGGGATGGCCCTGCACGTCGGCGTCCTGCATGGCCTGCTGCAGGTGGGTGGTGTCGCGCACAGCGTTCGCCATGAGGCGATACCAGGCGCGAAGAAGATCAGACTGTCCCATAGCGATAGTTACAAACAGGAAGAAAGGCGCGAGGCGGTCGAAGGGGCAACCGCTTCCACGACACGTCAACAGAGCGCATGTTTCACATGTAGTGGCCGCCGTTGACCGACACCGTTTCGCCTGTGATGAAACTACCCATCTCAGGCGAGAGGAGAAACGTAACCGCCCACGCGATCTCTTCGGGTCTTCCGAAGCGGCGCATGGGAATTTGCTTCTTGATCCTGTCTTTCACCTTGTCGGGGATGGGCTTCAGCATGTCTGTCTCGATGAAGCCGGGCGCCACGACGTTCGAACGTACGTTGTACCGCGCTCCCTCCTGCGCGAGCGTCTTCGAGAGGGCGAGCAGTCCCCCTTTCGAGGCCGCGTAGTTCGCCTGCCCAATGTTGCCACGCTCGCCCACGATGGAACTGATGAAGACGAGGGCGCCCTCCTCGCGATCGTACATTCGCGAGAGCGCGGGGCGCACGGTGTTCCATGCCCCGGTCAGATTCACGTCGACGACGGACTCCCAGTCCCCCTCGTCCATCTTGGACGCCAGCGCGTCATTCGTGATGCCGGCGTTGCACACCACCCCGTATACAGGACCCAGCTCATCCTCCACCCGGTCGATCGTGTCTGCCATGGCATCGGCATTCGTGACGTCGGACTGGATGGGAAGCGACCCGTCGTCGCCGGGGCTGCTCCGGAAGTTGTACGCGACGCGGGCCCCCATTCGTTCGAGCCGCCGAACGATGGCCGCCCCAATGCCTCGGTTGCCGCCACTTACGAAAAACACCTTGTCGTCAAATCCTAGCATTGTACTGAGTCGGTTCAATGATCATCATGGGTTGAGAACCTGTTTGACGGATCGCTTTCGGGCTGCGACTTCGCGGATCTCGGCCGTCGCCGGCGGGGTTTCAATCTCCAATCCGTCCACCAAACAGGTTGTGATGAGAGTCAACTTCTTCTCGGCTGCCGAGTGGGTCGTCCTCCTTCGAATGCTGGCACTCCGGTCGAAGAGCCCCACGGCAGCGACGGGGATCCGACCGATCCGATTTCTTGGCAGACCGGCACACGGGTCGTCCTCGGCCTGGATTCTCACCCACACCTGGATTCTCACCCCCGCGCCGTCACCCAGTCGCTGATGAGCGGCGGCAGGGTACTTTGCACCTTGCTGCTTACGTACATGCCGATGTGCCCGACGGGAAACGATTCGCTCGTGTAATCATCCGTCCCCACGTAGTCGGCCAGGGCCTGCGACGACGCCGGCGGGACGAGGTGATCGTAGTCGGCGTACACGTTCAGCACCGGCATCGTCAGGTTCTGCAGGTTCACCTGGTGCTCGCCGATTTCCACGGTGCCCTCGATGAGCTTGTTGTCCTGGTAGAAGTCTTGGATGAACTGCCGCCAGGCCTCCCCGGCCTGATCCGGACTGTCGAAGATCCACTTCTCCATGCGGAGGAAATTGACGAGCCTGCTCTCGTCGTCCAGCAGGTCGACCATGTTGACGTATTTCTGCAGGCTCAGCGAGAACGGCTTGAGCATCAGATAGCCGAAGTTCATCAGGTCGCCCGGGATGTTGCCGAAGGTGTCCACCATGAGGTCGGCGTCCATGTCGCGGGCCCAGGCGTTGAGCAGGCCCGTGTGGTCGTTGGCCTCCACGTGAAAGTCCACCGGCGCCACCATCGTGGTAAGGGTTTGCACCTTTTCAGGGTGGAGACTGCTGTAGCACATGCTGAACACGCCCCCCTGACAAATTCCGAGCACGTTGATGGCGTCGAGGTCGTGCCGTTCACAAATCGTATCAACGCAGCGGTCGATGTACCCGTTGATGTAGTCGTCGAGCGTCAGGTAGCGGTCGACGCGCGACGGGTAGCCCCAATCGATGAGGTACAGGTCGAGACCGCGGTCGAGCAGGTTCTGCACGAGCGACAGGTTTTCCTGCAGGTCGACCATGTACGGCCGATTCACGAGTGCGTAGACAATGAGCACCGGCACCGCATGCGGCGATTCGACACGCGGCTCGTAGTGATAGAGGCGAAGCTTGTCCTCGCGGTACACCTCGGTTTTGGGCGTCGGGCCAATTTCGATGTCGCCGGCGTCGATGTCCTGAAGCATCTCGGTGCCGCGCATCACCTTTTGGTTCATGGTCGTCATCTCGCGGATGGCGGCCGACGGTGACAGGTCAAAGGGAGACGATTCCATGATTCTGTGGATGCGTGATGAGATGGAGACAAAGGGGCAACGGTGCAGTGCGTGCGACGCGTGGCAGTGAACGGCCAACCGTAGGCGCATCGCTCAATCCGCAAGGTCGCGTGCAGCGTCCTGCCAGGCGCGCAGGCGATCGTCGCTGATGGCGGCGCCGAAAGCGTCGCGGATCCGTTCGGCGTCGGCCGCGGCGAGCTGAGCGTAGGTCGTGATGCCCGCGTCACGCAGGGTCTCGGCGCGGGCCGATCCGATGCCCGAAATGGCACTGAGATCATCCGATGCGGCTCCCGCCTCGGCACGGCGGACGCGCGATCGCAGTTGATCGATTTCCTCACGGAGTGCCTCATGCGTTGCGGCATGCTCCTCTCGGTCGTCGCGCAGGGACGACACGGCCCGCTTCAACTCTTTATTTTCTTGACGGAGGCGGTGCAGGAGCTCGTACACCTCCTCAAGCTCCGAACGCGTGGGCTGATCGAGCGCGCGCTGAAACGCCTCGGTGATCGTGCGCTGCTGCTTGCGCAGGCGCAGCGTTGCTTCGAGATAATCGTTCTGCGCATCGATGTACTCGTCGGTGCGAAAAGCTCGCACAAACGTTTTGTCGGCCACCTTCGACCAGAGCTTCGAAAGCTCCCGGAGCGTCTCGGGCGCTTCTCCTTCGCGGATTTTGGTTCCCAGCGTGCGCAGGAAGTGCTGCGTGGCATCCGTGGCGATGCTCGCAAGTACGGCCCGGTAGCGCCCCCCCGCACGTTGCGCTTCTTGGTAGGCCTTAAAGCCCTGTGCCACTTCTTGGGTGAACTCGCGAGAGAGCCCGAGCGCAGGCGCATTGAGCAGACGCTCCGACAGCGTCTCGAACTCAAACAGCTTGTAGAGGCTCTCAAAGAACGCGTCCGACGCGGCATCGGTGTCGTCGCCGGAGGCTCCCGGCGGCTGCATGCGCAGGAGTAGACCGTGCGGCAGCCCCGCGCGCTGGAGCACGTCGAGATAGTCCTGCCACATCGTCGTCTGGTCCTGCGTCGTCTCATTCCACACATCAACGGCCTCGCGCGCCTGTTCATCGACGCGCTCCATGTACTCTTCCATCACCGCCGTGACGTCCTCCCCCTCACCGGCATGCTCCACCGCCGTTTGCCACGCTTCCAGGACGAGCTGGTAGATACGCAGCATGGCGTCCTGCCCGTACTGGAACCGGTCGAGCACGCGGGCGGCAATCGGTTCCATGTCGGCGCTCCACGCCTGCGTGGCACTCTGCATCGAGGCGGTCCACTGCTTCGCAGCGTCGGCGAAGAGCGGAGAGGCAGCATCAACGTCCCCTGACGCCCCGAGGACGGACGCGAACCACTGCTGTTGGGCGTCGGACACAGCGTTCATCATCGACGCCATCGCGGCCTGCGGATCGAAAGTCGATCCGCCGTCAGTTCCATTCTTGGTCATGGCAAGAAAGTCCGAGGTGAAGAGAAATGCGGAACAGCGTTACGCGTCGGTGTCTAGATCATCGGCCATCGCGTTCATGCGCTCACTCATGTCCTGGATGCGGTCGACGTAGTCGCGCCAGGCCGACACCGACTGCTCGGCCATCTCTGTCCAGCCGCTCTTGGAGCGCGCCGGATCCATCCCACGCATCGTCTCGAACCACTGCTCCCAGAGCTCCGTCTGCGTGTCGGTCCACTGCTTCACGATGGCTTTCCCCTGCTCCACCTGCTCGGTGGCCTCCTCGGGCATGCCCTCCATGTCTTGCAGCTGGCTCATCCACGACTGCATCGTCGCGTTCTGGGCTTCCATCGTGCGCTTTACGGAGGACTCCCACATCTTCAGCGTGCGGGTCCAGAGCTGCGTGTTCTTCGATTGGTCTTCGACGGTATCGATCCACTGGTCGATCATCTGCTTCTGCGTGTCGACCCACGAATTCATCATCTGGTTCATCATCTTCTGTGCGTCTTCCATAGCTGGGTTGGAGTTGTGAGTCAGGCGGTATGCGTTCTGCGTTGGGCGTTCTGCGTTGGGCGGTTTGGGTTGGGCGTTCTGCACTGAGCGTTTCGGGTTGGGGGGTCGGGAGGATTTTCAGAAGAGCGGGTGCGCAGCGGGCGACGGAGGTCGTTGGGGGCGTTTGGAAGTTTGAAAACACGTGAGGCATGTGCCACGGTGGTGTCGGCAGGCGAAGCGAGGCGGTCGCGCACGCGCTCGACGAAGGCATCGTCGGCCAGCAGTTGCAGAAGCACACCCTTGTCGATGCCGGTCTGTATCAGATGGTAGAGCACGGCGAAGGGTACACCGTCCATAAACAGAGCCACGACGCGAGTTCGCCCATCACTTCGGCGCGCATACCCTACAGCGCTGAGGACGCCAGGCGACGCCCCTGTCTTGACGGCGAGCGCCTGGAATGGCCCCGCACCTGAATCGGCGGCCACAGAGTCGGGACGGAGTGGGCGCTCCAGTAGCGCGTGGAGTCGCTCCGACGTTCCTGGAGGCTCAAGCGTGCTCTGCGCCATTCGTGCTACGAGGTCGGCATACTCAGCGGCCGTGCCGTGAGGACCCCTCTCTTGCGTGAGGCGACTCTGCTGACGCAGCCCCAGGCGGCTCCCGTGCGCGGACAAGCGCTCGCGGACGTCCTCGCGGAACGATGCGTCGGCGGACAGGCGCTGGGTAAACCGTGCGGCGCGCATCCAATGTGCGTCGGGGGCGCGGCTTTGGGCGGCGTCGATGCGCGCCTGTACCGCTCCGACGTCGGCAGTATCGACGGGCGCATCGGGCGCGTCAAGGGTCCACGACAGGTAGCGGCCGCTGGACGGTTGGGGTGCCGTGCTCGCCGTCAGGCCGAACCGTCCCGGTGCGCGCCGCACAGCATCGGGGCCGAGAGCCGTCCACAGCCTGTCGGCGGCCACGTCGTCGTTCTCTCGTGCCACCATCCGTGCCATCTCCCGCACCGATATGTCCTCCGTGGCGCGGCGATCCGTCCACACACTGTCGGCCGTGTGACCCGTGGGAATCGTGACGCCTGGAAGCGCAAACGCGGCGGCGGACTTCACGGGCACCGTTTGGCCAGGGTCGAGGCGCCCGGTGGCGGCCTGCCGCGCATACTCGGCCAGGAGCAGCAGGCGCGGCACCGACGCAAGCGCCCGCACACTGTCGGCCCGGTGGCGCAGCGCGTGCGTTGGCGCCGCCACGTCGTAGGTTACAAGCGACACCTGCTCGGGGTGCGCCGCGAGGTAGTCGACGAAGTCGTCGGGCGAGCGGATGTCGGCCGCCAGCGATCCGCCCTCGTTCAATGCCATCGCGTTGTCGATCACCGTCGACACAGTGCTCCAGTTGCGCGCCGCGATCAGCACGACAGCCCCCACGAGGAGACCGCCTGCGAGCAGCAGATGATGTTTGAACTGAAGTCGGGGCACGTGGACGCGTT
>CAYFSC010000005.1:6366-36175 GCA_964345695.1 uncultured Rhodothermales bacterium | reverse complement strand
GTGCTGGTCCAGGTAGACCCGTTTCCCTCCACGCGGTACTTGACAATGTGCCCCGGCACTGCATCGGACAGCCACCACGTGACGGTGCCGCTGGTCATGCCCCCGCTGTACTCTACGCGCCGGGCGGAAAAAGACCCGGCCGAGGTCTCGACCGACTCCGTGCCAACCGTTGCCCCTTCGATGCTCTCCTCCGTCAGCCGTTGCGGCGGCTGATACACGGTGTTCTCCGTCACGGGCACCTCGCTGACGTTCCCCTCCGGATCTTTGGCACGCATGCGAACCACGCGTCCGCGGTCCGGATCAACAAGGGCTTCGTAGAACCACACGTTGCCGCTTTCCAGACCCCGCACGCGCCACCACTCGTTGCCGTCGTCGGTCGTCGTCAGGAACGCCCGCTCCAGCGTGTCCAGCGCAGCCTCCTGATCGCCCGGCGTGCCGAGGCGGTACGTTGCCCACTCGCCAGGTTCGTACGTAGCCTGGGCCGGCCACATGCCCCCCGCCGAAAATGCGTAGGTAAACAGAATCTGCGCCTGGCTCACCATGAACTGATTCCACCGCCCCGTTCCAGCCGGCGGCAGATTGACGGCCGAGGCCAGTTGCCTCCCGACCGCCTCACCGACCTCTTCGCCGGCGGCCTCGGTCGCCGAGTTGACGCCCTCCTGCACAGCCTGCCCGGGCGAGAAGCACCCGGAGAGGCTCCATCCCACGACCGTAAGAAGCATCGCAGCGACGAGGGAAAACAGCGAGCGAGAGAGCGAGTCCTTGGAGCAACGCATGGGTCAGAGTCGGATAGAAATAAAAGCAGGAAAGCGGAATCGGTGCGGCGGGATCCGGCCACGGGCTAGCGGACGACCGTCACGCGGCGAACTTTTGTCTCTGCACCGGCGGTAAGGCGCACGAGGTAGGTACCGGCCGGAAGTGACCGGGCTGACAACTGCACTGGCACCATCCGGCCCGACGGCGGCGTGCCGTTGTACAACGTGGCCACCCGTCGTCCAAGCACGTCGTAGACAACCACCGACGCGTCTCGGGCCTCACGGACCCCGAAGCGCAGCGTGGCCTCGTTCTGCACCGGATTCGGCGCGGGGGGCGTCAGGCGAAGAGCATTCTGCATCCGTACACGAGCCTGCACAGCGCCCGACACATGCGCGCTCCCGTCCGTGTCCACCTGCCGGAGCCGGAAGCGATGTGTGCCCGGATCCAGATCGGCAATCCGGAAGCGATAGGTCTGCGGTCGATTCGTGGTGCCCGCTCCTTCGACAAATCCGACGTCCGTCCATGCGGCGCTTTTCGGCGCACGATGCTCGACGTGAAACCCCGTGTTGTTCGTCTCACTGGTCGTGCTCCATTCGAGAATGGCATTCGCTCCCTCGGCCGTGGCCGTCAGGCCGGACAGTTCGACCGGCAGATTGTTGAACGCGGTGTTCGAGCCGACGGCGAACTGTGAGAAGCTCGACACCGTGGCGCAAAGCTGACCGTTCTCGTACGTCGAGTTGAGCGGCGACCACGGCTCGTTGGCCGATGCCCGAGAGAGCAGCACGAGCTTTTCGGAGGCGCTGATGCCGGAAATCGGGGCGCCATCGATGCACACTTCGGCGGCAAAACCCTCGAGGCCACGCGCCTGAATGCTGAAGTAGCGGCCCTCCCACAGCACGTTCGGCGTCACCGACGTCCCGTCGTCGGACGGGGCCGATCCACTGAACTCGTTGCGGAAAGGTGGCGTGTCGAAACGAGAAATGTCAACGGCTCCGTCTGTCGTGCTGGCCTGCTGGAACTGGACCTCCGCGCCAGGACCGGACAGCGTCCGCGTTTCCCCCTGGGCGACAGCGAACGATTCCCCTGCATCCGCGACCACAGTGTACGAGGCCCCCTCGATTTGCCCCGTGTCCTCGTTTCGCACGATGGAGGCGGCCAGCGTCTGGTCCTTCGTCACGTACTGCAAGGTCGTCGTACGCGAAACCTGCTCGCCGAAACCGGTGCTCGTGGTGTCGGCAGACTCCGTGCGGATGCGAAGCGCCGGGGCCGATCCCGCCGGGGTGACCAGCATCCCCGCGGCATCGACCTCGCTCTGGCGGTCCGACCGCGTCGCCGGGAGGGCCACTGGGAAGAAGCTCAACTCCGTGTTCTGCGCCCAGGCATCTCCGAAACTCAGCGGCAGCGGGAACGACAGACGCGGCGGCGTCCACTCGGCTCCCAGCGTATCGGGCGCCTCTCCATCGCGGTCAACGTCTTGACTAAACACCGCCGAGAAACCGAAAAACTCCTGGCGGCTCGACGTCACCCCCTGAAAGGACCAGAACGTCGAGTCGGTCGCCGACGGGGCGACAGCATCGAGCCGGGTCGCCGTGACGACGTTCGCCCCCCGGTCTACGAACCGATCGAGGAACGGTACACCCGCCGGCACTTCGCTTGCTTCCCACTGCTCCTGAATGCCCGTAAACGTCGACTCGTAGGCATACGGGGTAAAGTCGAACGTCAGGTCCGTCCCTGAGGGGTCGAAGAAACCCTGGAAGTTGGACGGATTCTGTGCCGCAACCTGCTGGATGGCGATGCGTTCGCCGACGGTCGATCGCACGTCGGACTCGGTAATAGTAATCTGCGCGTAGGCCTCGCCTGCGAGCAGGCCCGTTGCCACGAACACGACCGCTAGGATCTGGAAAGGCCGGAAGAACATGACGCGAACGTCAGGGTCAGTGAGGGAGAGAACGGCGCCGCAAATACAGAGCGGGGCCGGCCAGCCTCGTCCGCATCGGGAACGACCAAGGCGCACCGGGACGCACCACGCACCGCCGCAGCGCACGGGCGCTCCCTCGCACGGGGCCCACCGACTCCGCTTTTGGTTTTCCAATCTTTGAGAAGAACTGTGCTAAACTTTTTTGACGGAATTGTGAATGTCAACCTTCCAAATCGCTTCGCCCACCGTCTTCGGGTAACGAACGCGGTGTGCCATCCGTAATTCGAGCCCGATAGATTTCTACCATTCTACCCGCTTGCCATGAGTGCCTCCATTAGCACCAGCGACCTGATCCGCGTCATTCTTTCCGTCATCATCCCTCCGCTCGGGGTGTTTCTCCAGGAAGGCCTCGGCAAACACTTCTGGATCAACCTGCTTCTGACGCTGCTCGGCTACGTGCCGGGCCTGGTCCACGCTGTCTGGATCCTTGCCCGGCGGTAGCCGGATTGGGGCCTCCCGCACAACTTCATTTGACGATTTCATGTGACGATGGTCCGGTTGCGGCGTATGTTCGGGGGACTGTGTTTTGCATCGGTTGTCCCCCTCGCGCATGAATAACGCCCTGAAGCGACTGCTCACCCTCGCCGTTCTTCTTCTGCTCGTCGCCGCGGTCGAGTACGTCGCCGGCGTTAAGATTCTCGGGATCGCCCCGTCGAGCCGGACGCCCGACACGACCGCCACCGCCTCGACCTCTGCCGCGGCAGAAGCCGACGTTGACGGCCTGCACCTGCGGCTGGTGTCGTGGAATATCCGCGACCTCGGTCGCTCGAAGAACGAGTCCGAGATTGCAGCCATGGCCGAAACGCTCCGTGAGGCCGACCTGGTGGCGATCCAGGAGGTGGTGACGAGTCCGCCCGGCGCCCAGGCTGTGGCCCGCCTCGACGCCGCACTCGACCGGACCGGGTTTCAGTGGGACTACCGGATCAGCGACCCCACCACGGGCGACGGCACCGAGCGCTACGCGTTTCTGTGGAAGCCTTCTCGGGTGCGGCTCATCGGACGCCCCTGGCTGGAAGCGTCCCTGGCCTCTTCGATCGACCGCGAACCCTTCTGCGGGCGCTTCGAGCATCGGCGCACCGGGCAGCGCCTGGTTTTGGCCAGCCTGCACGCGGTTCCTCGATCGAAAGACCCTGCGCACGAAATCGTGCAGCTTCCTCGCCTCCACCAGTTGTACGAGGCCGACCACCTGGTGATTGTGGGAGACTTCAACCTCGACGAGGACGACGCCGCGTTCGATCCGCTCCGCGCAGCCGGGTATGCGCAGGCGCTAGACGACCAGCCGACCAGTTTGCGCCGCAAGCGACGCGACGGACCACAGGGGCATCTGGCCAACGAATACGACAATATCTTCTACGAAGCCGCACCGCTTCGCGTCTCCCAGTCCGGGATTTCCGACTTCACCCGCGCCTTCCCGACGCTGAAGCAAGCCCGTGCCATCTCCGATCACGTTCCGCTCTTCGCAGACATTGAGTGGCAAGCGGCTCCCGCCCGCCCGTGAAGACGCACGGCGCCGGTCCCCACATCTCCCTGTGGAATTCTCCTGACGATGAGGACCGCATCTTTCCTACACTGAGCCTGCCCGGTGCGGCGTATCTTGAATGTGCTGATTACCCGGCCCCGTTGCCATTCCCGCCTGTGCGCCCCGTTGCACACGAGCAAGGGCCGGCCCCGAGACGTCGTTGCACCGCGCTGAGGCGGGGATGTCGGGGCAGAAGGTCGACGCGTCTGTCCCCGACGGTGCAACGATCGTAACGTTGGAAGCGCTTTTATCACCCTTTATCGCGCTGCGTCTACATCACCCACTCCCAATCGACCGGCCCCGTTATGCAGACGACGCCTCCGTTGGACGCCCACGACGTTCCCTTGACTTCCTCCCGTCGCCTCCCGACTCCGCGCTACGTGGGACGATCTCCCGACCTCCCGCGGGTCTCTCGTACGCGCTCCGAGCGGATGACGCAGATCCTCAACGCCCTCCGCACACAGGTCCAGCACCTCTCCCGCCAGTGTGAAAACGAACGGCGAGACGCCCAGGCCAACAGATGTGTTGAACGGCACCGAGACGCTCTGCACCTGCAGGCACGGCTGCAGGCGCTGCATCAGTGCGTGTTGGATGTGGAAAAGGTGTTGGACCGCCTCAACGACCGATCCTGATCGGTTTTGATCAGGCAGTCTCTTCTTCGCTTTCTAAGATCTCTTCAGGGCGGACGTCCCACAGAAGCATCGTTTCGATATCGACGTAGTCTTCTTCTCCCCGCTCGTCGACAAACTTATAGTCGCCATACGTGGTGCGCTGAAACGGCGGGACGCGATGCCACTCCATCCCCTCCCCATCGACGAAATGCTCGGGATACGGATTTTCGACCGTGTATCCCGGATGGTACGATTTGTAGGTTTTCTGTGCCTCGTACAACGCCGCACGACGGGCTCCTGCCTTCGAGGCACTCTCGCCCTCCACCCGAAACGGGGAAATCGCAACCGTCGCCTTCACGAAGCCATCGTCCTTTTCGTGGTAGTTGGGCCGCATGACGGCAAAATCGCTCGGGTGAGGATAGGCACTGCTTTCAGTGGCCATGGTCGGAAATCAGATCGTGAGTACGTTACAGGCGCTTTACGCTGGCTTCAGATGTGAGCATCATGGTTGGTACGGCGCCTTTTCGATTTGGATTCCCGCTGGTTTCCTCCAGGCGGTGCCACACCGAGAATTTGCACCGGTCTCATGCGCCAGATTGCGGATCAGGCGCACGTGCAACCTGTAGCGGGCGCGCGAGGCCGCGCTCCGTCCGGCGCTAGTGCTTCGAACCACGCAGGTGTTGATTGTGCGGCGGTCATGTAACGCCCGCCTCGTTTTCGACGACCCATACATTGCATTTTATCCCTGTTACATCTGCTTGTGATTCGGATGGACCCCTGCGTGCCTCGCAACTGTAAACAACATGTGCTCTGGTCGCCCGCCGCCCCTTTTTCACAGAGCGGCCGATGCGAAAAGACCCTGCTGTACGTTGTGTCGGTGTCTTGATCCCGCCCGTTTCGCGCCTTCGATCTCGTTCTTCCGGTTTTATGCCTCGATCTCTGCGGTCTTTCTTCCTCGCCGTTGTCCTTCTCCTGGTCGCCGTACCGGCGTCGGCCCAGTACTTTGGGCAGAACAAGGTGCAGTACGACGACTTCGATTTCCAGGTGCTGGAGACCGAGCACTTCGACATCTACTACTACCCCGAAGCGGAGCAGGCCGCTCAGGATGCGGCCCGTATGGCCGAGCGGTGGTACGAGCGCCACACGCAGACTTTCTTGCATCGGTTTGACGAGAAAAAACCGATCATTCTGTACGCCAACGATGCGGACTTCCAACAGACCAACGTCACGGAAGGATCGATCGGCCCGGGCACCGGCGGCTTCACCGAGCCCATTCGCGAGCGCGTCGTTATGCCCCTCACGGGCAGTTACGGAGCCACCGACCATGTGCTGGGCCACGAGCTGGTACACTCCTTCCAGTTTGACCTCGCCTTGAATGAGCAGCAGGGCCTCGACCTGCGCCAGATTCCTCTATGGCTCGTCGAAGGCATGGCCGAGTACCTGACGATCGGCCGTCACGATCCGCACACGGCCATGTGGATGCGCGATGCCGTCATCAACGACGACATCCCAACCATTTCGGATCTCCGCAATCCCAACGACTACTTCCCCTACCGGTACGGACAGGCGCTCCTTGCCTACGTGGCGGGCAAGTACGGCGATCAGGCCGTCACGAATCTGTTCAAAATGAGCGGACAGGTCGGCGTCGATTCGTCGTCCGTGTATCTGTACGGCATCACGCCCGATTCCCTGTCGGCCGAGTGGGCCCAGGCCATGCGCTCCACCTATGAGCCCCTCGTCCGCGACCGCACCCCGTCCGACTCGGTCGGGACCCGCGTGCTGGCGAAAGACATTGATGGCGGCCGCATCAACGTGGCGCCGACCCTCAGCCCCGACGGGCGGTACGTGGCGTTTCTTTCGGAGCGCGATCTGTTCAACATCACGCTGTTCGTGGCGGATGCCGAGACCGGCGAGGTTCTTGAATCGCTGGGTAGCGTCGCCACCACGCCCGACCTTGATGCCATTCGCTTCATCAGTTCGGCAGGGACGTGGGATCCCTCGGGACGAAAGCTTGCCTTCGTCAGCTTTGCCGAAGGCGACAACGAGATCTCGATCTGGAACGTGGACTCCGGCGAGGTCTCCCAGAGCTTTAAGGTGCAGGGCGTGACGGCCATCAAGAACCCGGCGTGGTCGCCCGACGGCACCAAAATTGCGTTCTCAGGCATGGACGGCGGCATCAGCGACCTGTACGTGTTGAATCTGGAAACCCGGGCTGTGCGGCAGCTCACCAACGACCGCTATGCCGATCTGCAGCCCACGTGGTCGCCCGACGGCGAGACCCTCGCGTTTACGACCGACCGGTCCTCGCTGGGCCTCAACACCCTGCGCGCCACCCAGCGCATGCAGCTTGCCACCGTCGACGTGACCTCGCGGTCCGTGCAGGTTCGGGAGCCGTTCCCCGGGGCGCATCACCACAACCCGCAGTTCTCCCCCGACGGCCGCAGCCTCTACTTCATCAGCGACTGGGACGGGTTCAAGGACGTATACCGGCAGGAGCTGTCCAGCGGGGATCTGTTCCGCATTACCCGTCTGCAGACGGGCGTAAGCGGGATCACCGCCCTGTCGCCCGCCATGTCGGTCGCCCGGCAGAGCGGCGACATGATGTTTTCTGTTTTCAGCAGCAACGAGTACGTCGGCGTCTCCCTGGAGCGGAACCAGACGCGCGGCACGCCTGTGACGGCCGCAACCGCGCAGGCCGCATCCGCGCCCGCTGACTCCAGCCTTGGTCTCCCCGACGACACAACCGGTGTCGCCCAGTCTCGACCGCCGCGTGCGGGGGTCCTGCCCCCGTACGACGCCGCAGGCGATGGCCTCGTGGACTCGTACCTCGGCGACTCGCGCAGCGGTCTGCCTTCGGGCGGCGACTTCACGACCAGGAAGTCCTCTTCGAAACTCACCCTCGAGAGGATTTTCCCGCCGTCCGTGGGAGCCTCGGTCGGCGGTCCCTACGGGGGCGGCGTGTCGGGGGGCGTGGGACTGCGTTTCGGCGACATGCTGGGCAACCGGCGGCTGGATGTTATTCTCCAAGCCAATGGCACGTTCCGCGATATGGGGGGAGCCGTGAGCTACCTCGACCGCGGCGATCGGTTCAACTACGGCGCCTCGGCGAGCCACTTTGGCTTCCCGATCGGCCAGGCCTTCGTGCAGAGCGGCCCCGGGAGCTTTAGCCTCATCACGCAGCGGCTCTACATCACGCAGGCCACCTTGAACGGATCCTATCCGTTGAGCACGACGCAGCGATTTGAAGTCGGCGTGGGCGGGGTGCGCTACGGCTTTGGCACCAACGTCCGCGGCCCCAACGACGACGCCATTGAGGACGCACTGCCGCCGGGCCCCCCAAACGAGGTGCTCGGCCAAGTGAATCTGGCGTACGTCAAGGACGTATCCGACTTCGGCTTCACGTCTCCGGTGCGCGGCGGACGCTACCGCGTGCAGGTGGCGCCGAAGGTGGGCACGCAATCGTTCCTCAGCGTTCTCACGGACCTGCGACGCTACGTCCGCGCACGACCGTTCACGTTCGCCCTGCAGGGCGTGCACATGGGCAACTACGGCGCCGATCGCGACGACTTCTTTGCCGACGAGTACCTGGGCTTCTCGCAGAACCAGGGCTTCATCCGGGGCTACAGCTTCAACTCGTTCGACGACATTGAGGACTGCCCGATCGGCCCGGAGGAAAACAGTGCCTGCCAGAATGAATTCCAACACCTGATTGGTACCCGCATGGCGAAGCTGAGCGCGGAGGTCCGCATCCCCCTCCTCGGCGCCAAGCCCCTGAGTCTGTTGGACTTCCCCTATCTGCCGACGCAACTCGCGCTCTTCACCGACGCGGGTCTTGCCTGGAGCGAGGGCGACGCCATCGAGTTGACCCCGACAGACCTGAACGAAGCATCGGGGGCCGCTACGCCTGTTATCAGCAGCGGCGTGTCCTTCCGCCTCAACGTACTTGGCAGCTTCATCCTGGAGCCCTACTGGGCGTATGCCTTCCAGCGCAACAATCCCAGCTTCTTCGGGCTCCGCTTCCAGCCGGGCTGGTAGCCCCCCCGGTTCCGGACGTGTACGCCGTGCGCCGCCACGCTTTAAACGACCCGCTGCCAGTTCCCGGGCAGTGGGTCGTTGTGCGTTGTAGAGGCAGCAAACGGCCCTTTTACACGATTGTGACTGAACGTTATGAAATTGCGGGTGGAGGGTCGGGCCCGCATGTAACTGTTGCCCGAAGCACTCGTCCAATGTATTCTAAGGTGTGTGATCTGCATCGCTGCGAAAGACCGCGGTACATCCAACGTTCCGTACGCTGCAGGGGAGCGGGCCTGTAACACCGCTCCGTCCTGTTCGATTGTTCTGCCTGATAGCAGCCCAATCCGATGCGACACTGGCGTCCAGTTGCCTTCCTTCTTACGGCGCTGCTGATCGGTGCCGTGGCCCCCCCGGCGGCACAGGGCCAGTACTTTGGCCGCAATAAGGTTCAGTACGATCAGTTCGACTTTCGGACGCTCGAGACGGACCACTTCACTTTTTACTATTACCCGGCCGAGGAGCGGGCCGTGCGCGATGCCGCCCGCATGGCCGAGCGGTGGTACACGCGTCATACCCAGGTCTTCCTGCATCGCTTCGACGAGAAGAAGCCGATCATCTTCTACGCGAACGACGCGGACTTCCAGCAGACCAACGTTACGCAGCAGAACATCGGTCCCGGAACCGGCGGGTTTACGGAGCCGCTGCGCGAGCGGGTCGTGATGCCATTTGCAACGTCGTACGGGGAGACGGATCACGTGCTGGGCCACGAGCTGGTACACTCCTTCCAGTACGACCTGGCGCTGAACAGCGACAGCCTGAACATCCGGCTGCAGAATCTGCCCCTGTGGATGATCGAGGGCATGGCCGAGTACCTGTCGCTGGGCCGCCAGGACACGCATACCGCCATGTGGATGCGCGATGCCATCCTCCACGACAACATGCCGACGTTCGAGGAGTTGGCCAACCCGCGTGAATACTTCCCCTATCGGTACGGGCAGGCCCATCTGGCGTACGTGGCCGGCAAGTACGGCGACCAGTCCGTCACCAACCTCTACAAGCTTGGCGGGCAGGTTGGGCTCGACTCGGCCTATGTCTCGCTCTTCGGCGTCTCCGCCGATTCCTTGACCGAAGAGTGGGCCCAGGCCACGCGCGAGGCCTACCGTCCGCTCATGCAGGACCGCACGTCTCCCGACTCGGCCGGCACCAAGGTCCTCGCGCCCGACATCGACGGGGGGCGCATCAACATTGCGCCGACGTTGAGTCCGGACGGGCGCTACGTGGCGTTCATTTCCGAACGGGAGCTGTTCAACTTCAACCTGTTCATCGCCGATGCCGAGACTGGAGAAGTGATCGCCGATCTCGACCGTGCCGGCACGACGGGACATTTCAACGCGCTGCGGTTTATCAACTCGGCCGGCACGTGGTCGCCCGACGGCCGACGGCTTGCCTTCGTCAGCTTTGCCGAAGGCGATAATCAGATCACCATATGGAACGTGCTGGAGGAAGAGATCGAGCGCAGTTTCACCGTGAAGGGCGTCACGTCCATGAAGAATCCGGCGTGGTCGCCCGACGGCTCCAAGCTCGCATTCACCGGCACCGACGGCGGCATCAGCGACCTGTACGTGCTCAATCTCAAGACGGAAAACGTCCGCCAGCTCACCAACGACCGCTACGCCGATCTGCAGCCCACGTGGTCGCCCGACGGCGAAACCCTTGCCTTCACGACCGACCGAGCCGAGACCGACCTTGGTCTTCTTGCGCCCTCGTCCCGCATGGATATCGGTCTGATCGACGTGGAGAGCGGCGAGATCACCGTCCGCCAACCGTTCGGCAACGCGCTGCATCACAACCCGCAGTTCTCCCCGGACGGCCGCAGTCTCTACTTCATCAGCGACCAGGACGGCTTCAAGGACGTGTACCGGATGGAGCTGTCGAGCGGCGACCTCTTCCGCGTCACGAACCTGAAGACGGGAGTGAGCGGCATCACGGCTTTGTCGCCTGCCATGTCAGTCGCCGCAGAAGGCGGAAGCATGATGTTCTCGGTGTACAGCGACGGGCGATACACCGGGTTCCGGCTTCCGCGTGAGGACGTGCAGGGATCCCCTCTGGATCCCTCGATGACGCAGCGGGGCGCGACCGACACCCCGTCAACCGACGATCGTACACCAACGGATACGACGGCTGTCGCCGCGCGGACGAGCGCCTCCGACTCGCCGCCCGCAGCGGTGCTCCCCCCTCGCGGAGCGTCTGAGGGTCTGGTGGCGTCGGGGCTTCGGGATGCTCGGAGCGGTCTTCCGCCGGCTTCCAAGGATTATGAGAGCGACGACTACGACCCAACCCTCACGCTCGAAGGCATTGCGCCGCCGCGCGTCGGGGCCTCGGTCGGCGGTCCGTTCGGCGGCGGCGTGTCCGGCGGCGTGGCGCTGCAGTTTGGCGACATGCTCGGACACCAGAAGCTCATCGCTGCCCTCCAGGCCCAGGGGACGTTCCGCGACATCGGCGGGGGCGTCAGCTACATGAACCGCCGCAATCAGCTGAACTGGGGCGGCTCCCTCTCCCACACTCCAATCATCTCGCAGGCCAACACGCTCCGGCTGGGCCCCACCTCCGCGGCCAGCGTGATCCGGCGCATCTTCATTACCTCCGCCAGCGCAAACGCGTCCTACCCGCTCAGTACCACGCGGCGGTTTGAGTTTTCGGTCGGCGGCACGCGATTCGGATATGGCGTCAACGTTCGGGAACTCGGTTTCAGCGACGACCTGTCCCTGGAGGACCTGAACCAGATTCTGGAGGATCAGAACCGCGGGTTCCGGTTTCCGGAGGAGCGCGACACCGAGTATCTTGCGAACACAAGCGCCGCCTACGTCCGGGACTTTTCGACTTCAGGACTCACGGGCCCGATTCGTGGTGGGCGCTGGCGCCTGGAGGTGTCGCCCACCGTCGGCTCGCAGAACTTTATCACGGCCCGGGCAGACATTCGGCGGTACTTCCACGCCGCGCCCTTCACCTTCGCTCTGCAGGCACTGCACGTGGGCAACTACGGCGCCGAGTTCCAGAACGAAGGCGGTCTGGGCGGCATCGGCAACGAGTACATCGGGTATCCGTACAGCCAGGGCTTCGTGCGCGGCTACAACGTCCGGGAGATTGCCGAAGGGATTCGGGAAACCGGACGCTGCACCGTAGTCCAGGGCAATGCATCGCGCTGTGCGGAGCTGGAGCGCCTGTTCGGCACGCGAGCCCTCACGACGCGAGCCGAACTCCGGGTGCCCCTGCTCGGCCCTGAGCGTCTGAGCCTGATCCCCTTCCGGTATCTGCCCACAACCCTCGCCGTGTTCACCGACGCGGGCGTGACGTGGACCGACGACGAAGGGCCGGATTTCACCAGCTTCGATGACGACAGTGCCGCCACGAACATTCCGGTCGTGAGCACCGGCGTCGCCGCCCGGTTTAACGTGCTGGGCAGTCTTCTGCTGGAGATGTACTACGCGCGGCCCTTCCAGCGCACGGACACGACCTGGGAGTGGGGCCTTCGCATCTCTCCGGGCTTTTAACGCTTCCCAGCTGTCGTGCGTGCGCCCCGTACGTGGCTCGGACCCGTGGACAGTCACCGTTGCGGGGAGGATCCCCCGACCCGTGTCCTGCGGCCCCCTTCAGGTGCGGTCTTCTTCATGTAACGCATCGGTGAACGGCTTGTGGCTTCCGTCCTTCAGAGTGAACGCTGCCGATGGGGTGCGTACATTGAACTCCATTCTATCCGAAGAACCCCGTTTGCCGCATGAGCCCTGCCAATTCGTGGTGGTTTGCACAGCGCGTCTTGATTGCCACCTCGATCGTGATCGCGCTGGTGGCCTTGATCTACCTGTTCCTTGTCCTCGCACGTGTCCTGCTGGTCGTTTTCGCCGGGGTGCTGGTGGCCCTGTTCCTGGGCGGCGGCGCGAAAGAGTTGCGCAGACGCACGCCCCTCTCTCGCCCCAGCGGGCTGACGGTGGTGACGTTCGGAGTCGCCTTGTTGGGCGTGGGCATCGCCATGACGGTGGGCCCCGATCTGTCGGGGCAGATCAACGATCTCGTCGCGCAGCTTCCTGATGCTGTTTCGCGGCTCCGCGCGCAGTTGGTCGAGCAGGAGTGGGCCCAGCGCCTGTCTCAGGACACCGACCTTATCGACCGTCTCACGCCGGCTCCCGGTGACGTGGTTGGAGGCGTCACGGGGGCATTTTCGGCCACGTTGGGCTACCTGACGAACGGCTTCATCATCCTCTTCATTGGCATCTACGGAGCTGCAACTCCGCAGCCGTACGTGTCGGGCATTCTGTACCTCGTTCCCGAGAAGCGGCGGCGTCGCGCCCAGGAAATCCTCGACGCCGTCGCGCACGCCCTTCGCTGGTGGATGGTGGGACGCCTCACCATGATGGCTGTGGTCGGCGTGCTTACGGGCACCGGCCTCTGGATTGCGGGCGTTCCCTCGCCGCTCGCTCTCGGTCTTGTTGCCGCCCTGCTGGCCTTCGTGCCCTATGTGGGGCCACTGCTGTCGATGATTCCAGCCCTCTTGGTCGCTCTGCTGGTGAGCGCAACGAAAGTGCTCTACGTGCTGATCGTCTACACCCTCGTACAAACGTTGGAGAGCTACCTCATTACCCCCCTCGTGCAGCTTCGGGCCGTGTCGCTGCCCCCCGTCATTCTGATCACCGCCCAGATTGCGATGGGCGTGCTTGCCGGTGCCACCGGCGTGTTCTTGGCCACCCCCCTCGCTGTCACCGTAATCGTGCTCTTGCAGATGCTATACGTGGAAGACGTCCTCGGCGAGTCGGTGCACGTGCTCGGACAATAGCCGTCTCTGGATTGATGCAGCCGGATCCGACGATCCTCTCTGGCCCCACATGTCCTAAAAACCGCGGATCCAGCCCCACTGACTTGCGTATAAGAATTGTGAACATGCATTCCGGTATCGTTGACCAGTCGGTTCCATTTCATCTCCTGAAGCCTATGACTCTGCAAGAGCGGATGCCTGCTTCTCCTCATACTCAGGCGTCGGACCCTATTTTTTCGGACAGCTTTCGGAAGCGCTTCCGAGACCTCGACGACGCTCCCTTTCCTTTTCTGTTTGTTGATGACGAGGGAACCATTCGTCGTGTGACGAACGCCACTCGTCGCCTGCTGGAATACAGGTCCGACCAGCCGTTCGACCCCTGCTTCTTCACCCACGTGCACGGGCGCAATCTGCGGCGCGTTATGCAGGACCTGGCCCAGGTGCTCCGCCGGCACAAGCGCAAGGTGTCGTGGCTGCTGCGTCTCCGGACAGGCACCGGACGGTGGCGCTGGTTTCGAGCCATGGTGCACCCACATCCGGACGAGGGAAACACCGCCGTCGTTCGATTGCGGCGCGTGTAACGACGG
Organism: uncultured Rhodothermales bacterium; assembly: GCA_964345695.1. GTDB lineage: Bacteria > Bacteroidota > Rhodothermia > Rhodothermales > Salinibacteraceae > CAYFSC01. The sequence continues at coordinate 21,903 of CAYFSC010000005.1, read as the reverse complement.
TCGGTGCCGCCTGCGGCCGTTGCTGTGCTACCCTGCGCCCGTCATTTCATTCAGGCTCGTGACCGACCCGCCCTCGTGGATCGCCCGGATCGCCTTCGCGAAGCGGGGGGCCGCGTCGCATACCGTTACCTTCTCGAACGCCTCTGTCCCGGCGAGCCGAAACGGTGGAACCGTGTTGGTCACCAGCAGGGACCTGAGCGCGGGCGTCGCAATTTTCTGGGCGGCATCGCCCACGAACACGCCGTGGGTCGCGGCAGCGTAGATGGCACGGGCGCCCTTTTCTTCACAGGCCTCCACGGCCTGCTTGATGGTGGTGCCCGTACCAATGAGGTCGTCGATAATGATGACGACCCGACCTTCCACATCTCCGACGAGCGTACCGCCCGTCACGCGGTCTTCGGCGCGGAGCTTTTCGACGAAAGCCGTGGGCACCTGGCGGTCAAGCTCGGCGCGCAGCCCCTCGGCAAACCGGTTCACGCGCTTCATGCCGCCCTCGTCGGGCGACAGCGCTACGACGTCCGCATCCCCGATCCGCGTCCGCAGGTGGTCGATGAACAGGGGCCGCGCCTCCAGGTGGTCGTTGCGACACCGAAAGGCGTTCTGAAAGGCCGCAAGGTTGTGCACGTCCATGGCCAGCACGCGATCGATGCCGACTGATTCGAGGAGCCCGGCCAGGTAGCGGGTCGTGACCGGGTCGCGGGGCTGCGTCTTGCGGTCTTTGCGCTGGTAGCAGAGGTACGGCACCACGGCCGTGATGCGGGCCGCCGCGGCATCGCGAAGCGCCCCCAGGAAGAACAGCAGCCGACACAGCTTGTCGTTCACGCTGCGCTCGTCGTCGCCGTACAGCGACTGAATGACGTAGACATCCCGCCCGCGCACGTTAACGGCCGGACGCGTCTTGTGCTCGCCGTCATGAAAGTCGCGCTCGATGTGCTCTTGCAGTGGCTGGCTGAGGGCATCTGCGACAGACTGGCCGAAGGCTCGGCTTTCGCTGAGGGCAAACAGACGGAGATCGTCGGACATGGGGCACCGGTTCCGGTCGAAAGAGGCCGTGGAAATAGCCTACGAACCGACATCTGCAGATGGAAGCACCTGCGTGTGGAAAATGGATGATGCCCTCCGTCTTCCAGAAAAGGACTTCAGAGCCTGGGTGGTGGATGGCCTCGATGTCGGCGCGAGCGATGCGACGGACGAGGCCCAGCCGAGCACACGCAGCGGGCGATGCGGGGAAACGACGCTCCAACACGTGCCGGCCGCTGTCGGTGGTGACCGGGAGGCCCAGGTCCTCCTGCAGAACAAGGGCAAGCGCAGGAGCTGCTCCGCACGAGACTCGCGAGGTCGCCGGCCCGGGACCATCCGCCAGACAGACTCTCAATCCTTCTGGGCAAAGACACGGCGCACGAGTTCATCGGCAGACTGGATGCCGGCGTCCGACCGCAGCACCCGGCGGATGGCCCGCTCGGCGTCGGCCTGGCTCATGCCCATCTCGGTGAGGGCTTTGAGCGCATCTTTCCGGGCTTCCGCGCGGGCCTTCGAACCGCCGCTCAGCGGGGCGCTGCCTTCGAACACGTCCAGGTCGGTCAGGCGGTCGCGCAGCTCGACCACAAGCCGGTCAGCGGTCTTTGTTCCCACGCCCGATATCTCCGTAAGCCGACTCGTATCGCCGTCCATGACGTGATCACGCAGCTCCGTCGGGGTCATGGCCGAGAGCGCCGACAGCGCCAGCTTCGGCCCCACGCGCGACACGTTTAGCATCGTCTCGAACACGGCTCGCTCGGCCGTGCTGGCAAACCCGTAAAGCGCCTCCTTGTCTTCCCGCAGATAGTGGTAGGTGTGCAGCGTGACCGACTTGCCGGTTTCCGGCAGCCGCTCGTACGTCGAGGTCGGGATGTGCACTCGATATCCGATGCCGTTGACGTCAACAATCACCGTGTCGGTGCCCTTCTTGGCGAGCTCGCCGTTGATGTAGGCAATCATCAATCGCGCGGGGAGGTTACGGGATGGCGTGTGCGGGAAGAATAGAGGACGCGCAGACGGGCCTCTCCACGAGTCCCTACGAGGGGATCATTCGGGGGCAACGGTCTGCGTGCTTCGGACGCGACTCATTTCCTCTACGGCCGACCGGTTCCACCGCATGACGATGGGCATGCGCCGCCCCATCCCAAAGGCCTTGTCGCTGACGCGGAGTCCCGGCGGCGCCTGGCGGCGCTTGTATTCGTTCCGGTCGACCATGCGAAGTACCTCACGCACGAGCGCCTCGTCGGCACCGGTTTCCTCGACGATGGTGTCCAGCTCTTTCTTCTCCTCGATATACCGCTTCAGAACAGGATCGAGGACGGCGTACGGCGGCAGCGAATCGGTGTCTTGCTGATCCTCGCGTAGCTCGGCCGAGGGGGGCTTGTCGATCGTGTTCTGGGGGATAACCGCCCGCCCCGCACGCTCGTTGATGTGGCGGGCCAGCTCGTAGACGCGGGTCTTGAGCACGTCCGAAAGAACGGCCACACCGCCGTTCGTGTCGCCGTACAGCGTCACATAACCGACCGCCATCTCGCTCTTGTTGCCCGTCGACAGCAGCAGGTGACCGAACTTGTTCGACAACGCCATCAGCGTCACGCCCCGCGCCCGCGACTGGATGTTCTCCTCCGCAACACCCGGTTCCGTTTCCGCGAAATGTGGAGCAAGCATGGTCTCGAAGGCGTCGACCGCCTGCTTGATGGGGATCTCCTTGAACTCAATCCCCAGATTCTGTGCCAGCGCCTCCGAGTCGGTTACCGAGCCCTCCGACGAAATCTCGGACGGCATCGTGACTCCGACAACCCGCTCCGCGCCGAGGGCATTCGTGGCGAGCGCACAGGTCACGGCCGAGTCGATGCCTCCGGAGAGCCCCACGAGGGCTTTGTTGAAGATGCCGGTCTTCTCGAAGTAGTCCCGGATGCCCAGCGTAAGTGCATCGTGCAGATCAGCCACGTCGTCGCGCTGCATCGTGCAGGGAGCACCCTCGGCGTCGGTGTCCCAGAACAGCAGGTCCTCCTCGAACGAAGACGCACAGTCCAGGCGCGTCCCGTCGGCGGCGTGGATGCGGCTGTCCCCGTCAAAAATGATTTCCGTGTTGGCCCCCACTTGGTTGCAGAGCAGAAACGGCCGCTCATGCTTTTCGCAGATGCTCTCGACGAGCTCGTTGCGCACGTGATGCTTGCCGATGGAGAACGGCGAGGCACTGATGTTCAGAAACAGGTCTACACCCTGTTCGGCCAGCTCGCACACCGGGTCGGTCTCGTACAGATGGTGCACGGCTTGCTGTTGCACGTTCCACATGTCTTCGCACACGTGCAGGCCGATACGTAGACCGCGCCACTCGATGACCCGGCGCTCTTCGGCCGGTTCAAAGTAGCGGTGCTCGTCGAAGATGTCGTAAGTAGGCAGCAGGGTCTTGTGCACTTCGGCCTGCCGCTCACCGTTCTCGTAGAGCAGCGCGGCGTTAAAGAGGTGGTTGCCCACGGTCTCGTCGTTGGGCACCGGCGCACCGATGAGAATGCCGAGCTCCGGCGGCACGTGGCGGGCGATGTGCGTGACGGCGCGCTGGACGGCCTCGACGAAGAATGGATTTTCCAGCAGATCCTGCGGCGGATAGCCCGTCACAGACAGCTCCGGGAAAACGGCGAGGTCGGCCCCGCGCTGGTGCGCTCGGCGGGCAAAGTCGATGATCTTCTGCCGATTGCCGTCGAGATCACCGACCGTCGGGTTAATCTGAGCGAGAGCAATTTTCATCCGTGCATCGGAGCAACGAGTGAAAGGATCAAGCACGTGCGACACGTTCGGCGCGTCGCTTGGTTTCGGAAGCCGAGCGTCGGGCTTCGGATTTCTGATTGAGCGCCCGACTCCTCACCTGCAACACGCTCTCCAGAACGGCCTCACCCCATCTCGACCGACGGGAGCGCAGACAGGCTCTCGTCAATCTCCGACTCGGGATAGGCGTAGTCCTCCAGCTTCCCGGCCTGGAAGTCTTCGTAGGCGCTCAGGTCAAAGTGGCCGTGGCCGCAGAGGTTGAAGACGATCGTTTTCTCTGCCCCCTCCTCCTTGCACTTGAGGGCCTCATGACGCGCGCCCCACACGGCATGTCCCGCCTCGGGCGCAGGCAAGATGCCTTCGCACCGCACAAACTCCTCGCACGACTCGAACATCGGAATCTGTGGCGTGCTTGTCGCCTCGATGACGCCGGCCTCCAGCAGGGCGCTGATCTGCGGGCTCATGCCGTGGTAGCGCAGGCCGCCAGAGTGGATGGGCGGCGGCACGAAGTCGTGTCCCAGCGTGTGCATGCGCACCATCGGCGTCATCTTGCCTGTGTCGCCGTAGTCGTAGGTGTAGCGCCCCTTCGTGAGCGTCGGCGTCGCCGACGGTTCGACAGCGAGGATGCGGGGCTTCGTGCGCCCGTCTACGTGCTGCTCCAGGAACGGGTACACAAATCCGGCAAAGTTGCTGCCGCCGCCCGTGCAGCCGACCAGCACGTCGGGCCACCCGGCGTCGGCCTGCTCCAGTTGTTTCAGCACCTCCTGCCCGATCACCGTCTGGTGCAGCAGAACGTGGTTGAGTACGCTGCCGAGCGCGTACTTCGTGTCGTCGGACTGCGCGGCGCGCTCGACCGCCTCGCTAATGGCGATGCCGAGGCTCCCGGTCGTGTCGGGATCCTTCGCCAGCACGTCGCGTCCCGCCTGCGTCTTTTCGCTCGGACTGGGCGTTACCGTGGCCCCCCACGTCTGCATCATCACGCGGCGATACGGCTTCTGCTCGTAGCTGACGCGCACCATGTACACCTCGCACGCCATGTCGTACATCTGCGTGGCGAAGCTGAGCGCACTGCCCCACTGCCCGGCGCCGGTTTCGGTGGTCAGGCGCCGCACGCCCTCCTGCATGTTGTAGTACACCTGCGGAACCGACGTATTCGGCTTGTGGCTCCCCGTGGGACTCACGCCCTCGTACTTGTAGAAGATCTTGGCAGGCGTGTCCAGCACCTCTTCCCACCGGTGCGCGCGATAGAGCGGCGTGGGGCGCCAGAGACGGTAGACGTCCCGCACCGGCTCCGGGATCGGGATGTGCCGCTCCGCGCCCATCTCCTGCTCGATGAGCCCCTGCGGGAAGAGGGGCGCGAGGTCGTCGGGCGTGACGGGCTCGTGCGTCTGCGGGTTCAGCACCGGCGCCATCTCGACGCCGAGCGGCTCCAGATCCGCGTTCAGGTTGTACCAGTGCGTCGGCAGCTCCGACTCCGGGAGGAAGTACTTAGTGGGGGTAGAGCTCATGCGCGAAAATCAGGTGTGGTGAATGGAAGATATAATGGCATTCGTCGCGCCAGGGGCAGGGCATTGATCAAGAAGCAAGACCGCACGCTGCGATGCAACCGCGGAGCGTGACGCGACCGGCACAATAGGGTGTACAAGCAGTGAGTCCGCCCCCTCCTTCCGGAAGCAGCGGACTCGCATTCAAGTTTCACACGTCACCGAGGGGATCATGCCGTTTCCCCGGCCTCCACCTCTTTCAGCGGCACGCCTTTCAGGCCCATCGCCTCGTACGTCGCTCCCTCAAAGGCGGGAAGCGTCTCCTCGATTTCCTGCATAATCTGCTTCGGTCCCTTCGGATAGTCGAGGGTGAAGTCGGTGGAGAGGCGCTCGGCAATCTCGGGCAGCAAGTCCCAGCTCGGCTTGCAGTTGACGCGGTTGGATTCGTTGTGCCAGCGGTCGAACGGCGTGCCGTGCTCATCCTCGCGGTTTTTGCCCATCTCCATCATGAGCGTGCGATTCACGCCCTGGATCTCCTTGGCCGGGCGCACGCGCTGGGCGCGGCCGTCCTGGTTCACAAAGGTGCCAACCGTTTCGACGACCATCGCGGCGGGTAGAGCCACGTCCGTCGCCGGCAGCGTCTCGTTGGTCGTATTGTGGTAGTGCAGAATGACGTCGACGCCATCGAGGTCGTCCACCGAGCAGACGCCAGCGCCCACGAGGTCGTCTTCGAGCACGTAGACGAGATCATACTCGCCGTCGGCGAGCTCAGCCTGAAGCATCTCCTCATCGATCGGCAGGATGCCGAGGCGCTCGCAGCCGCTGGCGTTCGGCGTCTTGTCGTCGGTGATGAGCCAGTCGTCGCCCGCGCCGGGCTCGATGTGCGGAATGTACTGCGGCGCGTCGGCACCGAGCGCGTCGGCCATCTGCGTGAGAAGGTAGTTGTCCTCGACGGTAGCGTTGGCCGAGCCGAGGAACAGCACGCGCTCCGGATCGGCCTGTCCCAGCAGCGAGCTCGTCTGCGCGAACGCCTGGGTCCATCCGACATCGTCGAGCTCGCCGTCCCGCCGGATCTGCGGCCCTTCGGGCCGGTTCTCGTTGAACCGGTCGTAGACGAGCCGGTCCTCGTCGGGCAGCCAGTACTCGTTGACCTCCATGTTTTGCCGCGGCGTGATGCGCAGCACCTGGTTGTCGCGCACCCAGTAGTCGCAGTTGGCGCCCGTGGCGTTCGTCGTCACGATCGACGGGGTGGAACTCATCTCCCAGATGCGCGCCTTGAACCGGAAGTCTGACGCCGTCAGCGCCCCGACGGGGCAGATGTCGATCGTGTTCATCGAGTACGCCTCGTCGAAGTCCTCGCCCGGAGCCGTGATCGGGTAGTTCTCCACGCCCCGATTGTTGATCGTAAGTTGGCCGCTGCCCGACACCTCGTCAGTGAAGCGGGTGCAGCGCGTGCAGTTGATGCACCGCTCGGCGTCGAGCGTGACGCGCGGGCCGAGCTTCACGCGCTTCGGCTTGTGCACCTTGCGGAACTCGAAGCGGGAGCCCTCCGGCCCGTACTTGTAGGCCTGAATCTGCAGCGGGCAGTGTCCGGCCTGGTCGCAGATCGGGCAGTCCAGCGGGTGGTTGATGAGCAAGAACTCCAGCGTGTCGCGCTGTGCGCGGCGCACCTCCTCGCTCGTGTTCTGCGTCTTGACGACCATCCCGTCCTGCAGGTCGACGGTGCAGCTCGCCTGCATCTGCGGAAAGAATTGGATGACCGGCTCCCCATCCTCGTCGGTCACAACCTCGCCCGACTCTCGGTCCTTCTTGGGCATGCCCACCTTTAGCAGGCACTGCCGGCAGTTGGCCGGAATGGACATCGCCGGGTGGTAACAGAAGTGCGGAATCTCGATGTCCTGGTTCAAACAGAACTGCAGCAACTTCTGATCGCCCTCAAATTCATACTCGGTTCCGTCAATGGTGACAGTCGGCATGGTCGCAGTGGTTGATTCACGATTCCGAGCCCGCGGGCCCGGCAGTTCAGTGGAATGGCGTCAGCGGAATAGACCGTCGCACGCAGCCGGATAGTCTGTAGCCGTCGCGTTCGGAGGGGTTCCGGCCGAGATTGTGCGTTGCGGGTTGCGGATTGTGGGTCGCGGGTTGTCGGCGCCTGCTGCTCTGCCCGTCGTGTTGCGTAGAGCGGAGCTTACGCGTCGGGTACGACGCGGATGCCCGTTGCCGCGATCTGCACCTCCTGCGCGACTGTCGGCGCGGCCCCATCCTCGTCGAGGTGCTTCTGCGTAGCGTCGTCGAGCTGGACGGTCCGTAGCGTGCCGGTGACCGTCGCACGTCCGGCCAGCGTCGTCGGCACGGTGAATGCATAGCCGTCGTCGGTGCGCGGCACGAGCACACGGATCGGCATCGCGGTGCCCGTATCCAGCGCGAGCCAGCAGCCCTTCTTCTGGCAGACCGTCGAGATACGCCCTTCGACGGTCACAATTTGCCCCTCAAGTCCCGACGGTTCTGACGCCACCTCCGACGCCCCCCGCGCCGCCTTCACATCGACGGAAGCGCCGTATGTCTGGACGGTCGCACCTGGAGTCGATGAGGGCTCCGATTGGCAAGCACCTCCAATCACAGCAATAAAGAGGAACACAGACATCCGGTAGAGACGAGATGGTACAGACATGTCGTTCAAGAAGTTGGGAGTGGAATCTCATCAGCACGCGGCAGCGAAAGGCAGCCCGCACCATTCTTTTCTCATGCCGACACGGCCGGGCCGGACGATTCCTCGACCTGTTGAAGCAGTTCGTAAAGCTGTTCGGCGCGCACCACCCGGACCAGCCTCGGAACGCCGAACGCCAGTCCGGCCCCGCTCCCGACGACGAACGCGACGAGCCCTTCCGGCGGCATTTGCCACCACCCATGCGTCGGTCCGGCTAACAAAGCCGTCGCCACCACGACCCAGCCAACGACGCTCCAGACGGCAAGCCGGCGCCGCCGCCGTACCTGACGCAGGCGCCCCGCCCAAATCTTCGCCGGATCACTACCTCCAGATCGGCGCTCTTCCGTCGTCAGCGTCGTGACGTCGTCGTACTCATCCAGAGCGTCCTCAAGAACGTGACGCGGAAGATCAGACATGGTCGGCTGAAAAGTCTCGGTTAAAGAGCCTCGACACGGCACGCACCACCCGTCGTCTCGTCTCAAGCCGGATGCTGGAGCGCGGATGCACGATCAGGCTGCTCTTCAGGCTCGGGGACCGGACTGTCGGAAGCAGTGGCCAGTAGGTCGTACAACAGAACGCGCTTCCGATACTGCGACCAGGTATGTGCCCGCAGTAGAGCGATCAGAAGCGCGAGGCTGGCCGCTGTCAGGAGGACCACACCGTCCGACACCCACCGGCTGTAGTCAAAGAACACCGGGATCATCCCGACGAGCACGGGGCTCGATATGCTGCCCAGCAGACGCGTCCAGTACTCCCCCTCGAGCTCCTCCCGCCGCGTTCTCACAAACGACGCGGGCATCCCCTCTTTCAACGCCTGCTTGCGCTCGTATACGCTCGTCTGTGTCGCAGTGAGCAGCGGGTCTTCGAACTCGTCGAGTGCGCGCAGTTCATCAATGATGCGGGCACGCAGAGGGCGGGCCGATTCCATCGGTTCAGCTGGTTTCAATTCTTACAGTTCTGATTCGCCGCAGCGGGTTCAAGCATCGTCTGCCGTTCCCCGCCCCGGAGCGCAGCTCGACACACAACCCAAAACACACAACCCAAAACGCACAACGCCGTCGAGCTATTCCGTCGCCGTCGCAGCCGTGTCGGCGCCCGACGAGATCTTGGCGCTCACGGGGTGCAGGCTGCTCGTGCACTTCGCTTCGAACTCGTCACGGAAGCGCTTGACGGTGGCCCGAATCGGACCGACGGCCCCGTCGGCGAAGGCACAAATCGTGCGCCCGCCGTCCATATTGTCACAGAGTTCAAGCAGCAGATCGAGATCCCGCAGGCGACCTTCTCCTTCGTCAATACGGGTGATGATTTGCTCCAGCCAGCCGGTGCCCTCGCGGCAGGGCGTGCACTGCCCACAGCTCTCGTGCTGGTAGAAGTGGGCCACGCGGCGCAGGTACGAGACCATATCGGTATCCTCGTCCAGGATGAGCATACCGAAGGTGCCGGTTCGAGAGCCGATCTCCTTCATGCTCTCGTCGTCCATTGTGGCGCCCTCGATGCGATCGCCCCGGACGGGAGGCGTTGAGGAGCCGCCCGGCACGATGGCCTTCACGTCCTTGCCCTGCAAGACGCCGCCCGCGACCTCGTGGATAAGATCCGTAATCAGCATCCCGGTTGGGTATTCGTACACCCCCGGCCGGTTGACGTGGCCGGAGATGCCGTACAGGGCCGGTCCCGGCTGCCCCTCGGCGCCAAGGTTTGCATACCAATCAGCGCCTCGATCGATAATGAGGGGGACGTGAGCCAGCGTCTCGACGTTGTTCACGGTCGACGGTTGGCTCCAGGCGCCTTTCTGCGCGGGAAAGGGCGGCTTGTAGCGCGGGTAGCCGCGCTTGCCTTCGAGGGACTCAAGCAGGCTCGTTTCCTCACCACAGATGTAGGCCCCAGCGCCTTTGTGCATGTAGATGTCGGTCGAGAAGTCGGTGCCCATGATGTTCTCGCCGACGTACCCCTTCTCATAGAGCTTGTCGAGCTCTTGCTCCATGATATGAATCCAGTCGATGTACTCCCCGCGCGTGTACACGTAGCAGGCATCCATTTGCATGGCATAGCAGGCGATCAGGATGCCCTCGAACATGAGGTGCGGGTTGTACTCCATGATCTGCCGGTCCTTGAACGTACCCGGTTCGCTCTCATCCGCGTTGCAGAGGAGAAAGCGCGGGCGGTCGTCCGGCTCCGGCATAAAGGTCCACTTGACGCCAGCGGGAAATCCGGCGCCTCCGCGTCCGCGCACGTTCGCCTGCTTGACTTCTTGCGTGACGGCATCGGGGGTCCAGTCCTCGTCTTCAAGCACCGCGCGCAGCGTCTCATAGCCGCCATTGTCTTCATAGACCTCCAGCTTGTGCAGGTCCTGTACGGGCGGCAGAAGGACGCGCTGGTAGTTGCGCCAGTCGCCGGCTTTGCTCTGGGGGGTACCGTTCGTCTCCATGATGTCGAGAACCGTTGTCGAGTTTTTGCGGTGCCACAGCAGTGCCGTGGGACTCAAGGCGCAACGCGTCGCGCCCTGCGTCAGGGTGGAATTGGACTATCTGGTGGCGTCAGCACGAGGCGGGGGCTGGGATGATTCAATCTGCTCGGAGTCGACGTCCGTGCGGCGGTTGCCCCCCATCTCGTCTTCGTCTTGCGGCAACGTGACCGACGTAAATTCGGGCATCTGTCCGTCGCGGAGGGCGTCGATCAACCGATCTACTTTCTCCTTGGTGAGGTTGTGGACATACGGGCCGTTGGACACCTGCAGCATCGGAGCTGATCCGCAGCAGCCGAGACACTCGACCTCTTTCACGGTAAACGTGCCGTCGTCGGTCGTTTCGCCGTTGTGGATGTCCAGCTTCTCTTCGAGGTAGTGGAGGATGTCGTATCCCCCCACCACCTGGCAGCTGAAGCAGGTGCACACGTCGATCACAAATGTGCCCTGCTCCTCTTTGTAGTACTGCGTATAGAAGGTCGCCACACCGTAGGCCCGGGCATAGTCCATATCAAGAGCGTCGGCGCACAGCTGGATCACCTCCGGCGGAAGCCAGCCGTACTTCTCCTGCGCCAGCCACAGCACATCCATGATGGCGCTTTTGGGATCCGGGTATTTCGCCTTGTACTGCTCAATCTTTTCCTCTTCCTCGTCGGTCCAGACGAGCTCGTCGTCCGGGATCTGCGGCTCCGGATCCTGGTCCGGGAGCTCAACGATCGGCTTGCGTACGTCGAAACTGCTCATGTGCTACGGGTGGATATGTGAGAGTTTGGAGGGATGGAAGCGGGCGAGAAATACACGCTCAGACGTCCACATCTCCCCCTGCTTACTTGTCTGCCTCGCCCATCACCGGGTCGAGCGAGCCGATGATAACGACGGTATCGGCCACGAGCGAGCCCTCCATAATGTATTCCATGGCCTGCAGGTTCGCGAACGACGGCGCGTTGATGCGCACGCGGAAGGGGCGCCCGGTGCCGTCGCTCGTCAGGTAGAAGCCGAGTTCGCCCTTCGGAGACTCGATCGCGTGATACGCATGCGCTCCTTTGGGGGCTTGCGTGCCGACGTCGGTATACATGAAGTCGTGGATCATGCCCTCCATCGAGTAATAGACCTCGTCTTTCGACGGATACGCCTGCTTGGCGTCGTCCGCGCGGACGGGCCCCTCCGTCATGCGGTCGAGACTCTGCTCGATGATGCGGACGCTCTGCTTCATCTCTTCCAGGCGGAGGAAGTAGCGGGCGAGGCAGTCGCCGTCTTCGCGAATCGGGATGGTAAAGTCGACCTCGTCGTACTTTAGATACGGCTCGAATCGGCGGATGTCGTACGGAACCCCCGACCCGCGCAGGTTCGGTCCTGTGAGACCGAGTTCGATGGCCTCTTCCTTCGTGATGCGCCCAACGTCCTCGTTCCGCTCCACCCAGATGCGATTGCGGTTTAAGAGGCGCTCCCACCCGTCAATCTCTTCTTGAATCGTCTCGATGAACTCGCGGATCATGGAGACGGACCGCGGCGAGATGTCCGACGCGACCCCGCCGATGCGGCTGTGGCTGACGGTAAACCGGGCTCCGGCCACTTCGTCGAAGATCGAGTAGATGTCCTCGCGCATCTGAAAGGTCCACAGGAAGGCCGACATGGCCCCGGCGTCCATCAAACCGACGCCCAGCCACAGGCAGTGCGACGAGATGCGGGCCAGCTCGCACATGATCTGCCGGATCCATTGGGCCCGATCCGGCACCTCAATACCGGCGAGTTTCTCCACGGCCAGGCACCACGCCACGTTGTTCGAGTAGGGCGACAGGTAGTCCATGCGATCCGTGTACGGCATGAACTCCTGATACGTCTTCGACTCGGCCAGCTTCTCGATCCCGCGGTGCAGGTAGCCGATGTCGAGGACCGTTTTCTCGATGGTTTCCCCGTCGAGCTTCACGACGCAGCGAAGCACCCCGTGCGTGGCCGGGTGTTGCGGCCCGATGTTCAGGACCATCTCATGATCGAGGGGGTCCGTTTCCGTCATTTCGGTGACGGGCATTCCATCTCCGCGCTGATCGGCGCGGCGCTCTTCAATCCAGGCGTGCTTGCTTTCCAGCCGCTCGTAGATTTTTTCGTTGTGCTTCGGCCAGAAGCGGAACTTGTCGCCGAGATCAAGACCTGGAAATTCCGGGGCGGTCGCCATAATGCGCGTTGCGTTGGAACGTGAAACGGGACGACGTCGAGCGGGTCAACGTTTACTCTTCGTCGACAGAACGAGGCTCTTCGTAGCTCTTGGCCGGCTTGGATCCGTGGGCCGCGGCGAAGGGGTCCATCGTGAGTTCTCCCTCGGGCGTCTGCGGCGGGAGCGGCAGCGAGCCCGGCACCCCCAGCAACGGGAATTCCTTGCGCAGCGGGTGGTACTCGAAGTCCTCCGGCATGTACATGCGTCGGAGATCCGGATGACCGTCGAACGTAAACCCGAACATGTCGTAGGCCTCACGCTCGTTCCAGTTGGCGGCCCGGTAGACGTCTGTCACACTGGGCACGTGCATGTCCGTCTCGTCGATGCGCACCTTCAGGCGAATGCGCTTCGGGTCGTCGAGATTGACGAGATTATAGAACATCTCGTACCGCTTCTCATCGGTGAAGCGGTCGATGCCACCGGCGTCGGAGAAGTACGCGAAGTTCTGCTCCTCCTTCAAAAATCGGCACACGTCGCGAATACGCTCTTTCTCGACGAAGACCGTGTCCTCGTTGGCATATGACTCGACCGGTCCGATCTCGTCACCGAAGGCCTCTTTGAGAGCACCAATAACTTCCGGGACGTGGGTCGTCCCTTTGGCGTGGGGATTGTCCCCTTCCGGGTCGGGCCGTGCCTCGGCTGCAGGGGTATAGTGGAACTTGAGCGCCTCGTCTTCGGGCTGCTCGGGAGTGGTGTCGTCCTCAGGCATGGAGCAAAGCGTTGTCGCGTTGTAGCGTCAGCGTGCCGCTGTTGAACACAAGGGGGCATACTTCCTGCGGCAGATCCTCCCCCCGAACGTTCCAACGTTCAACGTCGAACGTTCAACGTTCCCGCCTCACGCGGGCGTCGGAATCTCCTGACCGGTGGCCGAAGAGTCGGCAGTCGGCTCGCTGGGCACTTCGACCTCAAACGACGTCGCCTTCGGCTTCTCAAGCTGGCCGGGGAATGCAGTGGTGTTCTCGACCGGAATCGTGTTGCGCTCCACGAGCGGCCCTTCGGCGTAATCCTGCACCACGCTGTACTCGTTGCGCACCTTCTCTTGAATGTCCATGAGGGCGTGCAGCACCGCCTCGGGGCGCGGCGGGCATCCAGGGATGTACACGTCCACGGGCAGGAAATTGTCGACGCCCTGAACCACCCCGTAGCATCGATGCATGCCCCCGGTCGAGGCGCAGGCGCCCATCGCAATGCACCACTTCGGATCGGCCATCTGGTCCCACACGCGGCGGATGGCGTGACTCATTTTGTAGGAGCACCACCCCGCCACAATCATGAGGTCGGCCTGGCGGGGCGAAAAGCGCATGGCCTCGCTACCAAACCGCGCCGCGTCGTACTTCGGCCCGGCGAACGCCATCATCTCGATGGCGCAGCAGGCCAGGCCCATCGGCATGGGCATCAGCGAGTTAGAGCGAGCCCAGTTTAGCACTGCATCGAGACGTGTCGTGAAGAAGCCCTCTCCACCTCGGGGGGTCGGTGCAGCCATGTCGAGAAACGGTTGGGTGATCGAGATTGAAGATTCTCCGGCGCTTGGTGTCCCAAGCACTTAGTGTCCCAACGGGACAAAGAGCCGTGGACACTCAGGCACAGGCTCATATGGCTCGTCTCGCGCCCCTGTTTCGTCCCTCGCCGCTCCCGACCGCAAATTTCCCGGAACGACCGGCGATTTGATGGCCCGTGGCAGGGGTGGGGGAATCGGCCATTCGTCGCTTTCCCCTGCCCCAACGGCGTGCGCGCCGGCTACTTCTCAAAGTCGAGCCCGCCTTTCTTGATGTCATAGAGCAGCCCGACGAGCAAGATGATGGAGAACAGTACGACGACAACCATCACGCCAAGGCCCGCGCCGCTCTCGACGAAGTCGCGGAAGCTGACGGCCCATGGGTACATGAACACGACCTCGACGTCGAAGACGATGAAGATCATCGCGACGAGGTAAAACTTGACGGAATAGCGGTCCCGGGCACTGCCGACCGGGTCCATGCCGCTCTCGTACGGTGCGACCTTCGACCGGTTGGGCCGCTTGGGTCCAAGAATTTCGGCCGCCTTCAGAAGCGTGAGCGCCAGCCCCAGAGCCAGCGCAATCATGATGAACAACGGCACAAAGTCGCCAAACATGGGGATGGGAGCCAGACCGGAAGAACCAATCGCGGACCCCCCGCCAGACACACCGGCTTCGGGTGCCAAGCAGGGCAGCAATCACCCTACGAAGCGTCCCCGCCGGATGCAACGAACCGCCTGGATCCCATTCCGAAGTCCGGGTGAAACTGGGTGCCGAGGGTAGATCGTCGATTTTCGTTCAGCGGCTGCCCCCCCTTTCCCTCTCCATCGACTGCGCCGGAAGAGGAAATCTACGGAAGAGGAAATCTACGGAAGGGAATAGGTCAGACGGGCAAAGAAGATCGCGCCCAGCTCCGGCGCCCCGACGAACTCCCGATGCTCGTTGTTGAGCACGTTTTTGGCGGTGACGTCCAGCCGGAGCCCCGACACCGACGGCACCTTGTATCCGGCCCGCAGGTCGAGCAGGAAGTAGTCGTCCACATCGCCCACGTACGGCCCCGTCTCGACCGGGAAGCCGTCAACGTAGTTGCCGGTGGCCCCGAACGAGAAGCCGTTCTGCATCTGGTAGTCGAAGCCGCCCTTGGCCTTGAACGAGGGAGCGTTGAGGGCAACACTCAGCGACTCGTTCGCTTCGTCAAGCTCCTCGTTGTCGAAGAAGTCGTCGCTCACGATCGAGGTGTTGGCGAAGAAGTCGAGCTGATCGGTGGCCTGCACCTGCACCGACGCGTCGATGCCCCAGTACTCCACCTCGCCGAAGTTGCGGTAGCTGAGAAACCCACCCACGGTGTTGGGATTGTCCCCCGTCAGCACCTCCTGGTCGGGCTGGACGACA
>CAYFSC010000005.1:0-6266 GCA_964345695.1 uncultured Rhodothermales bacterium | reverse complement strand
AAGGCCTCGATGTCGAGGAAGTTGGAGTTGGTCCCCGGCGACGAAACCGACTGGTTGAAGCTCCCGCGGAAGGTGTGGTTGGGCGTGGCTTTAAATACAAGTGCCGTTCGCGGCGAGACCCGAAATTCCTCCTCCACGTTGTTGTAGTCCCCACGCGCAGCGAGCGTCAGTGCCAGTTTGGAGGTCAGGTCGGTCGAGGTCTGCGCGTACCCGCCGTATTCGTTGATTTGGTCGTCGCCCTCGTTGCGCCCGAGAATCCGACCTTCGGTGCGTGGCGTCACAAGATCGGCGTCGCCCCCCACGATGACCTGCGTCCCGATCGCCGGCACGGCAAAGTCGTACTGCAGCTGTGCATTCCATTGCAGTCCTTTGTCGATGATCCGGTCGCCCGAGCCATACACGTAGGTGTCATCGCCCGCATCGTTGGCGTTCAGGTAGACCTGCGCGAACAGGCCGCCGGACTCCAGTCGCACCTGCCCATAGCTGTAGCCAAATCCATCGGCCTGCGTCGTGCCGATGCCTGACTGCACGGTGCTCTTCAGAGACGAATATCCTCCATTCAGGGAGAGGGTCGTCTCGTCCCCAGCCTGGTACTGCAACAGGCCGTTAACGTTAAACTTGCGGTATTCGTCATCCCGGCGGAGCTGAAATTCGGTCTCCCCGTCGTCGTCGAAGTCGCCGCTGGTGAAGGTGCGCCCGCCCGGAATCTGGCTCCGGGAGTTGTAGATGCGATACCGCCCGATTTCCCGCGCGTCCCGCGGATCATTCGGGTCCAGTTCCCACTCCTCGGCGCGGGCAAACTGGCCGGTCACCTTGTAGCCCCAGTTGTCGGCCACGACGCCCGCCTGTCGGAACTGCCCGCTGAAGAACGTTCGCGACCCGCCCGAGACAGAGAGCGACGTGCCCGGGTGCTGGAACGGGTCTTTCGTGAAATAGTGGATGACGCCGTTGGACACGCCGGGTCCGTACAGCGCCGAACCCGGGCCGCGCACCACCTCCACGCGCTCGATGTCGAGCGGCATGTTCGGCATGATGCTGTGGATGTTGACCGCGAGCGACGGGACGGCGGCCTCGCGGTAGTCGGTGAGCACATACGTGGCCCCGCTGAACGCCTCGTTAAACCCACGCAGAACCACCTCCCGCCGGTCGATGCCGGTCTGCGCCATGTCGACGCCGGGCACCGAGCGCAGCGCCTCGACCGACGAGGTTCCCACCTGTTGCTGCAGATCCTCGGGCTCCAGCACCGAAATCGATGCGGGCGCGTCCAGAATCTTCTCCTGGCGACGCGACGCGGAAACCACGACCGTCTGCAGGCTCGATGTCTCGAAGGCCAGCTCGATGGTGATGTCCCGGCTTTCGCCGGCCTCCAGCGTAATCGGGCGCTGCTGGCTCTGGTAGCCTACAAACCGCACCTCCACGACGTACGAGCCCGGGCGGATGTCCGTCATGCGAAACGTGCCGTTGGGCTCCGTCGCGGTCCCCTTGACGACATCGGGCGAGTCGGCCTCGCGCAGGGCGACGTTCGCTCCGGCGAGCGGCGTTTGATCTTCGGCATCGAGGACCGTGCCGGTGAGCGTTGCCTGCCCCTGCGCCTTCACGGACAGAGGGGCCCCGGCCATCAGGAGCACCATCACTCCAATACTGCAGGTCCAGATCCAGATTTTTGCACTACGCATGGCAATTCCAGTTTGGTGGGTAATTCCACGAAGAAGAGCGCCTGGGGCGCCGCCCCGGATTTGTGAAAGCGCTTCTTTCATCGTCCAGGAACGGCAGACGGGGGTGTTCGGCGTCACCGTTCCCACGCTACAAAACGCAACATACAGAGTCAATTCAGAGTGAAGGGCAAACGAAGTTAACGTGCAGACGGGAGCGTTTCGTGAAGGAATCGAATGATATTTCCGCTCATAATCTTCTGAATGTCCTCGGGGGTAAATCCCGACTCCAGGAGAGCTGCGGTGAGATGTGGAAGGCCTGTAGCATCGAACGGAACGGTGACGGTCCCGTCGAAGTCGGAGCCGAGTGCCACGTGCTCCACGCCAACCTGATCGGCGACGTGGCGCATGGCGCGGGCAATGTCGCGCGGACGGCTTCCACACACGGCCCGCTCCCAGAACCCAACGCCAATGACCCCACCCTGCGCCGCGATGGCGCGGATCTGCGCGTCCGACAGGTTGCGCGGGCTCGGGCAGGTCGCCCGCACGCCGGTGTGCGACACGACGACCGGACGCTCCGTCAGAGCCAGCACGTCCCGAATGGCGGCGTCGGACGCGTGGGCCAGATCGATGATCACGTTCCGACGCTCCATTCTGCGCACCACCTGCCGACCAAAGTCGGTGAGGCCGCCCTTCTCAAGACCGGTCGAGGAGCCGCCGAGGGCGTTGTCGTGAAGATGGGTCGGACTCATCATGCGGTAGCCCGCGTCGATCAGGGTATCGAGGTGGGCGATCTCCCCTTCGAGGGCGTGGAGCCCCTCGATGGCCAGCAGCGCCCCCAGGTGCCTGGGATGTGCGTGCCGCGTGCGAAGGGAACGGTTCAGGTTCTCTTGCGACTGGATCAGGGCCACCTGCCCGCCGGACCGCTCGACGGCCTGGCGCAGCTTCCGGGCCTGGTGCAGCGCGCGCTCCAACCGGCTTGTCCACGTGCGGACCGGCCACCGCTGCCCCGCCGCAAGGAAGGGAATCTGGTCGAGGGCGTCGGCGTCGGTCCCGGCGTAGCTGCGCCCTCTGGGCACCTGCGTGACGGCCGCAAACACCTGTAGCCCCACGCCGCCGTCCAGTAGCCGGGGCACGTCGGTGTGTCCATAGTCGTGGCGTGCCAGCGGATCGCGCGGCCACAGCAGCAGATCGTTGTGCAGATCGGCCACGACGAGAGAGTCGTGCAGCGCTTGTACGGAGTCGGGGACCGAGTCGAGCGGCGTCTCCGCCGTCTGATTCATCCTCCGATCGGCCAGCGGCGCGGCCACCGTAAAGTAGAGCGTCGCAGCCACAAGGAGCAGTCCCCCAAGGCCATAAAGCATGGATCGTAACATGATGGAAATGCGTTCGAAGAGTCGAGTCTTGATACGCGAAATTGCAGGGCAATCGGGCACGCAACTTCGTCACAGAGAGGTCCGACCACAACCGCCCAGTGACTTTTTCTCCCCATGACTGAACCCCAACGGCCAATGGCGCCCGATGTAAATGTGGAGATTGCCGAGCGTTTCCGCGAGGCTGCAGACCTGCTGGAGGCCCAGGAGGCCAGTCCGTTCCGGGTACGGGCCTACCGGCAGGCGGCCTCGACCCTCACACAGCTCGACCGTTCTGTGGAGTCGGTGTACGCCGAGGAGGGACGGGAGGGCCTACAGGCGATTGCGAATATCGGCGCATCGCTCACAGACGCCATCGTTGAGATTTTAGAGACGGAACGATGGCGCTATCTAGAGCGCCTGCGTGGCGCCGTTACGCCCGAGTCTGTCTTCCAGTCTGTTGCCGGCATCGGGCCGGAGCTGGCCGAACGCGTGTACGAGGCCCTCGGGATCGAGACGCTCGAAGAGCTGGAGCAGGCGGCCCATGACGGACGCCTGGACGCGGTCGACGGATTCGGCGAGCGGCGCGTGCAGGCCGTGCGTGAGTCGCTGGACTCGCGGCTGCGACGGCGCCAGCCCAGCGGTTCGGCCGTGCCAGTGGGCGAACTGCTGGACATCGACCGCGAGTACCGCCATAAAGCTGAGCACGACGAGTTGCGCCGCATCGCCCCGCGCCGGTTCAATCCCGACCACGAGGCCTGGCTTCCGATCCTCCACACCGAGCGCGGCGGCCGGCATTACACCGCGCTCTACTCGAACACAGCGCGGGCGCACGATCTCGACAAGACGGACGACTGGGTGGTGATTTACCTGGAAAACGACGAGGCGGCGCAGTGGACCGTCGTCACCGAAACGTCCGGACCGCTCGAGGGGCGTCGCGTGGTGCGGGGCCGCGAAAGGGAGTGCCGCGAGTACTACGCCGACAACACCGAATTTCCCGCACATTGAGACATCTCCCCCTGACAGACTTCCGCCGTTCACGTATGTTCGGAAGCACGAATTCGACCGTCCTTTCCCGCACTTCAACCCATTGCCCCTATGACCGACTACCGCACTGAGAAGGACTCCCTCGGCGAGGTGAACGTCCCAGCCGACGCTCTTTACGGTGCCCAAACGCAGCGCGCCAAGGACAACTTTCCGGTGAGCGACCTTCGCTTCCCCCGCCGCTTCATCGAAGCGCTCGGGCATGTGAAGCAGGCCGCCGCGCGGGCCAACAACGACCTGGACCTGCTCGACGATGAGACGATGAAGGCCATCGTAGTCGCCACGCAGGAGATGATCGACGGCACGCTCGACGACGAGTTCGTGCTCGACATCTTCCAGACGGGCAGCGGCACGTCGACCAACATGAACGCGAATGAGGTGCTGGCCAACCGCGCTTCCGAGATTGTCGGGGCCGAGCGGGGCAGCAAGGCCGTGCATCCGAACGACGACGTCAACATGTCGCAGTCGTCGAACGACACGATCCCCACGACGATGCACGTCGCAGCTCGCCTCGTCATTGAGGAGGCGCTCATCCCGGCCCTCGACGCCCTGCACGACGCGTTTCTGCAGAAGGCCGAGGCCTTCGACGACATCGTCAAGAGCGGGCGCACGCATCTCATGGACGCCACGCCGATTCGCCTCGGGCAGGAGTTCGGCGGTTATGCGTCGCAGATTGGCGACTGCATCCAGCGGGTGGAGCAGGCCTCGCAGGAACTGGGCGAGGTGACGCTCGGCGGCACAGCCACCGGCTCGGGCCTAAACCGGCCTACCGCGTTTCCGGAGATTGCCCTCGAGCACCTGAGCGAGGCGACCGGCCTGGACTTCTACGAGACGGACAACCACTTCGCGCAGCAGGCGGGCAAGGAAATCTACGTGAGCGCCCACGGCGCGCTGAACACGCTCGCCACGGCCCTCCTCAAGATCGCCAACGACCTGCGCCTCCTCTCCAGCGGGCCGACCAGTGGCATCGGCGAGATCAAGCTGCCGGTCATCCAGCCCGGCTCCTCCATCATGCCCGGCAAGGTGAACCCGGTACAGAGCGAGCAGGTGATGATGGTCGCCGCCCGCGTGATGGGCAATCACCAGACGATCTCCGTGGCGAACACCCACGGCAACTTCGAGCTCAACGTGATGATGCCGGTGATGGCGCATGCCATGCTCGAAAGTCTCGACATCCTCGTCGGGAGCGTCGAGGCGTTCCGCACGAAGTGCGTCGAAGGCATCGAGGCTGACCGCGAGCGGTGCCAGGAACTGCTGGAGTTGAATCCCTCCATCGCCACGGCGCTGAACACCGCCATCGGCTACGACAAGGCCAGCGAAGTGGCCAAGAAAGCCGCGAAGGAGCGCAAGTCCGTCCGTGAGGTCGTCAAGGAAATGGATCTGCTCACCCAGGAAGAGCTCGACGAGTACCTGAACGTTCAGGACATGACCGAGCCTGGAATTCCGGGCGAATAGCGAGGAGCATCGGATGAAAGAGCGAGACCCCCTTTCGCTTTGCCGACGGGCCTTTCCTTCTCCCTTTCGTCCCCGTAAAATCCTCGCCATTCCATAGAGGCTATACGAAACCGGCGGACCCGTTCGTTATAGGGAACCCATTGCACTTTGTGAAGGACCGAGCAGACGACGCGGTCGACTCATCGGACGCGATCCGGTAACGATGAGGTCGGCCGTTTCGTATGTTCGAAACCGTGATTCTTCGACACAACGACTTCCCCATCCATGAGCGCGAAAGGAAAAGTTTCACTCGCTGTCATTGTCGGCGCTGCGTTCATTGCAGGCGTTCTCTTCTCGACCGCTGGCGCCAACTTGTTAGACATTGGAGACAGCACGGCGACCCCGTCTTATGCTTCGTCGCAGAGCACCGCCCAGCTCGGCCCCGGGACGACAGCGATTTCGCAGCCGACCTCGCAGAGCGCCCCGGCCGCCTCGCTCCAGGACGCTTTCACGCAGGTGTCCGAGTCGGTGAACCCGGCCGTCGTGCAAATTCGGGCGGAGCAGGTGGTCGAACGCCGCTTTCGCTCCCCCTTCGAAGGCACGCCGTTCGAGGAGTTTTTCAATCGCGGTCCTCAGCAACGGCGTCGGCAGGGGCTCGGCTCCGGAGTGTTCGTGCGCTCGAACGGGTATATCGTGACGAACAATCACGTCGTCGAAAACGCGGACGAGCTCAGCGTGCGCACGTTCGACGGAACGGAATACAGCGCCGAGGTCGTGGGTACCG
>CAYFSC010000004.1:0-36603 GCA_964345695.1 uncultured Rhodothermales bacterium | reverse complement strand
TCTCCGCGGCCCCCAGAAGCTGTCGCAACTCTTCGGCATCTTGCCGCGCATACAGGGCCTGAACCGAATCAGCGAACGGGGAGAGAGACACGACAAGGAGGCAGATGTAGAGCATGATTGCGAACCGATCCTTGAAGAGGATGGTGAGGGGACCCGACGAGCCCGAAGGGCAGGCCTGCTCGTGGTAACACGCGTGGCGGGTGGGGGAGTTGTTGTTGGGTTGGCTTCTGCGGGACGCGGAGGGACGCGGCCGCCAGAACCCATCAACGCGCGGGGCTCACTGCAGATACCGCTCGAAGAACGGAGCGAGGAAGGAGAAATTCCAGATCTCAGAGGCACTCCGCCGTCCTTCCAGCAGCGTCCGCGGGGTATCGGGGACGGACGTGCGGAGCGTTTGCCATACTGCACGCAGACGCTCAGGCTCCGAGCCATCGGCCTGGTGGGGACGCCCGCCGGACAGCAGTGCCGTAGGGGCCGACGCCCCGCGCCACGTCACATGAATGGCGAGCGGCCACCAGGTGGCGTCGGGAAAGAGCCGAGCCAGCCGCTGCGTGTCTGCGCCTGAAAACGTGATGCCCTGCTCGGGCGGGCGCAGGGTGCCGCCGGGGAAGTAGACAAGCACCGTCGCTGGGCGCTCCCGAAACCACCGCGCGGTGCGGCGCATCGTGGCGGCACGGCGGGCGGGGTCGTCGGGCGGGAACGGCTGCACGCCCACGGGAGCAAAAAATGGGAAAGCATCCCAATCCTGCATCCAGAGCGTAGAGGGCCGGTTCAGGCGGTCGGTGCAAACGAGCCAGGCCAGATGTCCGTCATAAAAGTGGTGGTGATTGGTGTACGCGATGACTGGACCGTCGGGCAAAGGGGGCGGCCAGGGTCCCACCCAGCGCACGCGCCGGAAGGAGCGGCGCAGGCTCCACCGAAGCATCATCTCAACAATGCGGCGCATCGGCGGGGGAGGGAAGGTTCGGGGCCCGCGAAAAACGGGGGAAGCCGTCTCGGATTCCCTGAAGCGACGCCCGGCGGGCTCAAGGGGTGTCGAATCGGAGGGCGGCCTTGCGGCGCTCGTAGGTGTCGAACGCAATCAACCAGAGTTTTCGCCCGAAGGACGTGTAGGCACGATGGTTCAGGTTGTCGTAGTCGTTGGCCCGCACTTCGTTCATGATCTCTCGATACATACGCGCGGCAGATCGGATGCCGACGCGAACACGGTCAGGCAGCGCGCTGACGCCTTTCAACCCGCGCTCGTAGCGGGACTCCGCCGCTGTCATGGCGCGTTCGAGGAGCGCCGGGTAGGTGTCCCGAACTCGGCCGTTGACGAGGTCGTCTTCGGCGATACCGTGCTCGCGCATCCATTCGCGCGGGAGATACACCCGGCCGAGGCGCTGCGCATCCTCGCCCACGTCGCGGGTGATATTGGTGATCTGCATGGCGATGCCCAGGTGGCGGGCGGGAGCTTCAAGGTCGTCGAAGCGGGTGTCGGGCGCAAGAAACGGCAGCATCATCGCCCCGACGCTTCCGCCGACGAGGTTCGAGTAGTCCACCAGATCGTCGAGCGTGTAGACCGAGCGGCCGTTGAGGTCCCAGAGCGCCCCGTCGAGCAGTTCGTAGAGCGGACCCGGGCGCAGGTCGTACTCGTCGTGGACCTCTGCAAGACGACGCCACAGCAGATCGTCATCCGGCGGATGGCCGGCCAGCGTGGCGTCCAACTCGCGGCGGGTGGTATGCACCTCTTCGAGCGCCTGGTCCGTGCCGACCTCCGTCACGCGGTGGTCGGCGATCGTGTCCACATGGCGGCAGAACAGGTACAGCGTGGCCACCGACATCTGCACGGCGGACGGAAGCAGGCGTGCGGCCAGCGAGAACGTCCGCGAATGGTACCGAAACGACTCCCAGATCCACTGATTTTCGTCGGAGCGGGTTTCTAGTGTCGCGGTCGGCATAAAACACGAGAAGGACAAGCACAGGAAGCGCGATTAGGCCGCCGGAGCAAGCGAGGGGCGGTGCAAGCGGCGGGTCCACCAAAGCGCCAAGAATGGGATGGCCGTCGCCAGCACTCCGAAGAAGGCGGCAGCGTAGAAGCCCTGGAGGGCCGAAATGGAGAGGGGAAAGATGCAATTCAGAAGGTACACCCACGGGGCCCGGGGATCGGTCGTATCCAGCCCGCCCCCAATGAACTCGTAGCCGATCAAAATGATCAGCGTCACTACCGCCCACCCTATCCAATTCGACAGTGGCATCCCGAAGAAGAATCCTTCGACGCCGTACGACCAAAACGGGAAGGCGAGGCTCATGGCAGGATCCAGAGACACATCCCAAAGAACCATAAAGAGAGTCCCCAAGCCGATGGCGCCCCAGCGGCCGGTTGAGAGGCGTCGAGCCAGGTCGAGAGAAACAATCGACATCGCAAACCAGGACGGAGGGATAAAGTAGGGCACGTGTCCTGCCAACTTCGGGCCGAGCCACGACGTGTATTCGTAGGCGCCGAACGGAAGGGGAATGCCGCCCACCGTGGCCCAGCCGGTCGTCCCGATGAGCTCACTCGCCCCGCCGATGATGCACCCCCAGCCCGCGAAGAACGTCATCCGCTTCCATCCGAGCGACGGGCCGTACATGAGCAGCGGCAGAATGCCCAGCATGGTCATGAACGTCCACGTCGGGGTCTTGACGAGCTTCGTGTAGATGGGCCCGAAAATCTCCATCGACGACGGCACGAGCTTCAGGAACAGCATGCCGGCAATGCTGAACGCGATGGAGCCCGCGAACAGCCAGAATGCGAATTGGAAGAGGAGATCGATCGACTCCTGGACGTCCGAGGGGGTTTCGGTGGAAGACATGATCAGAAAAACAGTCGCGAAGAGTACGCCATCGGAAACCACGGCTCCGGCGATCGGAACCGAACGGTCCATTCACGCAAATAATACGTCAAAAGACGGTGAATGTGAGTGAACCTTCTTGAAAGGTCGATCCCATTTTTGAGCGGCGCGCGGATGAATCCCCGTAATTTGCAGGAGCGGACTCCGGTGTCGATGTTTCAAGTCCCCGCATCCGCATTGCCCCACAAATCCGGACGTCTCGCTTATGATCGCCATCCGTCCTCCGGAGTATTTTCCACGCCTTGCATACACCAGTCTGTTAATGCACGTGGATCACTTCGTGCTCGCCGACACGTTCCAGTACAGCAAGCAAACGTTCCAGAACCGTAGCAAATTGCGGAACCCGAACGGATGGCAGTGGATCACCGTCCCGCTCTTTCACCAGCATGGGCGGACCCTCCGAGAGGCGGTCATCGACGATAACGACAAGCGCTGGCGAGAGCGACACTGGCGGGCCTTCATGTACAACTATCGCTCGACGATGTACTTCGAGTTTTTCGAAGACACCTTCCAGCCGTTCTTCGAGCAGGACTGGCAGCGGTTGGGCCCCTGCACCTGTCGCTCGGTCGAACTCACCGCCGAACTGCTCGACCTCAATACCCGCATCACCCGTGCCTCGGAGTTGGAGGGGCAGCCCGACACGGTGGCGGATCTCCTGAGCGCCGTCGGCGCCGATACCCTCGTCGCCCCGGACGGTGTTGCCGACCACGACGCCGACGCCGCGCCCCAGGTGCATGTGCACCGGTTCGACCATCCTACCTACCGACAAAACTTCGAGGGATTCGAACCCGACATGTCGGCTATGGACGCGGTCTTCAACTACGGCCCGGACGCCCGGCGTCTCCTCCGCGAGGGGAGGCGTGAGGTCAAGCCGCTGTCCTGAGGGTGCCGACCGGCTCCTGTCGCATCCGGGCACCCGTTCGCTCGGTTCCTGCGACCTGTCTTCCCGATCCGGCGAGCGGGGTGCCCATCGCGCCTCCCATACACAGACCCCCGTGATCTGCCGTGCGATATTTTTTGATGACTTTGGGCCCCCTGCTGATCGTAGCCCTGATGGGTTGTGATCAGTCGGATCCATCGGACGTCCAAACCACAGACAGGACATCCGAGGAGGCCTTCGTCAACGCGGTCAACATGCGCTTCGCTCGCATCCCTGCTGGCACCTACCAGATGGGATCCGAGACGGGCCAGGATGATGAGGCACCGGTTCACGAAGTGCGGATCAGCGAGCCGTTCTACATGAGCACGCTGGAGGTCACACAGCAGCAGTGGAACCAGCTGATGGACCAGAATCCCAGCCGGTTCCAGGAGCCCTTTCACCCGGTTGAGCGCGTGACGTGGTTCGACGCGCAGGCCTTCATCGACAGCCTCAACCAGAAGGAGGGCGTAGATCTTTACCGACTTCCCACCGAGGCTGAATGGGAATACGCGGCGCGGGCCGGCACCCAAACGCCCTTCTCGTTTGGAGCCTCGGACGACGCGCTGAAGGCGCACGCCTGGTACAACGCCAACTCGGAGGAGCACACGTGGCCGGCGGGTCGGAAGAAGGCAAATTCCTTTGGGCTCCACGACATTCACGGCAACGTCTGGGAGTGGGTGCAGGACACGTACAATCCCCTGTTCTACCGCTTCAGCCCCACGGTCGACCCCAAGAACGACCAAGACAACAATGCGCGCATCATCCGCGGCGGCGGGTGGCTCAGCATCAAAAAAGACATGCGGGCCGCCAACCGAGCCTGGACGCGCGGCGACACCGGCAGCCTGATGATCGGCTTTCGGGTCGTCCGCGAAATCCCGGAAGACGAGCAGTAGGTTGCGGATGGGATGCGATTCCGCTTTACTGTGAGGGCATTGTTCCCGCCCATCTCCGTACCGCCTGCATGATCCTGCCCGACCATACCATTCGCTCGCTGGCCGTGGAGCACGACATGATTGAGCCCTTCACGGACGGCCAAGTGGCCGATGACGTGATCAGTTACGGCCTCAGCTCGTTCGGCTACGACATGCGGATCGCCAGCGAGTTTCGCGTCTTCACGCCCAACGTGTACAACAGCGTCGTCGACCCGAAGCGCATCGACGAGCGGGCGATGATTGAGTACGAGACGGACGATCACATCCTGATTCCCCCCAACTCCTACGTGCTCGGGCGATCGGTCGAGCGCTTCCGGATGCCGGCCGACGTGCTCGGCGTGGTCCTCGGCAAGTCCACGTATGCGCGATCGGGCATCATTGTGAACGTGACGCCCCTGGAGCCCGGCTGGGAGGGCTACGTCACCATCGAGATTGGCAATGCCACGCCGCTTCCCGCCAAGGTCTATGCCGAGGAAGGCATCGCCCAAGTCGTGTTTCTGCGGGGCGAGGTGCCCGAGGTGTCGTACGCAGACAAAGAGGGCAAGTATCAGCACCAGGAAGGCATCACGCTTCCTCGCATGAAGGGGTGAGGGACGAGAACCTGGACCGCCGCGCTTCGGTTATACGGCTGCGTGTTTCCGGCAGATGCTCCCGTATTGGGCTCATGAATGCAGAGGCTTCTTCCCCATCAGACACCGAGGCGTCATCCTCGCGTTCGGTCCGGAAATGGATCGTGGCTGCGGCGGCGCTTGTCTTCTTTGGCTACCTAATGTGGCAGGTTGTCAACCCGTATCGCGGACAGCGCTTCGAGCAAGTTCCGCATGGCGACCACGTCCATTACGTCCCCAAAGACCGTAACATGGACGTTCCCGTCAGCCGGTTCCCCACGCAGAAGCCGGGGCCGAACGAGCGGATCACCCCCGACGGGCAGGTGGTGCCGCAGCAGCCGTAACCGCAGGACGATCAGCTTGCCGTAGCCTTCGGGGCCGGTGCCGTGTCGGCGACCAGCTGCACCACTTCGCGAAGCCCATCGAGATCTTCGTCCGACAGTGGGTCGAGAGGCGGACGCACGGTCGCCCAGCTCGGCGCGTCATGGCGACGGGCGAGAATCTCTTTCAGAGCCGGAATGGTAGGCAACGGTGCGAAGGAAGTCCGCACTTCGGTCAGCGTCTCTTGGACGGAGGCCGCGTCGCCGCCGTCGCGCCACGCCTTCAGAACCTGCGCCGCCAGCGGGGCGGTCACGTTGGCTGTTGCCGAGATGCATCCGGCCCCGCCGGCCTCCAGGGTGGGCAGCAGAAACCGTTCGCTGCCGGCAAAGACCTGCAGGTCCGTAAAGTCGCGGCAGAGCGCCTCGGTGTGATCCCACTCTCCGCTCGAATCTTTGATGCCCGCCACCTGAGACGGGTAGGCGTCCAGCAGTCGCTGGATCACGTCGAATGGGACGGATACGCCGAAAAGCTGTGGAAAGTGGTAAAAGTAAAGGCGCAGCATCGGGTGCCCAACGCGCTGAATCAACTGATCGTACACCCGGAAAATGCCCTCGGTCGAGATGCTCCGGTAGTGGAACGGAGGGGGAATGAGCACGCCTCCTACGCCGCGCTTTGTGGCATGCAGGGTCATGTGCACCATGTCGGGGAGCGCCAGGGCGCCGGTCCCAACGAGCAGCTTCTCGGCCGGCAGGTCGGCCTCCAATAGCGCGTCGAGCGTATCCCGGCGCTCGTCGACGGCCAGCGACAAGCCTTCACCCGTCGTGCCAAACAGCAACAGACCGTCGCAGCCGCTGTCGAAAAGGGCGTGCGCGTGCTCGATGAACGCCTGGTGGTCGATAAACCCGTCGGTGTGAAACGGGGTCAGGCAGGCCGCGAAAACGCCGGAAGGGAGGCGAGCATCAGACATCAGGAGGCAGCGGTTGCGGTGCGGAACAGGACGGGGGGCGTCGCAGGGAGCAGCGGTACACCCATCGCTCAACAGACCGTGAGAGCGGAACGGAACACGCGAATACCTGCATGCAGCCTTTATGTGCTTACACGTACGTGTTGGAACGCTGGACGATCCTCACGCCGCGCCCGAACTCGCCCGTCCCCGTTCGGGGTGTGTGTTTCTGTGGAGCTTGCCTATATTGCCCCCCATTCCTGCCTCACGACCTCGTCCCCGTGATGACGTTCATTCGGTTCTGGTTCCTCGCGCTTCTGCTCGGTTGTATGGTGCCCTCGGGGGCGGAGGCGCGAGTCGTGCGTGTGGAGGTGGACCGGCGGACCGAAGTGCTGGACGGGGCGTCCTTTGGGGCGTTCGGGGCGTACGAGTTGATCGAGGGACGGGTGTATTTCGCGTTCGACCCGTCGGATCCCGTAAATGACCGGATCGTGGACCTGGAGCGGGCGCCCCGCGACACGGCCGGCCACGTTCGGGCGTGGGCCAACTTCGCGGTGCTGCAGCCCGTCGATCCCGAAAAACGCCGCCGCCTGGCTCTTGTCGAGGTGAGCAATCGAGGCGGCAAATTTACGCTGCCGTACTTCAACCGGGCCACCGCATCGCTCGACCCGAGCGCCCCCGATGCCTTCGGCGATGGTCTTCTGATGGACGCCGGCCTCACGGTGATCTGGGTCGGGTGGCAGTGGGACGTCCCGCGCGACGAGGGGCGGCTCCGACTGCGCGTGCCCATCGCCCGCCACGCCGACGGTTCCACGATCTTCGGCCGGGTTCGCAGCGACTGGGTGGTGGACGACACGACCGACGTGCTCGCCCTAGGCCACCGCGGCCACTACGCCTATCGGGCAGCCAACTTCGACCATCCCGACAACGTGCTTACGGTCCGTGCCGATCGTGGCGCCCCGCGACGCATCATTCCGCGCGATCAGTGGTCGTTTGCGCGGCGCGACACGGCCGGAACCCTCGTATCCGACAGCACGCACGTCCATCTGGAGGACGGTTTTGAGGGGGGCAAGATCTACGAATGCGTCTACCGTTCCCAAAATCCGCGGGTCGTGGGGCTGGGCCTCGCGGCCATACGAGACATTATCAGCTACGCGAAATACGATCCGAAAGCTCTGTTTCCGGTCGATCAGGGGCTCGCGGTCGGCGTGTCGCAGACGGGCCGGTTCCTCCGTCATTTTCTGTACCAGGGATTCAACACCGACGAGCAGGGGCGGAAGGCCTACGACGGGCTTCTCGCCATTACGGCGGGGGCAGGGCGCGGCAGCTTTAACCACCGGTTTGCTCAGCCCTCGCGCGATGCCCACCGGTTCTCGGCGTTCGAGTACCCGACCGACCTCTTTCCCTTCACCAGCCAGGCGCAGTTCGACTCGCTGCAGTGGCGCACCGATGGGTTGCTCGCCCGCCAGCACCCGGACGACCGGCCCAAGACAATGTACGTTAACACCGGCTACGAATACTGGGGCCGTGCCGCGTCGCTCATCCATACCACGCCCGATGGCACCGAGGACGTGGCTCCCCTGGAGAGCGAACGGATCTACCACATCGCTAGCGCGCAGCACTTCCCGTGGCGCTTTCCGCCGCCGGACGACAACCGCCTGACTCAGGCTCCAGCCCTGTTTCGGGGCAATCCGATGGATCACAGCGTCGTGTACCGGGCGCTGCTCGTGCAGCTGATCAGTTGGGTCGATCGAGGCACGCCTCCGCCCCCGAGCCGGTATCCCCGCCGCGGAGACGGCACGCTGGTGTCCATCGACACCCTTGACTTTCCGGCACTCCCGAATGTCGACACGCCGGACGTCGTCCACACCGCACACCGGGCGGACTACGGCGTTCGCTTCCGCACAGACGGCGTGGTCACGCAGCAACCGCCGCGGCTCGGCCCGGCCTACCCGTCGCTCGTGGCGCAGGTGGACGCGCTGGGCAACGAGCAGGCCGGGATCGAGACCGTGGAGACGCGCGTCCCGCTGGCCACATACATGCCATGGAACCTGCGCCGCGGTGCCGTTCGCAACGACGACGAGTTGACCGACTTCTTCGGCAGTGTCGTTCCGCTTCCTGCGACGCCTGCTGAGAAAGCTGCCTCGGGCGATCCTCGCCCGGCTGCCACGTCCCTCTACGCCAGCAAGAGCGCCTACATGGCGGAGGTGCGAGAGGCCGCCAACGCGATGATCGAAGAAGGCGTCTTGCTCACGGCCGACCGCGACCGCGTGATGGAACGCGCCGCGGCGATTTGGGACTGGGTCGTGCCGGGAGGGAAGGAGTAGGCAAGAAGACCAGCCTGCGCGCGTGCCCGGGTGTCGCGTCCTTCTCCTCCGGTGACTTCGACTTCTCACTCCCTTTTCATCGACGGCGTGCCACTCTGTCGCCTGAGAACCGTTGACCACGTTTGGACAGCATCCCCTGCTCCCAGGTCCGTCGTCCGCGACGCAGACGATGGGGGCATGAGCGTTTTTCATTCCACAGGGAACTCAACTCAACATGGATCAGAATACGTACCAGTACGAGCTGATGTACGCCATCAGCGGCGTAGCTCAGCAAAATCAGGTGGACGACATCGTCCGCAAGATCAACCAGTTCGTCGAGAGCAACAGCGGCGACGTACTCGAGGTGGACGAATGGGGCAACCAGCGTCTTGCCTACGAGATCGACAAGAAGCGCAGCGGCTACTTCGTAAACGTCTACTTTAGGGGACCCGGCGCTCTGGTCCCGAAGGTAGAGCGTCAGCTTCAGATCAACGATGAGGTGCTCCGGTACCTCACGCTGCGCATGGACGCGAAGATGCAGCGCCACTACCGCAAGCAGGCCCAGCGTTCGACGGACGACGACGAGGGCGCCGATGAAGAGGAGAGCGAGGGCGTACCGTCCCTTTCGTACAGCGACGAGACCGTCGAGTACGTCGACTACAAAGACACCGAAAAGCTCGAGCAGTACATTAACAACCAGGGCAAGATCCTGCCTCGTCGCGTCACCGATCTTTCGGCCAAGATGCAGCGCCAGGTGACGCAGGCCATCAAGCGAGCACGCCACTTGGCCCTCATGCCCTACGTTTCGGAGTCGGTCCGATAATCGACGTCCACCCTCGGTCTCCATTGTAGAACCCAACGCACGACACCATGAAGGTTATTCTGACACAAGATGTGGAGCATCTCGGCGAGAAGGGCGAGATTCACGAGATCGCCGACGGCTACGGGCGCAACTACCTGATTCCGCAGGGCATGGCCCGCGTAGCGACGGACGGCGCAGTGAAGCAGCTCCACGAGGAAGAACAGCAGGCCGCGCGCAAGCAGGCGGCGAAGAAGGACGACGCCGTCAGCATCAAGGAAGAACTCGAAGATATGCAGGTGGTCTTCACCGCCAAGGTGGGGGAGGACAACCGCATCTTCGGGACGGTCACGACCCAGCAGATTGCGGTGGAGCTCTCCAATCGCGGCTTCGACATCGACCGTCGCGACATCTCGCTGGACGAGGACATCCGCCACGTGGGTCAGTACACGGCGGAAATTGACGTTTACAAGGACGTGACGGCACGTCTGAGCATTCAGGTCATTCCGGAGTCGGGGTCGGCCGACTTTTAACGCCGACGCGTCATTCGAATCAACACCACAGGGCGACTCCGATCTCCGTCGGAGTCGCCCTTTGTACTGAAAACCCTTTGTACGGCAAGTGCCGCGGGTGGGGCGATTGCCGGGAGGACGGAACGGTCGGGGAACTCGCGATGCGCGACGGATCCAAGCCGCTTCGGTCTCGATCATTCCAACTCCGTTTCACGTGTGAAGGGGCAACAACGCGCCGGGACGACGCGTACACGTCGCAGTGCGTAACGGAGCCCCCGGCGCACGACTCACAGCGTTGCACGTGAGCCTTTCGAATCAACCGCTCTGCTGATGCGACTCCTTCGCTCGCTTGTCACACTGACGATCTTCTGGGGTGCCCTGCTGCTCGGTGCCCCGGCAGTGCAGGCCCAGATAGGCGGCGCCTCCGAGAAGGTGGACTGGACGACGCGCACCCAGCCGACGGCCGTCAGCCCGGGCGGCACCGTGATGGTGCACCTCGACGGGGCCATCCAGGACGGCTGGAAGATGTACGCCATGGACTCGCCCCCACCCAGCCGCGGCGTGCAGGTCTCCATCGACAGCACCGGCGAGGCCCTGAAAACGGCGCGATCGGTGCAGCAGGCGGATCCGAAGCGAGGCTACGACCCGAACTTCGACAAGGAGGTGACCTACTTTGAGGGCACTGCCGCACTGCAGATCCCGCTCTCGGTGGCATCTTCTGCCGAGGCGGGGACCCACCGGCTCAAGGGAACGGTGACGTACATGGTGTGCAACGCCACCATGTGCCTCCCGCCCACGCCCGAATCCTTTACGGCCAAGGTGAAGGTCGCGGACGGACCGGTTTCCGGAGACACTCCCGCCACCGACGAGGAAGTGGTGCAAGGCGAGTCGGAGGGGGCAGCGAGCGCAGCGGCAGCCGGGGGAGCCTTCGGTGGCACCCAAGCTGACGGCCTGCTGGGCTTTCTGCTGCTGGCCATTGGCGCGGGGGCGGCCGCACTCCTCACGCCGTGCGTCTTTCCGATGATTCCGCTGACGGTCTCCTACTTCACGAAACACACCGACAGCCGGAGCGAGTCGCTGCGCATGGCCCTCGTGTACGGGGTTGCCATCATCGGGACGTTCACCGGCCTCGGCGTAGCCATGGCGCTGCTCCTGGGGGCGGCCGGCGCGCAGACCATCGCGGCGAATCCTTGGGTGAATCTGTTCATCGGACTGATCTTCGTTCTCTTCGCGTTGTCGCTGCTGGGGCTGTTTGAGCTCCGCGTGCCGAGCGGGCTCATCAACTACTTCAACCAACAGGGCAACGAGCAGTCCGGATACCTGGGTGTGCTCTTCATGGGCCTCACGCTAACGCTCGTGTCCTTCTCGTGCACTGCGCCCTTCGTGGGCGGGCTGCTTGCAGCCACTGCGGGCGGGTCGTGGATGTATCCGGTCGTGGGCATGGTGGCGTTCAGCACGACGTTCGCGCTTCCCTTTATCGGCTTCGCACTGTTTCCGAAAGGCCTGGAGGGACTGCCAAAGTCCGGGTCGTGGATGAACGCAGTGAAGGTCACGCTCGGCTTTGTGGAGCTGGCTGCCGCGCTCAAGTTTCTGTCGAATGCCGATCTGATTTGGGGGACCAACCTGCTCTCGCGTCCGCTGGCCATTGCCCTCACGGTGGTGATCTTCGCCCTCGCCGGGCTGTACCTCCTGGGCAAACTGCGCCTGAAGCACGAGCCGGAGGTGGAAGCGATTGGCAGCCTCCGCCTGATGACGGCCGTCGCGTTTTTCGGCGTGGCCCTCTACATGCTGCCCGGACTGTTCGGGACGTCGCTCGGCACGCTCGACGCCTACCTCCCGCCGCGGCAGGTCAGCGACATGAGCCTCGTGTCGGCCATCGAAAGCCGGACGGGCGGCAGTGACGCGGAGGCCGAGTTCGCCTGGCACACCGACGACATCGATGCTGCCCTGCAAGCAGGCCGCGAAGCAGGCAAGCCTGTGTTTGTGGACTTTACCGGGTATACCTGCACCAACTGCCGCGACATGGAGGCCAACGTCTTCCCGCAGCCGCCCGTGGCCGAGCGGTTC
Source organism: uncultured Rhodothermales bacterium (assembly GCA_964345695.1). Taxonomy (GTDB): domain Bacteria; phylum Bacteroidota; class Rhodothermia; order Rhodothermales; family Salinibacteraceae; genus CAYFSC01. The sequence goes on along the minus strand of CAYFSC010000004.1, from coordinate 24,323 downwards.
AAAGAGGACTTTGTGCTTCTCCGCCTCTATACCGATGACATGCCGCAGGGGGCGGAGTACCAACGGTACCAGCTTCGGAAAACGGGCACCACCGCGCTTCCGACCTACGCGATACTGGATCCGTCGGATGCGTCCGTGGTCCGCAAAGTGAGCGGCACGGTATCGGTGGATCGCTTTGCGGAGTTTCTGAAAGAAGGCGCTGCGGCCTATCAACAGCGCCAGCCCGTCGCCGCGCGGTGAGGGCGGAGCGCGGATGCTTGTGAGTGTGAAGAAGACAGGCTACGAAGAGGGCCCCCTCGATCCTTGCAGTGGGCAGCGCAATCATCGTCCCATACAACCCGCCAAGTGCCGTGCATGAAATTCCCTTTTCGGTCGAGAACGCGCGAGGGGATGTCGTCCACGGCGACGTCCGCTTCGTGGAGGACGATCGCGAGAAGCCCGCGGTCGTGTTCTGCCACGGCTTCAAGGGATTCAAAGACTGGGGGCCGTTTCCTGCGTGGGGACGGGCCCTCGCGAAGGCCGGATTCGTCGCCGTCCACTTCAACTTCAGCTACAACGGCGTCACCCCCGACGCGCCGACCACGTTCACCGACCTCGACGCCTTCGCCCAAAACACCTACACGCGGGAGCTCGACGACGTCGATGCGGTGATCGACGCGGTCGCCGCGAACGCGGTGCCCGAAGCCTCCGTCGATTCGGACGCCATCGGCCTCATGGGCCACTCCCGCGGTGGAGGCATTGCCATCCTGCAAACGGAGCGCGACGCCCGCATCCAGTCGCTCGTCACATGGTCGTCGGTGGCCTCCTTCCTCGATCGCTTCACCGACGAACAGATTGAAGACTGGGAAACGCAGGGTTACACGGAGGTCGTCAACAGCCGCACGGGTCAGGTCATGCGCCTCGACCGCGTGCTGTACGACGACACGAAGGCCCATCGCGAGAAGCTCGACGTGCTGCGGGCCGCAGAATCAATCGACGTGCCCTGGCTCATCGTGCATGCGCGCGACGATACCTCGGTCGACATGGCGGAGGCCGAGCGCCTGGCTGCGGCGAACGACGATGCGCTTCTGCTCGACGCCGAGGGCGGCCATACCTTCGGCGGCTCGCATCCGCACGACGGTTCCGTGCCCGATCCGCTGCAAACCGTGTGGGACCAGACCCTCGGGTTCTTCACCGACACCCTGTACTGACGGGACCTCTGCCCGGAGCGCCGAACGCCCGACAGTCCCCACCTGCTGCCCGCCCTCCGATCGCGGGGAGCGGAACCCCGGCGACGTTGCCTGCTCACTACCGTCCACACCGCCTTCAGATTTCCCGAATCCTGTCATGCCTGAAGCTCTGACCGAGTCCGTCGAAGACCGCGCGTTCACCGTTCCGCCCTTCGCGGCCTCTTGCATCGATCACGCGAGCGACCCGTGGGGAGCTGCGTTCAACCATCCGTTCGTGCAGGCCCTCGCCGACGGCTCGCTCGACGCCGATCGGTTTCGCTTCTATCAAATGCAGGACGCGCGCTACCTGGAGGCCTTTGCCGACGCTGCGTCGCTCATCGCCACCCGCTGCCCCGACCCCGACGACAAGCTGTGGTTCATCGACGCGGCCCGCTTGGCGCTGGTCGTGGAGGGCGAACTGCACGCGGGTTACGGCGAGCAACTCGGGTACGGGCCGGAGGACATTCGCACCTTGGAGCTGACGCCGAACAACCGGGCCTACCAGGATCACATGATCCGACAGGCGCAAACCGGGAGCCTCGTAGAGGCCACCGCTGCCATGACTCCGTGTCCCTGGCTGTACGTTGAACTCGGGCAGCGCCTGGAGCGGACGTTGGGCGAGGTCCCCGACTCCCATCCGTACGCCGAGTGGCTGGAGATGTATCGCGACCCGGAGTTCAACGACTACATGGACCACCTGCTCGACCGCCTGCAGCGCTTCGCTGACGCGGCTGACGAAGCCGCCCGTCAGCGTGCTCGCACGGCCTTTGCCACAAGCGTCCGCTACGAGTGGATGTTCTGGCAGCAGGCGTGGTCGCAGCAGGAGTGGCCGGTGTAGCAAGACCCCGGTGCAGCAAGGCCCCGGTGCACCAAGGCCCAGGCGGAAAAAGACCAGTGGAGGAGCGACAGGGCGTCGCTGGTGGGATGCGCAGCTATTCGGCCGCTTCGGTCTCGTCGGCCGCTTTCTGACGCACGGTCGTGAGCGTCGAGTACGCACTGTAGCCGATGAGGCCCACCACGAGGGCGTAGACCCACACCGGCAGGTTTTCACCCGCAATAAACAGATAGATGTATGCCGACAGCACACACATGGAGGTGGCCAAAACCGGAAGGAAGATGGACTGTCCGCGGCGCAGGTTGCGGACCAGCCAGGCCACCGACAGCCAGAAGAACGGGATGGCACCGACCGAGATGCTTCCGAAGATGATCGGGTTGACGCCGTACTGAGCGCCCAGACTCATAAACCAATCCACGAAGGTATTCCACATAGGATGCGCGTAGGGTGGTGAAGGAGGGCAACTGAGAAGCCCCGCCTGCACTGCGACGGAGTCAGCTGTTCGTGTGCTCCGGCCGCCGAGCGCTACAGACGCTCCCTGCACGCGGTTGAGCTTTCGAGCCAAGGACAGTATGCTACGTGTACGTTCAATGCTTGAAAGCGCTTCCGAATATGGCTAACATCAATCTCCAACGTCCCATCGGACCGTTCGAGGCCGATCCTGCACCGACTCCAGAGAAACGAGAGTCGTGGATTCAATCCCTGGCCGAGCATCCGGCATGTCTGCGCGCGCTCGTCCATCCGCTTTCGTCCGCACAACTCGACACCTCGTACCGGGACGGCGGCTGGACCATCCGTCAGATTGTGCACCATCTCGCCGACAATCAGGTGCACGGGTACGTCCGGATGCGGCGCGCGCTGACCAAGGACGCGCCGACCGTCGCGACCTTCGACCAGGATGATTGGTCGTCGCTCCCCGATGCGTGCAGCCAGCCGGTTCGTCCCTCCGTCGACCTGCTGAACGCCCTCTACCGGCGGTGGACGTATCTCCTCTCGTCGCTTAGCGAGGAGGATTTTGCACGAACGCTGACGCATCCGGACGCGGGATCCGTGTCGCTTGACGAGGCGCTGCAGCTGTACGAATGGCACGGCCGGCACCACATCGCACAAATCAGGGCCCTGTGTGAAGCGGAAGGGTGGGCGTAACCCGTCCGAGCGCCTGGCTCTGCCGGGTCCGGGGGCGAGGCGTGCGTCAGAGGGTCATCGTCTTTCGCTCGATCATCAGACGGCGGTCCTCGGCCTCGACGCGAAACGACATTGGCTCGTTTGGGAGGTCGTCTAGCTCTCCGGTGGGCCGCACCTCGCCCCGCACGACAACGGTCCAGAACTCCGGGTCGAAGAAGTCCAGCTCCGAGGTCTGCTCAGAGATGGCGATGCGCCCCTGCAGTACCGAGGCGCCGGTCGACGGGTCTTCATAGTTGAGGTGGAGCGTGTCGTCGTTGGTGCGCGTGGCCTTGAGCCGTATCCGATCGGTGTCCTTCACGACAAAGGTTTGGTGGGCCGGGAGGGCACGAGCATTCATGGGCGGCGTTGGTCTGAGGGAAGGGGATAGCGAAAGGGATGGGGCAAAGGACACGCTACGAGCCCGGGTCGTCCCACTCTGGAGCCAGGGATGGAGGATCAACCTGGCGGCCTTCCGGCCGGGCGAGGTCGTGGATTGCCTCCATCTCCTCCTCCGTGAGGTTGAAATCGAACACCGCAAAGTTTTCCCGTCGGTGCTCGGGCGAACTGGCTTTCGGGATGGCGCTCACCGCATCCTGCTGGATCAGCCAGCGGAGGCTCACTTGTCCGGGCGACTTCCGGTACCGCGCGCCAATGCGGTCGAGCGTCTCGCTCTCGAACACGGCCCCTTGAGCGAGGGGACTGTAGGCGGTGAGCGTCATGTCGGCCTCTCGGACGGCCTCCAGCACGGGGGTCTGCCGCAGAAAGGGGTGGTACTCCACCTGGTTGACGGCAAGCGGCGCTGCGCTCAGATTCTGCGCCTCCGCCATCAGTTCGGTTGTGAAGTTGCTGACGCCGATGTGCTTTGCTTTTCCTGCGTCGTGCACCTCGTTGAGCGCCTCGATGGTTTCGGCCATAGGCACGTCGAACTTCGGCCAGTGCAGCAGCAGCAAATCCACAACATCGGTTTGCAGCTTCCGCAGGCTGGTCGCCACCGAGCCCAGCAGGTCGTCCAGCGCGTAATGGTCGGGCCAGACCTTGGTGGTGAGAAACACCTCGTGGCGGTCGACAGGCGAGCCGGCCAGGGCACGGCCAATGTCTGCTTCGTTTCGATACATCTGGGCCGTATCGATGTGGCGGTATCCAGCGTCCAGCGCATCACGAACGCCTTCTTCTGCCTCAGCGCCACGCAGGCGGTAGGTGCCAAACCCAAGGGCCGGCATCTCCAGATCCTGCGCATGAATGGTTTTCATAAGATCGATGCTGTCGTGGGAGGAAACGCGCTGAAGGAACGACACCTTGAGGGATGTCGCTACGGCAGGGCGGCACGGTCGGTTTCGGGGGACCGTTCGGACGAGGGGGACGGGTTCATCGTGGAAAGGGGCTCCGATTTCTCATGGCCGGTGCCTATGTTGTCGCTGCGCTTGCTTCTCTGACTGTCCGCGTTCCGCATGTCTACACTCGAGACCCGCCTCATCCACGATGGAGAGCCCGATCCGCGCATTGAGGGAGCCGTGGCGATGCCGGTATTTCAATCGGCGACCTTTGCCTTCGACGGCCCTGAAAACGTCCGGTACGCGCGCTACAACAACACGCCCAACCACGAAGCGCTGCACGAAAAGCTTACGTCGGTTCTCGGAACGGAGGCCGCGCTTGTCACCGCCAGCGGAATGGCTTCCATTTCGAGTGCGCTCTTGGGTCTGCTGGAGGCGGGTGACCATGTGGTCGCGCAACCGGGGCTGTACGGCGGAACACTCTCCTTTCTGGGCGACCTCGCGCCTCGCTTCGACATCAACCATTCCTTTCTGCCGGACGGGGAGACGCCGGAGGCCTGGGCGCAGGCCGTTCGCCCCGAAAGCCGCATGCTCTACGTCGAGAGCATCACGAATCCAACCATGGACGTCGGGGACTTAGAGGCGATGGTCGCGTTCGCCGAGGCACACGACCTGGTTTCGGTGATCGACAACACCTTCGCTTCGCCGGTCAATGTGCGTCCCGCAGAACTCGGCTTTGACGTCGTGCTGCACTCGGCCACGAAGTATTTGGGCGGCCATTCCGATCTCGTGGCCGGGGTGGTCGGAGGCACCGAGGACCACCTTGTGCCGATCCAGGGCACGGCCAAACTGCTAGGAGGAACCCTCGATCCGCATGCGTGCTTCTTGCTTCACCGGAGCCTGAAAACGCTCGCGGCGCGCGTTCGCGAGCACAACCGCAACGCCCAGGCGCTGGCCGAAGTCCTGGCCGGGCACGATGCCGTGGCGGCGGTCCGCTACCCGGGCCTGCCGGGCCACCCGTCGCATGAGCGGGCCGACCGCCTGTTCGACGGATTCGGCGGGATGCTCAGCTTCGACCTCGCCCCCGAAGCGGACGTGGATGCGTTTCTGGAGGCGCTGTCGCTCCCCGTCATTGCGCCCAGTCTGGGGGGCGTCGAGACGCTCATCTCACAGCCGCTCTACACGTCGCACGCCAGTGTCGACCCCGAGACGCGAGAAGATCTCGGCATCACGGAGCGCTTTCTCCGCGTGTCGGTGGGAATCGAGGGGGCGGACGACCTTGTTGCCGACGTCACGCAGGCGCTGTCGGCGGCCTGAACGGCGAGCACGGCAAGACGGCTACGCATCCCGGCGCTCCTGAAAAAAGGCCTGGAGCAGCCCTGCGGCGCGATCGCGCTCCACCCCGGAGAGGATCTCGACCTGATGGTTGAGGCGGGCATCGCGCGGGATGGTGTACAGGGTGGAGGCCGCGCCCGCCTTCTCGTCGAAGGCACCGAAGACGAGGCGATGCAGCCGTGCACCAACGGTGGCCCCGGCGCACATGGGGCACGGCTCAAGCGTGACGTACAGCGTGCAGTCCGTCAAAAACTTGGTGCCGAGGGTGTCGCAGGCAGCCGTGATGGCCAGAATCTCGGCATGCGCCGTAGGGTCCTGCAACTGCTCGACCCGATTGCGCCCCCGGCCGACGATCCGGTCGCCTTTCACGACCACAGCGCCCACGGGCACCTCGCCCGCGTCATAGGCGCGCTCCGCCAGCCGCAGGGCGGCTTGCATCCACTGTCGGTGGGGGGTCATCAAGCGATGAAGGCTCACAAGCGTCGAAATCCTAGGTGCGAAACCGGCGCCTCGAGGGGCGCCAATGGATACCGGCACCCGGGGTTGTCCGACCGAGACGGGATTCGCGGTTGTCCCGAGTCCGGAATCGACACAGCATCCACTCCCACATCTCGATCATGCGTCATCTCCCGTCGGCGAGGCATGCCGGGCGATGGGCAGCGTCATGCAGCGGGGCCCGCCGCGTCCACGCGAGAGTTCCGTGCCAGCCAGCTGTATGGCCACCTTCTCTTGGCTGGGTCGGAACGAGCTGGACCCGTAGTACGACAGAAAACTATCGGCCGTGACGACCCGGTAGCCGTGGTCACGGAGGCCATCGAAGGTGCGATGGTTCCGCTCGTAGCCCACGATGGTGCCGGGGGCAACCGCAAAGACGTTGGCGCCGTCGGTCCACTGCTCCCGCTCTTGGTGCAGGCGCTCCTGGCCGCCGCAAGGGATAAAGGTGAGGTTGCGGTCGACCAACTCCTCGATGGCGTCCCGCAGCCTCATGCGCATGTCGGTGATAAAGCGGCCGGGCTCGTCGGAGGCCCGCAGATGCACCGAGTACCCGAAGCCGAAGCGCTCCAGCAACGGTGGAAAGGCGATCACCTCGTTCGGAGAGGCGAAGGTGAAGACCGTGTCCAGGTGCATGGTGGCCCGCCGCTTCGGAAGGTCGACAGCAAGGACGTGCTCGACGGGGGTCCGATCGAAGAGTTCGCGCGCGATGGCCATGATGGCCCCGAAGGAGGTGCGCTCGGAGTGGCCAATGAGCACCACCTTCGGACTCGCGACGAGCAGGTCGCCGCCTTCAAAGGTAACGCCCCGCGGAAGCTCGATCACGTGGTCGCTCTGACTCTCGAACCGGGGGTGATGGTTGAGGATGATGTTAATGATGATGCTCTCGCGAGTCCGGGCTGCCGTGGCGGCATGGCTTAGAATAATATGGTCGTGGACCACCGCCGCGAGGTCGCGCGTGAACATGAGGTTCGGGACAGGAGGAACCGACACGGGAAGGTCGGACTCCCCCGAGAGTGCAAAGCGACAGAGGTCGGGCGGTGCAAACTGCTTCAGTTCGTCGGCGACAGCCTGCAGGTTTGCCTCGGGCAGGTCGCGACAGAGCCGGTCGACGAAGGCTGCTCGCGCTTCTTCCCGCTCGAACGTTTCGGTCAGCAAGTCGCGAATTTGCAGCACCGTGTCCGGTTCGCCGACGACGGTTTCGAACAGCGAGCACATCAGTTTGTGCTCCTCCCGTGCATGTCCGACAAACAGGATGTCGTCGAAGAGCAGCTCGCGGCGATTCGTGGGCGCCACAAGCTCCATTTCCTCACCCGGCGTGTGAACAATCACCTGCTTCAGCAGGTGCGCTTCGGCAGGAACGCCGTACACGGTGTCGGTGGCGTCGGGATCTGGAGGGGCCGGAGCATCAACGGTAGGCACGGGAAAGGGAGGGATGTGGAAGAAAGGACGAACAAGGAGATGCAGTCCCGGCGAGCGCAGACGCGGCCGTCAGGATCGCAGATGTTCAAGAAGGCGAATGGCCAGCAGGACCACAAGCACAATCACGCCAACACGCAGGCCCAGGTGGACCACGGCGCTCGCGATGTCGGCAAGAACGCCGACGAGGCTCAGCCCGATCCAGGCAAGCACGCCAATGATGAGCCAGCGCAGGATGGTGCGGATGTCGAGGTCCATCGGTCGGAGTATCGATGAATAGCGAGGATGCAAGTGAGAGTACGGAGATCACGGGTCGTGCGATCCACGGAGGGAGGCGGTTGCTGGAACCAGGGCCTCGCGGTGGTCGGCCGTGAAGAGCGGGTCCTCGTACTGGACGGATGCGAGCACCAGTCCCTCGGGAGGCATTGAAGGACCGGCTGCGCGGCGGTCCTGCACGTCGAAGAGGCGCAGAATGTCGTCCGCCGGACGCTGGTCCCGCCCAATTTCCACGAGCGTGCCCACAATGGCCCGGACCATGCCATGCAGAAACCGGTCGCCTTCAATCTCGAACCGCCAAAATCCACGGCGTGCCCCGGAGCGCCACCGCGCGGTGGCGAGGGTGCAGACGCGATTCTCGGTGTTGGACTGCGTGATGCAGAACGCCCCAAAGGGATGACGGCCCAGCAAATCGGACGCAGCGCGGTTCATGCGTTCGAAGTCCGGAACCGGCCGCAGCAGCGTCCGGGTGTGACGCTCCAGGGCACAGGGCTCGGTGTGAATCCGGTAGCGGTAGCTCCGTCGTCGGGCGTCGTAGCGGGCGTGGAACCCTTCCGGTGCGGCCTCAACCGCACGCACTGCCACGCCGTCGGGCGTTAGTCCATTCAACGACCCGCGCAGCCGGAAGGGGTCCACCGACTCAGGAAGATCCACGTGGGCCACCTGACGGCGAGCGTGCACCCCGGCGTCCGTGCGTCCCGAGCCGGTTACGCGACAGTCTGCAGAGAAGATCGTCGCGATGGCGTCTTCGAGAGCGCCCTGCACAGTGGCCACCTCGGGTTGGATCTGCCACCCGTGGAAGTCGGTTCCGTCGTACTCGATGAGCAAACGGTATCGAGGCATCGCCTCTGGGTCTGTGTGAGACCCCGTCGAATCTGTTTCTGCAAGCGTCGATCCTCTCAATGCGTATGTACCTGGCGGGATTCATGGCAAGCGGCAAGTCGACCGTAGGGCCGAAAGTCGCCGCGCGTCTCGGACTGGAGTTCTGCGACCTCGACGATGTCATCGCGGCCTCCGCCGAACGCACGATCCCAGAGATCTTTGCGGAGGAAGGCGAGATGGGATTCCGACAGCGAGAGACGCGGGCCCTCTGGGACACGGCCGACACGGAGGATGTCGTCGTGGCTCTCGGAGGCGGAACGATCGTGGACGATGCCAACCGCGCCTTTGCCAAGGAGCATGGCATGCTCGTGTACCTGCAGGTTCCGGCCGATATCATCGTGAAGCGTGTCGCGGAGGAGGCCGCGCACCGCCCGCTGTTACAGGACGCGCACGGGGAGCCTTTGCCGCGCCAGGCCATGCGGCAGCGCATCGAGCGAATGCTGAGCGCACGCCGGGCGGCCTACGAGCAGGCGCACGTCACGGTCGACGCGCACCGCCCGCCCGACACGCTCGCGGAGATCCTTGCCGAGATCGCCAAGGTCTGGGAGCGAAAGCGTTCCTCCTGAAGGAAGGCACTCCTTCCGAAGGCGTGCAGCGTCGGAAGCCGAGGCTGCGGACGCGGCCTCCGGCTATTTGTGGAGCTTAAACGACTGGCGATGAAACGGGGTCACACCGTGCTCATCGAGGGCCGCGTAGTGGGCCTGCGTCGGATAGCCCACGTTCGTGTCCCAGCTGTACTCCGGATGCTCTTCGTGAAGCTGACGCATCATGGCATCGCGTTCGGTCTTGGCCAGGATCGAAGCGGCAGCGATGGATTGGCTGGTGGCATCGCCCTTGACGACGGTTTCGTACGGCCAGCTTGAGTCCTCCAACCATCGATTCCCGTCCACCAGCAGAAAGTCGGGCGCGGGCTGACAGTCCGACGCGGCCCGCCGCATGGCCTTGAGCGCGGCCCGCAAGATGTTCAGCGTGTCGATTTCCTGCGGCGAGCAGATGCCGATGGCCGCCGCCAAGGCTTCTGCTTCAATGTGCTCCCGCGCCTCCATTCGCTCGGCTTCCGACAGCGATTTGCTGTCCTGGATTGACGGAATCTCCGGGCCCGGAGGCAGAATCACGGCCGCAGCCACGACGGGTCCGGCCAGGCATCCGCGACCGGCCTCGTCGAGGCCTGCTACACGCTCGTATCCCGACTTCCAAAGACGACGTTCGTGGTCAAGCATGCATTTCGGTGTGAATGAAAAAGTCCGTGCGGACCCACTCTACCGAACGCGTGCGATAACTTCCAGGGCACGGATTTCAAGTTCTGGCGAGGCTCTTTCCCGGAGGATCTTCGGGGGACGCCGCCGCGGTCTCTACACGTCGTACTGATCCGGGAGATCGTTTTCGTAAAGAACGATGTCGCCCGGTTGCAGGTAGCGGTTGAGCACCTCCTGCGCGTCGAACAAAGTCGCAACGACCTCCGTCCGTCCGGCGGGAAACGCGGCCTCTCGCAGTCCCTCTTGGATCGGGCGCGTCTGTTCCTCGCCGACGAGCACGGCGAGGTCAAGATCATGCTCGGCGATGTGGCGACCCAGCGCCTTGTTCTCCTCGTGCTGGCGCTTGCCGAGTTCCACCATGCCGGGCGTCACGATCACGCGGCGCCCCTCGTCCATGGACGCGAGAATTTCGACCGCGTTGCGGGCCCCCACTGGATTCGAATTGAAGGCGTCGTCGATGATGGTGATCGGTCCTTCTTGGCGTAAGGCCAGGCGGTGCTCGATCGGCTCGATCCGCTCGGCGGCGTGCGCCATGGCCCGGAGCCGAAGGCCCATCGCACGGCCCACCGCCACGGCCAAGAGCGTGTTGAGGACGTTATGGACTCCCAGCAGTTGGGTCTGAAACCGGGCCTCTTCGCCGGATTCGTCTCGCACGGTGAAGGCCGTCCCCTGCGTGTCATACTGGATGTCACGGGCCGTCACGTCGGCCTCGTCGCGGCCCGCGACCGAGACGCGCCAGACGGCTCCCGGCGCTCGCTCTATCATTCCAGCCACGTGCTCGTTGTCCACGTTCAAGACGGCCGTACCGTCGTCCTGCATGTACGTCAAAATATCGCCTTTCTCGCGGGCAATGTTTTCGATTGATCCCATCGTGTCGAGGTGGGCCACGCCAACGGTCGTCACCACCGAAATGTCGGGCGGGGCGATGCGACAGAGCTCTTCGATGTCGCCGCGGTAGCGCATGCCCATTTCGAGGACCAGCACCTGATGTTCAGGACGCAGCTTCTCGTTGACCGCGATGCAAATGCCCATGGGCGTGTTGTACGAGCTGGGCGTTTCCAGCACGTTGTACTTTTGGCGCAGCAGTTCGGCGAGGATAAATTTGGTGCTGGTTTTGCCGTAGGAGCCCGTGATTCCGATCACCGTCAGGTCGGCGCGGGCGTCGAGCCGGTCGCGAGCCTGCCGCTTGAAGCCTTCGTGGATGGCATGTTCCACCGGCTGCATCAGAACGCCGCCAGCCATGACCCAGAGGGGCGCCCCCAGGTCGGCAAGGTACCAGCCCAGCACGTACCAGAGGAATCCGCTTGCCGTCCCGATCTGCGTGCCGAACCAGGCCCCGAGCCCCACCGGAAGGAGAGCCAAGACCGCGGTGATGACTGCCAGCCGGGTCATGCGCGCGGTAAAGGCAAGGGGCTTCTTCTCTTGGTCCCTGCGGTAAGCCCGGGAAGAGAGGAACGCGCCGGTCCATGCTACGAGAAGGAGGGCGGCGATCCACGGAGAAGGAACGAACGCAAACCCGGCCACTGCGCCCACCCATGCCACTGCAGCCACCGCGTGAGAGGGGCGCACGATGAGAGACCCATGGTCGCCGAGCCAATCGGTGTAGCGATCGAGCTTGTAGGTTTCCAGCTGAAAGATGTGGAGAAAGAAGCGCGTCCGACGGGTTGCGCGCCACCCTGCGGCGAGGGTGGCAAGCAGCGCAAGAAAGGCAAGAAAGATGACCATCGGCGGAGAAGGGCTGATTGAAGACCGCGGAGCCTGCTGCCTCCCAGGAGCCGGCACAGCCTTCGGCGCGTGCGAGGCAACGAAGGCCGGCTCTGCAGGACCTGGAGTCAAGCAGCGGGAGCCGCAACCTGCAGGCGGCGAGTCCGGAAGCCGAACGAGTCGGCGTCAGGTTTCCTCCAGAAAATATCGGGTTGCAGAAAGAAATGTATCAACCTGCTCCTGGTGACCGTAATGGCCTGCTCCCTCCAGTTCGACGACTCCGCAATCGTCGATCTCCGCGTCGAGGGTTTCCATCTGACGGCGAGACACGGCCTCATCCGCAGTGCCCCAGAAGATGAGCACCGGGATTTGGATGCGGCATACCCGATCGTCCAGATGATGGCTCACGGTCTTGACGAACGTTTCACGCATCGCTCCGGTCGCCCGATTGTAGTCCGAAGAGCCCAGCAGCCGCCACAGGGCCGAATGCCGGAGCCAATCTAGGGCGGGTGTCCGTAGCGAAGGAGGAAGCATCTGGAGGGGCGCCTTCAGCGTCGTAGCGACGGTGGACCGCATGGCCACCGACCATGAACGCTCGGGAGCAATGCCGGACGGGCTGATCAGGACCAGCCGCCGCACGGCGGATTGCATCTCTGGTTCGCTCGCCATGTACAGGGCGATGCGGCCTCCGTTGGAATGGCCGACGATGGAAACCGGCTTCCGGATCTCGTCTTGGATGTAGGTATGAAGCAGGCGGGCGTGCTCAGGGACGCCCCAGGCAGTGGGCGGTGGAGGCGACGCGCCGTGGCCAGGAAGGTCGACGGTATGGATCTGATATGCTCCGGCCAGTGCCTCGGCAATAAACTGCATGTCTCGGCCGCTCCTGCCCCAGCCATGCAGGAGCAGAAGAGCATCGCCGTCGGACGGTCCCCGTCGGTCGATGCGCAGGTCGGCATATGTCACGAGAAGAGCGGAGACAGGGGACGAGGAAGGAGGGAACCGAGCGAAAGAGGATGCGGGAAACCATCGACGTGCGGTGGCGTTCCCCAACCACAACGCAATTTGATTAGGCTGTCTACACTGCGCGCAATTTGCATACGATCCGGTACTCAGCGCGACCCGGTACTCAGTGTGACGACCGGCAAGCGGTGCGCTGATCTCGTCCGGAACGACGGGCGCCTCGTTGTGTGTTCTCGCACAGGCATGTTCGAGAGGCCGTATTGTGGCTTCCAGATCATGGCTTCCGGGCTGTCGCTAAAGCGTTGTCTTTCGAGGGGTTCGGAAGGTGTTTGGCACCATTCACCTATCGATCCGAACCGAGAACATCGTGTATCTGCCTGGCTCATGAGGGCGTCTTTCTGTGGTCCGCTCCCCGTCGGGGGCCTCTACTAGCGTTGCGGTAAAGCGGTGAGAGCATTGTCGGCACGTGTCGCGTGCACCTCTCCGTCTAACCTGTCTGTCGCCTCGCCACCCACTCGCTACTTCGTAGTTTCGGTCGGTCGCTCGCGGATTTGGGCGTGGGCCGACTCGATTATTCACCTTTTCACAGACCTATGTCTCAGAAATCGTTTCGCAGACTTCTCGAACTCATCGGTGACAAGAAGTACGGCTTCATGCGGGAAATGCGGCCGGACCTTCCGAAAGATGACGATGATCCGTTCATGCCGCCGCCGCTCATCCGCAAGTTCAACCTGCGGGATGGCGTCGTCATCGAAGGCGATCTGAAGCCGGGCCGTAAGGGCGGCATGCAGGTGGGATGGATTGACTCCGTCATGGGCCTGCCCCCGAAGGAGTGGGCGCAGTTGAAGGACTTCGACCATGGCGCGATCATTTATCCTGAGGACAAGCTCAACCTCATCACCGGCCCGAGCGACGTCTCGATGCGGGTGGTTGACCTCGTCGCGCCGCTCGGGAAGGGGCAGCGGGCACTGATCGTGTCGCCGCCGCGGGCCGGCAAGACGGTGCTGCTCAAGAACATTGCCGCGGGCATCACCGACAACCATCCAGAAGTGGAACTCGTCGCGCTGCTCGTGGACGAGCGACCGGAGGAGGTCACCGACTTCCGCCGGTCGACGAGCGCACAGGTATTTGCCTCCTCCAACGACCGGGGCGAGGACAACCATGTGCGCGTTTCGACTCTCGCCCACGAATACTCCAAGCGACTCGTGGAGAAGGGCGAAGACGTGGTCTTGCTGCTCGACTCGCTGACGCGCCTCGGGCGGACGTTCAACCTCTGGGTCGACGGCAGCGGGCGTACTCTGTCGGGCGGCCTCGACGCCGAGGCGTTGAAGGTGCCCCGTCAGATCTTTGGCGCTGCGCGGAACGTGGAGGACGGCGGCTCGCTCACGATTATCGCCACCTGCCTGGTCGAAACGGGCAGTCGCATGGATGACGTCATCTTTGAGGAGTTTAAGGGCACCGGCAACTCCGAGATCGTGCTCGACCGCGAGCTGGCCGACAAGCGCATCTACCCGGCCGTTAATCTCCGGGAGAGCGGCACCCGCAACGAGGAGCGGCTTCTGGGCGACGTGCGGCTGCAGAAGCACAACCGTCTCTTCCGAGCGCTCAACTCGCGCTCGCCGCAGGAAGGCATGCAGGCGCTGCTGCGGCACCTCAAAAACAGTCCGTCCAACGCGCACCTGTTGAACGAACTCGTAGTGGAGTAGGCCGCGACGGCCGAAAGGGAGCAGCCCTGCCGCGGACTTCGGGAGCGCCGCCAGACGTTATGCGGACGAGGGCCGATGTGTCTAAGGAATACATCTCGCCCCTCTGCGTCCGTTGCAACCCCTTCATGCCCGACTCCCCCGACCCACCCTCGCCGGCTCCCGACGCATCCGGAGAGCCGCCGGTTGCCTACGATGCGCCCATCCATGCGTGGGACGCCTCCGACCAGCCGCGAGAAAAGCTGATGCAACACGGTCCGCCGGTGCTGTCCGACGCCGAACTGCTGGCTCTCTTGCTGGGCAGTGGCACCCGAACAGGCGAGCGGCGTCTTTCGGCTGTGGACCTCGGACGCTCGATGCTTCAGACGTACGGCTCGCTCCACGACCTCTCACGTCGGGCCCTCAAGGAGCTGATGCGCGTCACGGGGGTCGGCCCGGCCAAAGCTGCCACACTGCAGGCTGCCTTCGAACTTGGGCGTCGTGTCGAGTCGCAGCGTCGCGGCAGCGAGCGAGTCCAGGTCAGTTCGCCCGAGGATGTGGCCAGTGTCTACGGCCCGCTGATGCGCGACCTGAAGAAGGAGATTTTCAAGGTGGTGCATCTGAACACGGCCAACGTGATCATCGGCGACTATACCGTCAGCAAAGGAGGACTGGCGTCCAGCATCGTCGAGCCCCGGGCGGTCTTTGAAAAGGCCATCCTCGACAATGCAGCCGCCGTCATTTGTCTTCACAACCACCCGTCCGGCAACCCCGAGCCGAGCCGCGAAGACATCCGCATTACCCGCCAGCTCGTCGAGGCCGGCCAACTCATGGGCATTCCGGTGCACGACCATCTCATTATCGCGGGGCCTGAGCATACGTCCCTCGCCGAGCGAGGCGTGATTTCGTAAAGCCGCGCGCCTGATCTCCCCGCAATTGCGATGACAGAATCCGCCGCCCCGCCGCCGTCCCGCCGCCGTCTGCTGAGGTGGGGGCATCAACGGCTCCTGGAGGCTGAGCAGGAGTCTCCCCGTCGCGTGGCGGAGTGGTTGTTGGCCGACGTTATCAAAGCGCGGCGCGTCGACCTGTTCGCCCATCCGGAGTCTCAGGTGCCCGAGGCGGCTGCCGCCCGCTACCGGACCATGGTACACCGATGCGCAGAGGGAGAGCCCATGCAGCACGTCTTGGGGTACGACGAGTTTTACGGTCTCCGGCTGCAGGTCACTCCAGACGTGCTGGTTCCCCGGCCCGAGACCGAAGAGGTCGTCGAACGGCTCCTCGCTCTGCTGTCCGACGTCGAGGCGCCCCGCGTGCTCGACATCGGGACGGGCAGCGGCTGCATCGCTCTGGCCGTGAAGCACGAACGTTCGGATGCCGAGGTGTATGCGTGCGACGTAAGCTCGGATGCGTTAGAGATCGCCCAGCAAAACGCACGACAGCTGGATCTGCATGTTCAATTCTACGAAGCGGATCTGTTTTCGGAGGACGTTCTGCATCGATCGCCCCCAAGAATGGATGCCATTGTCTCCAATCCGCCTTACATCCCGCGCGAGGAAGCGCCCTCCCTGCCTGCAGTGGTCAGAGAGCATGATCCGGCTGTAGCGCTCTTTGCAGGCGATGATCCGCTTCGGTTTTACCGCAGATTGGCGGAGGTTGCGCCGACTCTCTGCACACCGTCCGGTCTTCTCCTGGTTGAGTGTCACGCCAAGCATGCAAGCGGCGTCGGGGACGCATTCCAGAAGGCGTCCCTGACCGACGTGCATGTTGAACAGGATTTGTCCGGGCATCCGCGGATTGCGTGGGGGAGGGTCCCGGCCCGCGATGCTTGACCGGGGCCGGCTGCGGAGACGGTCACGCCGCTACTGGAAAGCATGAGAAGTTGCTCGGCGGACGGTTCCCGCCTGCGATTTCGCGGATCGCGCTCCAAACGCCAGCCGCACATGCTCTGCCCGCAGGAGGACCAAGGCCTCCCGGTCGTCACCGACCAGGTGTTCGGGCTCGTTTGGGCGCCGTTTTGCGCCGTCGCCCGCTGCGTGTCCTCGGCCGGGCGTCGTCCGTCGCGTCGCCCGTATCGACACCGAATTTCTCCGACAAACGGGGCTTGAAGGTGTTAGGATGAGCAGAAATGTAACCGGTTACAAAAACCAAGCCCGCCGGCGGCATTCGAGGGATAAACTCGACGCGACCAAACCAAAAATGCCAGACCGGACCTCCTCTAACATCGGTAGAGGCGCAGGGAGAGAATGAGCGGATGTGCTCTGGAAGTCATTTACGTGAAGCGAATGTCAAATAGTCTATTCTGAAGGAGTCGGCTCTTGATGTTGATCGGTTAACACTCCGATTATGTAACCGCTTACACAACCGTCCCCCAGCGCCCTGGTTTTGTGGCTACCATCTACGACATCGCTGAGAGGGCTGAAGTCTCTACCGCCACGGTGTCTCGTGTTCTGAATGGAAGCTCACGGGTATCGAGCGAAACCCGCGAACGCGTCGAAGATGCCGCCCGCGCCTTGAACTACCGGCCGCATGTGACGGCCAAAAGCTTAGCCCGCCAGAAGACCGACACTCTCGCCGTTGTCATCCCGGTCATGGCGAACGACTTCTACGTCAACGTTCTTCGCGGGATGCAGGAGGCGCTGGAGCAGCGCGCGACTGACCTTGATCTGATCGCTTTTGCCGCGTCGAATCCCCAGCAGGCCACCAATCAGATTGATCGCGCCTCTCAGCGGGGTCGCTCGGAGGGCCTGCTCTTGCTGTCCATGACGCCGAGCAAAGCGGTGGCCGACCGGCTCATCAGAGGCGATCTTCCGGTTGCACTGGTGGACGCCGAGCATTCCGGATTCGACTCGGTGTCGATGGACAATGTGTTGGGAGGATATCTGGCGACCAAGCACCTGATCGACCAGGGTTTCCGTCGCATCGCTCACATTACGGTTCCTCCATCCGAGTCCGTCGCGGCCGCGCAGCGTTTGGAGGGGTACAAGAAGGCTCTTCGGGAAGCCGGCCGTCCGGTGGAAGACGCGCTGATCGTGGAGCGGGGCGAGCCGCCGTACGAGTTCCGGGAAGAGACGGGCAAAGAGGCGATGGGCGTCCTGATCGACATGACGCCGCCGCCTGACGCCGTTTTTGCTGTGTCGGACACGCTGGCGCTCGGCGCCTTGGAGGTCGCCCAGGAGCGCGGCGTGAGAATCCCCGACGAGGTCGCTTTGATCGGCTTCGACGATCTTCGGGTGAGCCGCTACATCGGCCTTTCGACGCTGTCGCAGCCGATGCGGGAGTTGGGCACGCTTGCGGTCGAAAAGCTGCTTCTCCGATTGCAGGACCCCGGCCGGTCGCCTTCCAGCACGGTTTTCAGACCGACCCTCGTCGCCCGTACGACAAGCCAAAACCCATCCCCGTAGCGCCCCGTGCTGTTTCGTCCGACTCCCTTTTCCCTGAAATCCCTCTGTCCCTGTTGACCATTCCCTGTTGACCATTCCCATGCTGCCATGAGAGCACCTAATCCACCGCGTGGACGAACTGCCTAGCAGCGCATCCACGGCAACGCCATCTTCAAGGAGCCGTTCGTGCCGCGACGGTTTCGTGCCGCAAAAAAGACAATCGCGGTGCGCTGGACGCGGTGTCCTTGGCTTCCGGCAACAGACGTCCAGCAACGAATGGCACCTTCGCACATCCCCGCTTGAATGACCCTTATCGACATGCGACGCACTGCGATCAAGACCCTCGTCACCAGCGTTTTTCTCTCCCTGCTCTGCGTGAGCCTGGCGCTGGCACAGCAGAAAACCGTGTCCGGCACGGTCATCGACGGCGCCACCGATCAGCCGTTGCCAGGGGCCAACGTATCTGTGCAGGGAACGAGCACGGGGACCACGACCAACACGGACGGCGAGTACGAGATTACCGTGTCGGGGCCGGATGCCGTACTCGTCTTCTCCTTCGTGGGCTATCTCACTCAGGAAGTGCGCGTCGGCGATCAGACCACCATCGACGTCACCCTTGAAGAGGACGTGGCGCAGCTGCAGGAGCTCGTCGTCGTGGGGTACGGCCAGCAGGAGGAGCGCGACCTAACAGGCGTCGTTCAGAAGGTGAACACGGCCGAGTTCAACAAGGGCAACGTGGTAAGCCCCGAGCAGCTCATTTCCGGGAAGGTGGCGGGCGTGCAGATTTCGTCGACGAGCGGTGCACCCGGCGCGGCGTCGTTCATTCGCATTCGCGGGGCCACGTCGGTCAACGCCGATAGTTCGCCGCTCTTTGTCGTCGATGGCGTGCCCATCGACAACGACGGCAATCAAGCCTCGCGCAATCCGCTCAACTTCCTCAACCCGAACGACATTGCGAACGTCACCGTGCTGAAGGACGCCTCGTCGACGGCCATCTACGGCTCGCGCGGCGCCAACGGCGTCATCATTATCGAGACGAAGGGGGCCGAGGAGGGCGACGACGGGCGCGTGAGCTACAACGGCTCGGTGTCCAGCTTTAACGTGGCCGACCGCGTCGACGTGCTCGATGCCGACCAGTTTCGGCAGGTCGTGCGCGAGCAGGCGCCGAGTCAGATGAACCTTCTCGGCGATGCGAACACGGACTGGCAGGACGCCGTGGAGCGCCAGGCCATTGCACACGAGCACAACCTCAGCTTCTCGCGCAGCTACGACGAGTCGAGCTTCCGCCTGTCGCTCGGCTACCTCGACCAGGAGGGTGTGCTGGAGACCTCCGAGACGAAGCGAACCAGCCTGTCGTTCAAGTTTAACCAGGACCTGCTCGACGACCACCTTACGATTCGCACGAGCCTGCGCGGATCGAAGACGGACAACCGGTTTGAGCCGGGCCTCGTCGGGAGTTCGGCGAGCTTCGATCCGACCCAGCCGATTCGCGATCCGAACAGCGAGTTCGGCGGCTTTTTTGAGTGGGATCAGCCGGGGCTGACGCTGGCCGAGAACAACCCGGTTGCAACGTACATCCTGACGCAAAACAACGGTGAGACGAACCGGGTCCTCGGCAACGTGGAGGCCGAGGTGCGCATTCCGTACGTTACGGGCCTGAGCGCGCGGATCAAGGGGGGGTTTGACCTGCAGGGCGGCGAGCGCGAGTTTTTCCAGCCCACGTTCCTGAAAGGGCAGGACGAGGCCGACGACCAGGCCGGCCAGATTGATCGCGCCAACTTCTCGCGCACGAACGAGCTGTTCGACGCGTTTCTCACGTACGATCGCGACTTCGACGCGATCGAAAGCAGCGTCAACGCCACGGCGGGCTACTCGTGGCAGGAGTTCCACGCCGAGTTTCCCGAATTTACGGCGCGTGGGCTCAACAACAACTTCCTGGGTCCGAACAGCACCGACCCGGTGAGCGAGGCCGAGAACACGAGCACATTCGTCACCGAGATCCCGAACCGCCTCATCTCCGGTTTCGCCCGGCTCAATTACACGTTCAAGGATCGCTACCTGCTCACGGCCACCGTGCGGCGCGACGGGTCCTCGCGCTTCGGACCCGAAAACCAGTGGGGCACCTTCCCGTCGGCCGCGCTCGCCTGGCGCGTCCATCAGGAGTCGTTCATCCAGGACATCGACTGGCTGTCGAACCTGAAGGTGCGCGCCTCCTGGGGCGTGGCGGGCAACCAGGAGATCGGCGACTTCCAGTTCTCCTCGCTGTGGACGCCAGGCGGCCCGCTCGCGCAGGTGCAGTTCGGCGACGAGTTTGTGAGCACGCTGCGCCCCAGTGCCGCCGACGAGACCATCAAGTGGGAGGAGACGACCACCTGGAATCTCGGCTTCGACTACGGCCTCCTCGACGGACGCGTCTCCGGCTCCTTCGAGTACTACGTGAAAGATACCGACGACTTGCTCTTCACCGTGCCCGCGCCGGGCGGATCCAACCTGAGCGACCGGATCCTGACCAACATCGGCTCGATGCGAAATGAGGGCTTCGAGTTCAGCATCGACGGGATGGTGCTCACCACGGAAGACTTCTCGTGGAACACCCAGTTTAACGTCTCTACGAACGACAACGAGCTTCTTCAGGTGACCCGCGCCGGCGAAGGCATTCCCACTGGCGGCATCAGCGGCGGCATCGGCAATACCGTCCAGATCATCCGCGAGGGGGAGGCGATCAACTCGTTCTTTGTGCTGCAGCACAAGCGCAATGACAACGGCGATCCGCTGACGGACGGCGTGGATCACAACGGCGATGGCGTGGCGAACGACCTCGACATGTACGTCGACCAGAACGGCGACGGCGTCATCAACGAGGACGATCGCGTAGTGGACGAAAGCCCGCAGCCCGACTGGATTCTGGGACACACCTCGCGCCTGACGTACGGAAACTTCGACTTCAGCTTCACGCTGCGGGCGCATCTGGGCAACCACGTGTACAACAACGTGTCGTCCAACTTCGGCCGGTTTGACCGGCTGACGAACTTTGCGCCCTCGAACGTGCACGAGTCGGTCCTGACGACCAACTTCCAGACGCCGCAGTTCTTCTCCGACTACTACGTGGAGGACGCGTCCTTCCTGCGGCTCGACAACGTGACGGTCGGTTACACGCTCCGCGATCTCCCGGGGGTCGACCGGATCCGCGCGTTCGGCACCATTCAGAACGCGTTTGTCATCACCGGATACTCGGGACCCGATCCCGAAGTCGTCGGCATCGATAACAATCTTTTCCCTCGGTCTCGAACCTTCACCGCGGGCGTGAATGTTCAGCTCTAACAGTGTGTAAGCATGCCGGTTGTCGAGACCTCATCACCTAATTCTGCTTGTACCATGATGTCGAAACGAATCACTTTTCTCGTTCTTGCTTTCGGTGTCCTTCTCGGAACGACGGCATGCACCGACGTGGCCGTCAATCCGAAGAGCCAGGCGTCGGCCGAGGATGTCTTTGCGGAAGACGGCTCGTATAAATCGTACCTCGCCAAGCTGTACGGTGGGCTGAACGTGACCGGCCAGCAGGGTCCGGCCGGGAACGGCGACCTCGGGCAGATCGACGAGGGCTTTTCGCAGTACGTGCGTCTGTGGTGGCAGATGCAGGAGCTGCCGACCGACGGCGCCGTGATTGCCTGGAACGACGGCAACGTCCAGGAGCTCAACACGATGACCTGGTCGCCGTCGAACGGATTCAGTTCGGCGATGTACGCCCGGATTTTCTTCCAGGTGTCGCACGTCAACGAATTCCTGCGGCAATCGGCCCCCGCCCGGCTCGACGCGCGCAACGTGGATGACGACGTGCGCGCCAAGATGCCGCAGTGGCGCGCCGAGGCCCGGTTCCTGCGCGCGCTGAGCTACTGGCATGGGGTGGACCTCTTCGGCAACATTCCGGTCGTCACCGAGGACTTTCCGCGGGGCGGCACGCCGCCGGAGCAGAGCACGCGGCAGGAGGTCTTCAACTTCGTCGAGCAGGAACTCCGTGCCATTACCGACGGCGAGGGCGAGGAGAACCTGCCGTCCATCGGAGAAGCCGAGTACGGACGTGCTGACCGCGGAGCGGCGCTCATGGTGCTGGCGAAGCTGTATCAGAACGCTCCCGTCTACGTAGGGGAAGACCGGTCGTCGGATGTCGTGAGTGTCACGTCCGAGATCATCGACTCGGGCGCATACAGTCTCGAAGAAGACTACCACGACCTGTTCCTTGCGGACAACCACACGTCGAACGAAATCATCTTCGCGATTCCGCAGGACGGCGATCGCACACAGCACTTTGGCGGCACCACCTATCTGGCGCACGCGTCGGTGGGCGGCACGATGGATCCGGGCACCTTCGGCCTCGATGCCGGATGGGCCGGCCTCCGCACGACGCGCGCGACCGTCGACCTGTACGCCAGCGGCGACACGCGCCCCGCGTTCGAGAACACGGGCAGCGACGCCTTCTTCACCGACGGGCAGTCGCTCGAAATCAGCGCGCTCACCGACTTCACCAACGGGTACGCGGTGCCGAAGTACCAGAACATTACCTCCACGGGCGAGCCGGGCAAAGACCTGGGCTTCCCCGACACGGATTATCCGATGTTCCGCCTGGCAGATGCCTATCTCATGTACGCCGAGGCTGTCGCCCGTGGCGGAGGGGGAAGCATGGAGCGCGCCGTCTCGCTCGTGAACGATCTGCGCGAGCGCGCCTACGGCGACGACAGCGGCGCGATCACGGCGTCGGAGCTTACGCCCGAGTTTATTCTCAACGAGCGGGCGCGCGAACTTCTATGGGAGGCCACCCGCCGCACCGATCTCATCCGGTACGGGCGCTTCACGGGCGGCGAGTTCGTGTGGCCGTGGAAGGGCGACGTACAGGAGGGAACCTCCACGTCCGACCACCTCGCGCTTTATCCACTGCCTTCCTCCGAGTTGCTCGCGAACCCGAATCTCGACCAAAACCCGGGGTACTAAGCGCGTCCGCCGCTCCCCTTCTTCGTGCGCGATGGCCGCACCCCTGCCGTCCGCGCGGCCTGCCTGATTCCACCGTGTTGTTCACCCATCTCATTGTTGACATGCGACGCTCCATCACGCTGCTTCTCGGTTTCGCGCTTCTCGTTCTCGTCGGGGGCGCTCTCACGGCCTGCGACGACAGCCCGACCAGCGTCGACGACTTCGACATTCAGGCGAATGTGTCCGTCTCGGCCTCGTCGCTGAGTCTCGTGATCTCCGGCGCCGAGAGCACCGTCAACTTCGACGTGCAGTACCAGGGGCTCGAGACGCACCCTACGGCGGAAGGCTCGGGCGTGCTGTCGCTGACCAAGGCCGCCGAGAATGGGGACCCCTCCAACGGGTCGCAGACGTGGTCCGTCGGCGTGAACGAATCCGTGTCGGGCATCGTGCAGGAAACGGTGGTTGTGCGCTCGCCCACCGGCAGTGGAGAGATCGTCGACTCCGTTGGCGTAAGCGTCGCCCCCTTCGTGGTGACGAGCGACTTCACGAGCCGCTTTGCCGTCGTTGCCGACTATGAAGACGCGCAGCGCGACTCGATGGCCTCCGGGGGTACGACGTTCAGTATCGTTAATGACGTGGCGTCGGGCAGCAACGGCATCCGTGCCATGGAGGTGAACGCTAGCGGATCGGGCGCCGTCACCTTCGAGCGTCGCGCGAGTGCTCCGAACGCTGACCGCTTCACGTTCCTCGTGAGACCGAACCCGGACACCGACTTCAACCTCACGCTCACCTTCACCGAAGAGGCCAATGGGGCCGAGACGGAGCACACGTTTACGGTGCCGGTGAACGCCGGAAGCCAGTGGCTCAAATACGGCATCGTCCTCTCGCAGATTGGGGCCGACTTCAACCCCGTGGCGACGCGCGCCGGTGGGAACGGCCCGCTGCTCAGCGTGAGCCTGTCGGCCGACCAGGCGGTGACGTATCAGGTCGACCAGCTGATGCTCGGGGACGCAGACGCGGCGCAGGTGGAGATTGAGGACTTCGAGCGCACATCGCTCGCGTACGGCCCGCCGTTCTGCCCGCCAACCTTCGGAAGCTCCAATGACGTGGCCGAGCAGAGTGACGGCTTTACCGCGCGCACCGTACAGGGAACCGGGTGCTTCGGCTACAACTACAGCAGCGATGGCTCGGACCTGTTCGTCAACGTCACGGGCAGCGACGTGGTGTCCTTCCTGGCGAACGGCACCCCCGGCGACTCCATCTTCGTGTTCGTCGAGACGCCGGAAGGCGATAGCGGGCGCCCGGGGGGCTTCACGTTCGACAACGGCACGCAGGTGGGCCTTCCGCAGAGCGGATCGTGGGCCCGCGTGGAAGTGCCCCTCGACTCCCTCGGCGACGCCCCGGCCGTGCTGAACAGCGCCGGCATCTCCAACGTCGGTTTCGAGGCGCGCGGCGACGATCCCGACTTCGCCATCGACGACGTGACGATCGGGC
>CAYFSC010000003.1:29663-40830 GCA_964345695.1 uncultured Rhodothermales bacterium | reverse complement strand
CCTGAATACGCCAGGAGGCCGCCGGCGCTACAGTCTCCCGGCGCCACAGGCAGTTCCGGGATTCGGGGCTTCCGCTCCCCTTCCCCCGCGCGCCACGTATCACGCCTTCATCTCACCGCCCGAGATGCTGGTCGAACCAGTCGAGGATGCGGGGGGTGACGTCCATGACGAGCTTCGGCTCGCGCGGGCCGTGCGGCGTGCGCGGATAAACGACCATCTCCGTCGGCACGTCCTGGCGCTTGAGGGCGCGGTAGAACTCCTGGCCCTGGCGCGTCGGCACGCGGTCGTCCTCGGCGCCATGCAGCACCTGCGTTGGGGTCGAGACATTGTCGATGCGGTAGATGGCGGAGTGCTTCTCGTAGACGTCGTATCGGTTCCAGAACTCGCCGCCCATGTGCGCTACGAGGTAATCGGGGATGTCCGTCGTGCCTACCATGCTGATAAGGTTCGGAAGCCCGGCGCCCATGCTGGCAGCCTGAAAGCGGTCGGTCTGGGTCACGGCGTAGGAAGTCATGTAGCCGCCGTAGCTCCAGCCCATGAGCGCGAGGCTATCGGGATGCGCCACGCCCCGGTCGATGACGGCATCGACGCCGGCCATGAGGTCCTGGTAGTCGCCGAAGCCCCAGTCCTCGACGTTGGCGTAGCGGAAGTCGCGACCGTAGCCGGTGCTGCCGCGCGGATTGGGACGCAGCACCGCGTAGCCGTTCTGGGCAAAGACCTGTGTCATGTAGATGCTGGGACCGCCGGTAAACGACCGGTTGTAAACCCCCGCCGGGCCGCCGTGCACGCTCAGGATGAGCGGCACACGGTCGCCCTCTTCGTAGCCGACGGGATAAGTGAGTAGTCCCTCGATTTCTGTCCCGTCCTCCGAGGTCCACGTCAGCACCTCCGTGCGGCCCATGGGCGGCCTGGGGACGTCGGCGTTCCGTTCGGTAAGCTGGTGGCGCTCGTACGTGTCGACGGCCGACACGAACACCTGCGGCGGCGTATCGGACGTCTCGAAGGTGTACGCCATACGAGCGGCGTTTTCAGCCAGCGAGACGGCGCCGTGCACGCCTTCTCCCTGCGTAACCTGCTCGACGTCAGACCCGTCCGCCGGAACGCGGAAAACGTGGCTCGACGTGCGGTGCGGCTCCATCACGAGCACTGACGCGCCGTCGATGCTCCAGCCGAGCACGTCCATCTCGCGGTTCGGCGTTTCGGCCAGTTTCTCGGGCGTTCCGCCGGAAAGCGGCACCGTGTACACGTCGCTGAGCCCAACCGGACGCGGCTCGCCGCCGTCGCCGGCAAACGCCACGGTCGCGCCGTCGGGCGACACGTGCGGATCGCTGTCCACGCCGGGGCGCTCCACCAACGGCGTGACGGCTCCGCTGTCGGCGGGCACCGTCGAGAGGTCGGCCTCCAGGAAGCCCGTGTTAATCTCCGGCGTCGGCTGGTGGGCAAACACAAGCGTGCGGCCATTCGGCGTCCAGTCGAACCCACGCACGTGGAATGGGCCCTTCGTCAGACGCTGAACCTGGCGCGTCGTGTCGTCGTGCGCCTTCGCCTCGGTCGTGTACAGATGCGTGTAGCGGTGCTCCTCGTCGACCACCTGTACGTCCCGCTTCTCCTTCTCGCGTTCCTTCTCCGCTTCCGACTTCGGGTTCGTCACGGTGTAGGCGACGCGGTCGCCGTTTGGACTCCACTGGAAGGCACCAACGCCGGTCTCGGCATCCGTCACTTGAAAAGCCTCGCCGCCCTGAACGCGCATCATCCACACCTGGTTGGAGCCGCTCCGGTTCGTAAGAAACGCCAAGTGTGTGCCATCAGGAGAGAACGCCGGACTGCGGGCCGAGTGCTCGCCGTGGGTATATTGCACGGTCGACGCGCCGTCAACACGGGCCACATGGATGTGACTCCGGTACTCGGAGGTTTCAGCGTCCATGATCGCCTCCCGAACGACGTAGGCCACGTGCGAGCCGTCCGGTGACATCTCCGTGTCGTCGATGGACGCGAATTGCATCGATAGCGGCGGCGTCCATGTCGTGTCCTGGGCCGCCGAAGGCGACACCAGAAACAGCGAGAGGATGAGAATACTGAATGTGCGGTGGAAACGGAGGCCAGTCATGCGTTCCAGAGACATCGTTCTGTTTGATGAGAAGCACGGCGCCTGATGAGAAGCACAGCGCTCCCTCCGTCGCCATGGGAAGCATTTGCTTCGAGGGAGAGGGTGCGGGAGGAGTCGTATCCACGCCGTGCATTGACCCTGTGCACTGTATGTACAGAACGACGGGGAGGATCGCCACCTCACGAATGGAAAGTCCCACCAAAAAAGCCCGTTCGGCCAGGCGAGCGACGCCTGCCGAACGGGCTTTCGGGAATGGAGTCGGGCAATGGAAGGTTACCGGACGACCATGATCTTTCGGGTCACGTGCCGGTCACGGCTCGTGGCGCGGACGAGGTAGACGCCGCTCGTCAGCCCGGACGTGTCGAGGCGGAGATCCATCCTCGCGCCGGCGGACACGGGACCGTCGTGCAGTTGCTTGACGCGCCGGCCCAGCAAGTCGAACACGTCGACCGTCACCTTCTGCGTCTCGCGGACCATCAGTGAGAGGGTGGCTTCGCTGCGCACCGGGTGCGGCTGCACCTCCGACAGCATAAAGGCAGCGTCGGGACGAACCTGCACGGTCACGATGTCGCTCTGCTCCGTTGATCCGTCCACGTCCACCTGGCGGAGGCGGAACGCGTGCGTGCCTGGCTCCAGTTCGGCGACGCGGAACGTGTAGCGCTTCGGCTCGGCCGTCGTGCCGGCACCCTCCACGAAGCCCACTTCCGACCACGGCTCCGAGGCCGCCTGATGCTCGACGTGGAACCCAGCGTTGTCCTGCTCGCTGGCCGTCTCCCATTCCAGCACGGCGTCCTGCCCGTCGGTCGTCGCCGTGAAGCGGGCCAGCTCCACCGGGAGCGGATTCGAGGTAGAATCCGACATCACGGCAAACTGCGAGAAGCTCGCCAGACTCTCGGCGCAAAGAAAATCGCCGTCGTCGTCGAGAACCGAGTTGACGGGCGTCCAGCCGTCGTTCGACGTCTCGCGCTTGCCGAGGACCAGCTTGGCCGCATCGCTCACGCCGGGGAGACTGCTGACATCGACGCAGAAGTCGGCCGCGAATCCTTCGAGCCCGTCGTTGCGGACGCCGAAGTACCAGCCCTCCCACACCGCATTGGGCGTGACCGTCGTCCCGTCGCCTGCGGTCGCAGAGCCGGAGATCGCGTTGTTGAAGGGGGCAGTGTCGTAGCGCGACACGTCGACCTGTCCCGATGTGCTGCTTCCTTGGGTAAACCGGAGGCGCGTGCCGAGCTCAGGATCCTCGAACGTCGGAGTGTCACCCTGATCCAGGGTGTACGACTCGCCCACGTTGGCCAGCACCGTGTACGACGCTCCGATGAACCCCGAGTCCTCATTCCGGCTGAGGCTGGCGCTGAGGCTGAAGTCCCTCGCGAGGAACTGAACGCTGGTGAAAGTGCTCACCTGCACAATGCCGCCGATGTTCAGTGTGTCAGTCTGCACCGTACGGATCCGCAGGACCGGGACCGACCCCGCCGGCGTGACCAACGTGCCCCATCCATCCACCTCGCTTTCCCAGTTCTCTTCCGACACGAAGCCAAAGTCAGACGTATCCGGGAGGATGCTAAACTCCACAGACTGGTTCCAAGTGTCTCCGTTGGAGAGAGGGAGTGGGGATCGAAGCAGCCCCGGAGTCCATTGAACCCCGGCCGAGTCGGGCGTCACCCCATCCCCATCCAGATCGGTGAAGGACACAAATGATGCACCGTAGAAGGTGAAGCCCTCGTCCTCGAATCCTTCGAACCCCCAGAAGGTCGAATCCGTGACGCCTTCCTGGATCGCATTGAACCGCGTGGCTGAGACGACGTCTGCGCCCTGCTGCTCGAAGCGGGAGAGGAACGGAACGCCGGAGGGCGCCTCTGCAATCGGAAAGCGGTCCTGGATGCCCTCAAACTCGACCCCGTACTCGAACTGGGTAAAGTCGAACGTCTGGTTTCCGCCGGTCTGGTTGAAGAGAGCGCTCGCGATGGCTTGGAAGTTGGCGGTATCTTTGGCCACGACCGACTGAATGGCGATGCGCCGTCCGATGCTTTCCCGGAGGTCCGGCTCGGTGATGGTGATCTGGGCATTGGCCACCCCAGCGCCAAGTAGGGCCACAACCAGAAGGCAGGCCAGGCGTTGTATCGTGTGTTTCATGGTATCCTTGAGGAGAGGCGTTAAAGACAGATTTTGGATTTTTGAATGTAACGGTTCTTGTTGTGAAATGCTAGATGTGTACGAAAGGATTTTTGTGTAGTATGCACTCCCAAACATCTACGGCTTCGGGCCGCCTCGGTCCTGTTCTCCTTTCGCTCCTGCCTCCCGGCTTTTTGCCGATTCTTGGTGGCACGCCGGTCGGCGGTCGGCTTGTTTACAGACGCAGCGAGAACGAAACGGCGGAGCCATCCGCTTGCACGCACAACCGCGCAATTCTTGAAATCAGCCCCCAACAAGCGATATGAAAGTCACAGTCATTGGTGCAGGCAACGTCGGCGCAACGGCCGCCGAATGCGTTGCTCGGAAAGACATGGTGCAGGAAGTGGTCATGGTCGACATCGAGGAAGGCATGCCGCAGGGCAAGGCCCTCGACATGATGGAATCGGCCCCGATCCACGGCTTTGACACGACCATCGTCGGGACCAACGAGTACGGCCCGACGGAAGGCTCGGACGTCTGCATTATCACGGCCGGACTGCCGCGCAAGCCGGGCATGAGCCGCGATGACCTGCTCGCGAAAAACGCGGAGATCGTCGGCGGCGTGACGAACCAGTACGTCGCGGGAAGCCCAGACTCGACCATTATCGTCGTGTCCAACCCGCTCGACGTGATGACGTACGTCGCGTTCCAGGAGAGCGGCTTCGATTCCAACCGTGTGATGGGCATGGCCGGCGTGCTCGACACGGCGCGCTACCGCGCGTTCATCGCCATGGAGCTCGGCGTGTCGGTACGCGACATTCAGGCCCTGCTCATGGGCGGCCACGGCGACACGATGGTGCCGCTGCCGCGCTACACGACGGTCGGTGGCATTCCCATCACGGAACTGCTCGACGACGCGACCATCGAGGGCATCGTCGAACGCACGAAAGGCGGCGGCGGAGAAATCGTCAACATGATGGGCACCTCGGCCTGGTACGCCCCCGGCGCGGCCTCTGCAGAAATGACCGAGTCGATCATCAAGGACAGCGGCCGTGTGCTGCCGGCGGCGGCCTACTGCGACGGCGAGTACGGCTTGAGCGGCCTCTTCATTGGCGTGCCGGTACGCCTCGGTGCAAACGGCGTCGAGGAGATCATCGAAGTCGACCTCAACGACGAGGAGATGGGCTTGATGGAGACGTCCGCCGAGCACGTGCAGAGCAATCTCGACGACCTACAGCGCCTGAAGGACGAAGGCGAAATCGGATAGAACGGGTACCCTGAAAGGGCTGAACCCGTGTCGGCACGGGCCTCGCCCGACCCAGAAGGCTCTCGCTTAGGCCCGTTGGGCTCCTCTTCGTGGGGCGTTCGGTCTGTGCATCCGCACGACCGGGCGCCCTATTCTTTTGTCTCCCCCGGCAGCGTTCTCCCTCAACAACGACGTCGGCCCCTCGTTTTCACATCGAGGCCCGTGCTTCCCTCCTGTCACCGTCCCTACAACCGTGTCTCCGTTCTCCTATGTCTGATGAGCCGAGCGACGACCGCACCTGGCAGCGCATCCTGGATTCGGACGACGAGACGGACTTCCGTCACCTCGTCGAGCCGCGTCTGGACGACCTTCTGGAAGCGGCCCAACACGACATCGACTACCACGTCCATCAGGGCGATCTTCATGCCGATGACCTGACGCCCGAAGAGGTGACCGGCGAGGCGCTCGTCTACGCCTGGAAGCACCGCGCACAACGCCCCGACGGCATGAGCCTGACGGGCTGGCTTCTGGGCACGCAGTATCGCGTCCTGCAGGATCTTGTGACGCAGCGCAAGAGGTATCGCGCCGAGAAGACCCTTTCCCTCGACGAACCCATTCCGTCCGGCGTGTGGATCAAGGGTCAGGAGGGGCGCCGCCAGTATCCCCGCGGGTTCCCCGGCGGCACGGAAACGACCTGGGAGGACCTGGCCACCGGCAGCGAGCCGCGCGACGTTGAGGCGCCGCGGTTCACCAACCGCGACACCTTCACGCTCGACTCGGACTCGCGCCACGTCGTGATGATGCACGACGAGTTCGACCTGCCCCTCCCCGAAATTGCATCGACCATGGATGTGGCTTTGCAGGACGCCGAGCGGATGCTGGCGGACGCTCGGGCGTCGCTCCAAGACCTTGAGGAAGACCGCTCGCCAGAAGACTCCATCCAACCGACTGCGTCGCCCCCGTCTCCCGACGAATCCGACTGACCGAATCCGCGCGGACCGCACAAGAAAAGCGGGTTGCTCCGACGACTGGGAGCAACCCGCTTTCTGTTTGGTGTGATGGGCGTCCGAAGTGGCCCGATCGGTCCCCCGATCAGAACAGGAGATGAAGCCGCACGCTGAAGGCGCTGAACTTGGGCTCGTCCTGCGGTTCGAACGTCTGCCCGCCGATCTCGAAGTCATCTTTCAGGAAGGTCGTCGCACCGAATTCGTACCGCAGCTCGGGCTCCAGGGTGAGCCCGAGTCCAGGAACGGCAATGCCAAGACCGGCGCCGACGTTGAAAGAAAAGGCGGTGCTTTCAGTCGCGTCATCGAATTCGTCCTCGCTGCTGGGAAACGACAGCATCGGCCCGCCGAGCACGTAGGGCTTCACGATGGGTGTGGGAAGCACCTGCAACTTGAAGTCCAGCGGCACCTCGATCACACTCACGTCGAAGCTCTCCGAATCTTGGAGGTCGGTGCCTTCGAAATCGTACTCGCCCACCTGTCGGAAGATGACTCCGGGCCGGATGTCCAGAGGCCCCGCCCCGATGTTGTAGACGGCGCCGATGTGAAAGCCGGTCGAGTTGTCGAAGTTGCCGGACAGGTTGTCCGTAGAGGTCTGGATGTCGTCCACCGAGTCGAAGTTCAGCCCGGCTGTGATGCCGAGTTGTGCGTGAGCGGGCACTGTCGTCAGGATGGCAATCAGGAGCGCAAGCAGCGATCCGCGAGCAAGGCGTATAAATGGGTTCATCGAACTGGATGCGATTCATGAAAAAGAGCCGGAGGACGCCCTGGTCGGGTGCGCACTCCGAGAGCAAGAAGCAACAGGATTGGGATGTAGCAACAAGATCGATGTAGCAACAAGATCAGTGCCGCGTACCGGCAATTCGGTCTTGAAACCGTGTCGATGGAGGAGCCGCCTGCTCGACCGCGAAAGTCACACGTCGTCGAGATAGGCGGGCGCGTCCGGCCAGTCGGCTGCGCCGGGAGGCGGGGCATCCGGGAAGTACTCGGCATGGCGCCGCACGTTCGCGGCGACCACGGCGCCGTGTGTGGCACGGATGTAGGCCAGGGCCAGATCCATTCCGGCCGAGACGCCCGCGGCGGTCCAGATCGGGCCGTCGCGCACGACGCGCTCCTCAACCACCTGAACGTCGCCCCAGCCGCGCACCTCGTCGAGCGCGCTCCAGTGCGTGGTGACGCGCCGCCCTGCCACCAAGCCGGCCGCGCGTAACACCCGCACCCCGGTGCACACCGAAAGCACAGCCTCGACCGACGCCACACGGCGCGCCACGAACGACGCCTCTGCCGACGCCGCATCGAGGCGACGCGTGCCGTCCCCTCCGGGAATCAGAAGCGCCGAAAGAGACGGGGCCTCGTCGAGCGTCGCGTCGGGCATCAGACGGAGGCCATGGCGGCCGCGCACCGGCGACACCGTCTCTGCCAGCACCACACACCGCGGACCGCCCGCCTTGGCATGCCAGAGCCCAAACAGCTCCCACGGACCAACGAGGTCCAACTCCTCAACATCGGGAAAGGCAAGGCATCCAATAGGATCCATGGCAGGCAGGCCGAGCGGAATGGTGAAAGAAAGAGATAGTCTCTTCGGACACCGGTTGCGGTGCATAGATAGCTGCAACCTGCCTTGGGCTCACGAGTTGCCCTAGGGCACAAAACCCTGGTTTGATCCTTCTCGCAGCCCCTCTGCTTCATGAAAATCGGCATTACGTGCTATCCCACCTACGGCGGGAGCGGCGTCGTGGCCACCGAACTCGGCAAAGCCCTTGCCGAGCGCGATCACGAGATTCATTTCATCGCCTCTTCGCTGCCCTTTCGCCTCTCGCACGTCGCCGGCAACATCTTCTTTCACGAAGTGCATGTGCAGAGCTACCCGCTCTTCGAGTACCCGCCGTACACGCTGTCGCTGACCAGCAAGATGGTCGATATCGGCAAGCACGCCGGGCTCGACATCATGCACGTTCACTACGCCATTCCGCACGCCACGAGCGCGGTGATGGCCCGGCAGATTCTTGCGACCGAGGGCCACCACGTGCCCGTCGTCACCACGCTGCACGGCACCGACATCACACTGATCGGGCAGGACCCGTCGTTTGCGCCCGTGGTCACGTGGTCCATCAACGAGTCGGACGGCGTGACGGCTGTGTCGGACTACCTCCGCGAGGAGACATATGAACATTTCAATGTGACAAACGGGATTGAGGTCATCCCCAATTTCATCGACACCGATCGGTTTAAGCGGCAGAACAAGGAGCACTTTAAGCAGGCCCTGTGCCCGGACGGCGAGAAGCTGATCGTTCACGTCTCCAATTTCCGCCCCGTCAAAAACGCACCGCAGGTCGTGGAGATCTTCCACCGGCTGCGCTCCGACGGGCTGCCGATCAAGCTGCTCCTTGTGGGCGACGGGCCGGACCGGGTGCCAGCCGAGCGCCTGGCGCGCGACCTGGAAGTGTACGACGACATCCGCTTCCTCGGCAAGCAGGACCCGGTCGAAGAGATCCTGTCCATCGCCGATCTCTTCCTCATGCCCAGCGGTTCAGAGACGTTCGGCCTGGCCGCGCTGGAGGCGATGGCCTGCAACGTGCCGGTGGTGGCCAGCGACGTGGGCGGCCTGCCGGAGCTCATCGTGGACGGCAAGACGGGCTGCCTCTGCCCCGCCGAGGACCTTGAGGCCTTCACGGCCTGCTGCCGCCGTCTGTTGACCAACGAGGACCTCCACGCTGATATGGGTGCCGCAGCCCGCACCCGCGCCGTCGACACGTTCGACATCGACCAGATCGTGCCCACCTACGAACGCTACTACGATCGCGTGCGCGAGAGGGCGCTCGCCTCCGTGTGAGTTCAGAGATCGCAGTTCGGCGTTCGGAGCTCCCCGTGCGTTTCCTTCACCTCCGAACTCCAAACTCAGAACGCCGAACTCAAACACTTATTGCAGGAACGGGTTGCTGCGCCGCTCTTCGCCGATGGTCGTGGCCGGGCCGTGACCGGGATAGATCGTCATGTCGTCGCCCAGCGGAAGCAGCTTTTCGGTGATGGACCGCATGAGCTGCGGCTGCGACGTCTGCGGCAGCCCCTGCGTGCGGCCGATCGATCCCTGGAAGAGCACGTCGCCCGTGAGGGCCTGCTGGCTCTCCGCGTCCACAAAGCAGATCGAGTCGGGCGAGTGGCCCGGCGTGTGCAGCACGTCCAGCGTCACGTCGCCAAACAGTACCGTGTCGCCTTCCTCCAGGAATGTCGTCGGCACCGTCGGCGGCTCGACCTGCACCTGAAAGGCCTGGGCCTGCTCGGCCGCCTGCTCGATGAACGGCACACTGGCGGCATGCGCCTTGAAGGAGTCCCCCTCGCGCTCCTCGAAAAAGTGACAGCCGAAAATGTGGTCGATGTGGGCGTGAGTCAGGAGCAGGTGCACCACCGTCAGGTCGTGGTCGTCCAGGTACTGGGCCCACGCGTGCTGCTCCGAGGCGGTCGCACACGTCGGATCGACGACGATCGCCTCGCCGCGATCGTGGCAGATGTAGCCGTTCGTTTGAAAGGGGTTGCCGGTAAAGGACTGGACGGTCATGCGGGGCGAAGCGGTGAACGATCGGAATCCAATTCAGAAGGAGGATCCGAAATCTGCCTTCTTCATGCAAGTCGCACCGTGAACAGCGCGGGAGGTTGGAGGTTTAGAAATCGCCCGTGATGAGGCCGGATCGGCGTCGTGCCCTGACTTCGATGCCCCCTGCCTTCCCCAACCCCGAGCGTTCGGATCCCCCGAACGTGCGGAACGGTCTTCAGAACGTCGTCCCCCCATGAAACGTCTGCACTGGATCATACTGCAGCGGCTGCCCGGTCCGTTTTTCGGCTGGCTGGGGACGCTCATGTTTCTGCTGCTGATGCAGTTCCTGATCCGCTGGCTGCCGGAGATCGCCGGCAAGGGCATCCCGATATCGGTCATCGTCGAGCTGATCGTCTACAACCTAGCGTACATGCTCGTGCTGGCCGTGCCCATGTCGGTGCTGCTGGCGGCCCTGATGGCGTACGGCGGGCTGGCCGAATCGCAGTACTACGCGGTCATTAAAAGCACCGGCATCTCGTTCGGGCAGCTCGTCTGGCCGTCGCTCGTCGTGGCGGTCGTTATCATGGGAAGCATGACGTACTTCAACAACGTGATGCTTCCGGAGGCCAACCACCGGGCCCGCTATTTGTGGCAGGACATCCGCTCGAAACGCCCCGGATTCGACCTGCAGCCCGGCGTGTTCTACACCGGCGTGGACGGCTACAGCATCCTTGTGCGCGACCGGCCGGCCGGCACCAACAAGCTCGACGACGTAACGATTTACGACTATACGGAGGGCCGGCGGCGGCAGGCCGTGATCAAGGCGGAACGCGGACGCCTGCGGCCCGACTCGACGGGCACCAGCCTGACTCTGATCCTGGAGGATGGAGAGATGCACCGCCCGCTCCCCCCGACCGCCCGGCACCAAGAGCCCCGCTACGAGCGCATGACGTTCACCCGCCACACGCTGCGCCTCGACCTGTCGGACTTTGTCTTCCGCCGGTCTACCGACGAGGACCGGAGCCGCTCCGACCGCACCATGCGCACCACCACCATGATCCGGCGGGTCGACTCGCTGCGCGCCGACGTACATACGCAGGAGCAGACGCTACGCGACAACGTACGGCGCGTGCTGCAAACCGAGGATCTCAAGAATCCGCCCGACG
>CAYFSC010000003.1:3020-29563 GCA_964345695.1 uncultured Rhodothermales bacterium | reverse complement strand
CCCGACGGCCGCGAGATCGACCCCATGCCCACGCCCGCCTCAGCGTCCGCCTCGGCACGCGCCGCCGCCGACACCACCGCCCCCACCCGGTACGTGGCGCTGCAGGGGCTCTCGCGCGAGAAACAGGAGCGGGCCGTGCGCAGCGCCGTGCAGAATGCGCGGTCGTTCCAGTCGAAGATCCGCAACGTCAAGCGGACCGTCTCCTGGAAGTCGAAGCGGATCACACAGTACCAGGTCGAGATCTACAAGAAGTTCTCCATCGCCGTGGCATGCCTCGTCTTCATGTTCATCGGTGCTCCGCTGGGGCTGAGCATCCGTCGCGGCGGCCTGGCCACCATTGGCGGCGTCGCGCTCGCCATCTTCATGTTCTACTGGGTGACGCTCGTACAGGGCGAGAAGCTGGCCGACCGAGGCCTCCTTCCGCCCTGGGTCGGCATGTGGGTCGCCAACGCCGTGATGGTCCTGGCCGGCATCTGGCTCGTGACGTACGTGGTGCTCGACCTCCGTGCGACTCCCCCGCTTCGCCACCGCTTGTGGGACTGGCTTTTTCACAAAACGGGGGAAGAGGGAAGAGGGGACGAGAAACAGAGTCGCGAGATTTGCGACCCCGGTTGAGCACGGCGTTTTTGTGAGCTCCCAACTGGTCTCAACCCTCCCGCTCGAAGCGGCTCGGGCTCGTTTCCTCGTCAGCTCCACAGTCACGTTTTGAGCCGTTGTGGCGTCCGCAGCTAGTGGGATCGGTCTGCCCTGAAACCTGATGAGATCGGGCGTCCGCCCCCTCCGTGCGTCCAGCGCGTGCAGAGCACTCCATCTCCTCCCTACTCCTTCTTCCTTACTCCCGCCCCGCCGTGCTGTACCTCGTCCCAACGCCCATCGGCAACCTGGAGGACATCACCTACCGTGCAGTGCGCATTCTTTCGGAGGTCGACTTGATCGCGTGCGAGGATACGCGCACTTCAGGGGTTCTGCTGTCGCACTACGACATCGACACGGCGACGACGAGCTACCACGAGTACAATGAGCGAAAGAAAGCCCCACAACTTGTCGCGCGTCTGCGTGCGGGCCAGGACGTTGCCCTCATCAGCGACGCCGGGTCGCCCGGCATCTCCGATCCCGGCTTTTACCTGGCACGGGCCTGCTGGGAAGCAGACGTCGAGGTCACGGCGCTGCCCGGCCCCACGGCGTTCGTGCCGGCCCTGACCGCCAGCGCCCTGCCGTCCGACCGGTTCGTGTTTGAGGGCTTCCTGCCGAAGAAGAAGGGCCGGCACACGCGCCTGTCCACCCTCGCCGAGGAGCCGCGCACGATCGTTCTCTACGAAGCCCCCTATCGCCTGCTGCGGACGCTTGACGACCTCGCCGAGCACTGCGGTCCCGACCGCCCGGCCGCTGTGGCGCGGGAGCTTACCAAAAAATTCGAGGAGGTGCGGCGCGGAACGCTGGAATCCGTGCGTTCGTACTTTGCGACGCAAGAAAAGGTACGGGGGGAGTGTGTTGTCCTCGTGGGCGGTGCAGATTGAAACAGCGCCTGCCCCTGCGTTTTCCTTCGCTGAACCTCGTCGGCGCTGCCCTTTGCCCCTCCGATTGGATGGTCCCCGCCCCCTGATTGCCCCGGGGGTTGTCTCCTGGTTCGAACTTCACTCCTGGTGATTCCTTCTGACATGAAGCGACTGATTGCAGTTTTCGTTATCCTTGTCCTGCCCATGTCTGCCGCGGTTGCGCAGGAGTCTGAAGAGGAAGCCTGTAAAGCGGGCGAACTGAATCTTGCCGCCGCTGAGGCCCCGTCGTCGGCCTCTTCATCGGCCTCGGCGCGTGCGGGCTCGGTCTCCGTCACCAACGCCACGCCGGCCGTGGCCGTCGAACCGGCTACCGAGGCCGAGGCGACTGTGCAGGACATCATCGAGAAGGACGGGGTGCACGTCGTGCACTTCTGGGCGCCCTGGTGCCCGAACGCGAAGAACGAGCTACAGGCCGGGTGGTCGGGCCTGATCCAAAACAATCCGGACGTGTCGTTCACGTTCGTGAGCATCTGGAACGACGGCGCCGCCGGCCACGACCTGCTCGCGGAGTATGACATTCCGGATCGCGTCACGACCCTCCAGCAGCCCGACCTGGGGCCGAGCGACGACGAGGCCAATCGCCGGATGTCTTTTCTCGGCATCCCTGTTACGTGGAGCCCATCGACGTGGGTGTTCCACGAGAACGGGGAGCTCGCGTTTGCCATGAACTACGGCGAGATGGAGATGGGCACCATCCAGTCGCTCATCGATGCCACACAGAACGAATGGTAACCGATCCTGCGCCGCCCGCTCCGGCATCTGCCGGGCCGGGCGGCGTTCGCAATGATGTCATGCTTCTCCAGGGCGCCCCGGCAGCGAGAGGACGCGCCCCCCTCCTCTGTTCTGTTCCCCACCAACTCGCGTCATGAACTGGAAGTGGATTGATCGCCTGATCGCCGGCTTCGTCTTCGTTTGGAGCCTGGTGCTGTACCTGCTGACCGTCGCCCCGACGGTCTCGTTCTGGGATGCGGGCGAGTTCATTGCCAGCGTGTACAAGCTCCAGGTCATGCACCCTCCGGGAGCGCCGTTTTACATGCTTCTCGGGCGCTTCTTCTCGATGCTGGCGCCGTCGGCCGAGACGGTAGCCTACGCGGTGAACCTGATCTCGGTGCTTGCCTCCGCCGGTACTGTCCTGCT
Source organism: uncultured Rhodothermales bacterium (assembly GCA_964345695.1). GTDB lineage: Bacteria > Bacteroidota > Rhodothermia > Rhodothermales > Salinibacteraceae > CAYFSC01. The sequence continues at coordinate 26,870 of CAYFSC010000003.1, read as the reverse complement.
CGCGCACCTGACCATCGTGCGCCTCGTGCGCCGCTGGCAGGACGACACCGAGTCGCAGACGACGAGCCAGCGGGTGACGGCGCTCACGAGTGGCGTCGTTGGCGCCCTTACCTACGCGGCGACCGACTCGTTCTGGTTCAACGCGGTGGAAGCCGAGGTGTACGCCCTGTCGATGTTCTTCACCGCTGCCGCCGTCTATCTCGTGATGCGGTGGAGTGCCGAGGCCCGCAGAGAGGAGCAGGCGTTGGGCGGACGTGCGTCGCACCCGTTCAGTCTCGGGGCCAACCGGTATCTGGTGCTCATCGCCTACCTGTTCGGGCTGGCGATCGGCGTGCACCTGCTCAACCTGCTCGCTTTCTTCTTTATCGCGCTCATCGTCTTCTTCACCGAATTCGACCGCGCGGAGTGGGAGCCGTCGAGGCGCTGGCAGGGGATTGTTCTCACGGGCGTCGTGTCGGCGATCATCTTCTTCACCATTTACCCAGGCGTCGTTCTCTGGATTCCCGAGTTCCTGGACTGGAGCAACATGCCGTTTGTGGCAGCCCTCCTCATCGGAGCCGCCGTGGTGTACGGTCTCTACTTCACGCAGACCCGCACACTCGTGCGCGCCAATCTCGCGCTCCTGTGCCTGGCTATGGTGCTCGTCGGTTATTCGTCGTACTCGCTCATCTACATCCGGAGCCAGACGGAGCCTTCCATTGATCTGAACGACCCCGATACCCCGGAGCGCTTCGTTTCCTACCTCAAGCGTGAGCAGTACGGCTCAACCCCCCTGCTGTACGGCGCGACCTACGACGAGGAGAGCGGCCAGGTACGGATGGAGCAGAATCAGACGTGGTTCCCGCGCCGACACTCCGTCCAGCCGCAGCACTGGCGCGTCTACGAGCGCTACAACTCCGATCTGGACTTCTTCCTGCGTTACCAGATCGGGCACATGTACGTCCGCTACTTCCTGTGGAACTTTTCCGGGCGAGCAAGCGACAAGCAGGACGCGCCTGCGATGACAGGCATCTCAGCGGTCGACCCCGCGTCGGTGACCGAGCGGGTTGCCCAAACCCCCAGTGAAGACGCGGCGCGCAACGTCTACTTCGCCCTTCCGCTCCTGCTCGGCCTGTTCGGAGCGTTCTACCACTTCAGCCGAGATTGGCGGCGGGCCTTTGCCGTGTTCATCCTGTTTTTTGTGACCGGCATCGGCATCATCGTCTACCTGAACCAGACGCCGATGCAACCGCGGGAGCGCGACTACTCCTACGTCGCCAGCTTCTTCGCCTTCAGCCTGTGGGTGGGCATCGGCGCGGGTGGGCTCCTGCAGATGGTCTACGAGAGCCTCCGCGACACCGTCCAGGGCGTGGGGCGAACCGCCTCGCTTCTGGCCACCGGCCTGGCTCTCTTCCTGGCCGTGCCGGGCTGGATGACGCTGGAAAACTACGACGACCACGACCGCTCCGGGCGCTACGTGGCCCGCGACTACGCGTACAACATGCTGAACAGCGTCGCCGAAGACGGCGTCGTCTTCACCAATGGCGACAACGACACCTATCCGCTGTGGTACCTGCAGGAGGTCGAGGGCGTGCGGCAGGACGTGCGCGTGGTCAACCTGTCGCTGCTCAACACGCCGTGGTACGTGGAGCAGCTGAAAAACGAGCAGCAGTACGCCTCCGAGCCGCTGCCCATCTCGTACTCAGACGACCAGATCGACAACCTGCGTCCCCGCTACTGGAAACCGCAGGAGATGCGGCTGCCCGTCGACCTTGACGAGATTCGGAGCACGACGGAGGTCTACCTCCCTGACGCCGAAGCCGACACCTCTCGAATTGAGAGCCCGATGACGTGGACTCTGGAGGGGCGCCCGCTTGGGCAGGACCGCAACATGCTGCGAGCGGCCGACCTCGTCGCCTACAACATCCTGCGCACGACGGCCGAGAACGGGTGGAAGCGGCCCGTGTATTTTGCCGTGACCGTCGCACAGACCGGGCAGCTTAACCTTCAGAACTACTTCCAACTCGAGGGCCAGGCCTATCGCGTCGCCCCCATCAAGCACAACCAGACGTTTGGCCGCGTCGTGCCTGGGCTCACGGCGGAACGCATGAACCAATTCCGCTTCACGAACCTCGACGACCCGGACGTCTACTTCGACGAGAACGCCCGCCGGATGATCGACGGATATCGCCTTCAATTCTCCCACGCCGGCGAGCAGCTCGCTCGGAACGGGCACCGAGAGGCCGGCCAGCAGCTGCTGGATCGGATCGTGACGGAGGTGCCCTTCTCGACGATTGCGGGCGACCTGCAAACGTACCTGCTCACGGCGCGCTCCCTCGAAGCCGTCGGAGACATGGAGAAGATGGCCGCGATCATGGAGCAGGCCGAGCCGCTGGTGCTCAACGATCTGCGTACGGCTCAGTCGCGGCGCAACTTCAGCTACGCCCTGCGCTACGCTGGCATGATTCGCTCGTCGTACCTCGATGCCGATAAGACAGAGGCACTGCAGAACTTTGACCGTCAAGTCGAGGCGCTTCTCGCTCAAGCCCCCTACGAGGTCCCACAGCGGATCCGCAAGGCGTATGGCCTCTCCACCGGCAGCGACTCGGCCGGTGCCGAGGTTCCACCGGAGCTGCAGCAGCCCGGCCTTGCCCCGCCGTCGACAGCCCCTGCGCCTTCGTCCGGGTCCGACCCATCGTCCGATCCAAACAACTGACGCTTCTCCGACGACCGAACGGGGCGCTCCTCCACGGCTGTCGTCGCAGACCGTGCCGGAATCCTTCCGGTTTCTCCCTTTTGGAAGCGCTCCCGATACCGTTTAGCGAACTTGTCGCCTTGACAGGCTCAAGGTCCCGGTCTATATTTAACAGAATCATTCATGCACCGTTGTCCTCCAGCAGTTCTCGATGCAGTCGTTCGCGGAGTGGTTGTGTGCATGGCCCCGTCTGCATCTCTCGCTACAGACTCTCAGCGTCGGTCGGCCCTGCTCTCCTGTCACACCGTTGGCGCGCTACCTCCGCAGTTGGGAAGAGGCAGGCGGCCGATGAGACCCAACGAACGGCTATGCAATACAGTACAGTGAAGTGGTTTGACGCCAAGAAAGGCTACGGATTCCTGGATCACCCGGATGAGGGAGAGGACGTCTTCGTTCACTACTCGCAGATCGTTTCGGACGACGACTTTAAAACGTTGCGCACCGGACAACGCGTCAAGTTTGAGATGGATAATGGGCCGAAAGGTTTGCACGCCCTCGATGTAACGCCGCTTGACCCGGACGATGCGTCGCGGCCCAATCCCGAAGTCCCCGACGCTCCGGAGGCCGGCGGTCCCCCTGCGGACCCTGATCCCTCCGATCCGGCCGGAGGCCCCATGTCGGTGTAGCGTCCTGTCGTCCTTCCTTCTGTTTTGACCTTTTCCTGCTGTGTCGGAAGCCCCGTCTGGTTTGGTCATTGAGCACGCGCATCCTTCTCGGGATTTGGACGAGGCGTCGTTGCGTCCCTTCCTTGAGCACGTGGTGGCTACGGAAGACGCCCGTGTGCATTTCCTGAGCGTGGTCTTGACCGACCACGATACGGTTCGCCGCCTCAACCGCGAGCACCTGGGGCACGATTACAACACCGACGTGCTTTCTTTCCCCCTGACCGAGCCCGACCCGGAGGCACCCGTGGTGGACGGGGAGATCTACGTCGACCTAGACACCGCAGCAGAACGACACGACGAGTTCGACACCACCTTCGAGCGCGAAGCCCTCCGGTACGCCGTGCACGGTGTGCTTCACCTTCTCGGGTACGACGATGCCTCCGAAGCTGGACGCGCCGCCATGCGGGAGGCCGAGGACCGGCACCTGCACGCCTTCTCAGAGTGACTCTCGTCGCCGTTGCGACTCCTTCAAGAGTTGGAACATCTCTCGGGAAGCCGTATGAGAACATCCCGTGATCCGCTCTAGGACATTGGTGCCTGTGCTGCTCGCCGGCTGGCCACCTGGAGCGCGATGCGGTACGGAGACCGGACGCTTCGGCCCTCTTTCGTATCCCTTTCTACATGACTGGACTTGGACTCATGGCCTTGCAGCCCCAGATCACCGCTCGCCACGTCGAACTGAACGATCACGTGCGGGACTACGCCGTCAAGCGCACGCAAAAGCTGGAGCGCTTCTACGACGGGATCGTCAGTGCCCACGTCATTCTCGGCGAGAAGAACTCTCCCGCCAGTCCGAAAACGGCCGAGATCAACATCGACGTGTATCAGAAGCGCCTCTCTGCCGAGGATTCGGCCGGGACCTACGAGGAGGCCATCAACCTGTGCGTCGACCACCTGCGGCGTCAGCTTGAGAAGTACAAGGCCCAGCTCCGCAGCAAGAACCAGGACGCGCACCGGTGAGTGAGTTTCGCGTTCCGAGTTCGGAGTTCCGAGCTTGGGGTTTGAAAGCTGTTTGGTGAATGGATGAGAAACCGAGACCCAATCAAGCAGCTTCTCGAAGTTTCGAGAATCGTTTGCTGCGAATTCCGGAGAGCTGAATCGGCGACACACGATACGTCAAAGCGAAAACGCTCAGGCTCCAGCCTATCGCTGGACCTGAGCGTTTTTCTCTGAACTCGGAACATTGAACTCGCAACTCGTCAGGCCATCTCCCGAAGAGGGCTGACGACGCGTTTGACGGTGTCGGCGCTGGACATGATGTAGAAGTGCACACACGGCACGTCGGCGCTCAGCAGTTCATCGGTTTGCTGGATGGCCCATTCCACACCGATGTCCTCGACGTGCTCCGGGTCGGCGGCGTCTACCTCGGCGGCGAGGGCTTCCGGCACTTCGGTGTGAAAGTATTTGGGCAGCGACCGCAGATGGCGCTTGCTGGTGAGGATCTTGAGCCCGGGGACGATAGGCACCTCGATGCCCACCTCTCGGCACTTATCGACAAACTCGAAGAAGTAGTCGTTGTTGAAGAACATCTGGGTCACGACGTAGTCGGCCCCGGCCTCCACCTTCTGCTTCAGCCGCATGATGTCCCACGATAGGTTAGGCGCCTCGAAGTGCTTCTCGGGATACCCGCCGACGCCGATGCAGAAGTCCGTTGGCTCCGCATCCATCAAGTCCTCGAGGTAAATGCCCTCGTTCATGTCCGTAATCTGTTGCACCAGATCCACGGCATACTCGTTGCGCGAGCGGTTGGGCGGGACGGGCTTGTCGAAGCCTTTGTCGTCGCCGCGGATCGCGAGGACGTTGTCGATCCCGAGGTAGTTGAGCTCGATGAGGGCGTCTTCGGTCTCCTCCTTGGTGAAGCCGCGGCACAGGAGATGCGGCACCGTGTCGATGCCGAAGCGCGCCTCGATGGCCGCGCACAACCCGAGGGTCCCCGGGCGTTTGCGCTTCACGCACCGCTTCCACGATCCGTCGTCCATCTGCTTGTAGGACACCTCTGCCGAGTGGCTCGTGACGTCGATAAATGGCGGGTCGTACGGCATCAGTTCCTCGACAACGTTCAGCATCTGCTCCGCCGAGCCGCCACGTTTGGGCGGGATGATCTCGTAGGAAATCAGCGGGTTCGATGCACGGTCCAGATGCTCGGAGACTTTCATGCGGGCGGCTGTCTTTTCCGTCAGGTGTTTTGCTTTTTGGAGGTCGATCCTGCATCAAACTTCGAAGCGTCGTACCACCCACACTGCCCGTTGTTCAATGATTGGGATGATCTTTACGACCCCGGAAGAGGCCGGTCGATTCGTAACCGCGTATGGCAACGGCCGGTTTGATTCGCTGGACGAAGGCGTGCCGCAACACGACGGCTTGGTGCTCGTCCTGGCCACTGGGATCGGGAAGATCAAGGCAACGCTGCAGACAGAGCGTCTGCTGCACGCGCACGACCTTGACCGGCTGGTCCACCTGGGCACGTGCACCGGTCTCAGTGAAGAGGCCGAGGTGGGACGTCTGTTCGGCGCCTCGTTCGCTGTGGAGGGCGACCGCGTCGCCCTGTCGGCAGCCGCCTACCCGCGCATGCCGCTTGAGGCACCGGACACCGCCGATCTTTCGGGCACCATGGTGACCCAGGACCATGCGGTGGAAGGGGACGAAGAGCGCCAGTACTGGCAGCGCATCGGGGATGTGACGGACACGACTGCCTACGCCGTGGCCTACGTGGCGGGGCAGCATGGAACGCCGTGCACCGTTGCGAAGGCCATCACAGCGCGGGCTGGAGAAGAACGGGACTCGTTCCAGGAGGACCGCCGGGCCGGGTATGCACAGATCGCCGACTTCGCGCTCCGGACGATCGACGCCGCGTGAGGGCAGGGTCACGTCCGCCGTTCCTCGGCGTTAGTTGCGGCGCCGCCAGAGGTCTTCGTGCCAAGCCTCGGGGATGCCGGACGGCCCCCACTCGTGGTACTGATAACGGGGCGTGACGTCCCGCTGACGACGGTGCCGACGCTGGTCCTCACGGATCTCTCGAACCCCGACCGCAACATTCTCGCCCTGCGCCGTCATCTGCTCGCGCATGAACACGGGGCTCTCCTCAAACGGCAGAGGACGCTCCGGGTGGTACAACCGGTACACGGTGGCAACCACCCAGATGAGGAGGAAAAAGAGAATGGGGCCGATGAGCGTCGCAAAGAGAAGAAGCATGGGATCCAGGTTCGTCCATCGTTGTGCAGGCGACCCCAAGGGGCCGGCCCGATCTCCATGGTGCGTGGCCAGCCGGGCCCAGCCGCCGCCTCCAGAGGGCCCTTCGTATATTGTTAACGGGATGGCAGGAGGGACGGATCCAGAGACAGTCGGATTAATTTCCGGCGCCGGTGGTATCGCTCGGGAAGTCGGCCGGAGCCACGCGCAGGCGCTCTTCAGGAATTTGCTCCTGCCGCTGCATGGCTTCTTCCTGCTGCCGATCAATCTCAGCCTTCGTCTGCGCGCTCACGTTGTCCAGGTCTCCACGGAACGCCGTGTCAAACAGCGTGAACGTAATGAACACAACGACGAAAATGGTACCGATCGTGAAGGTAAGCGTGTTGACGGGATTGTCGTACTTGAGCGCCATGAAGAACATGACGACCAGCGTTCCCTTCACCGCCGCAATGGCAATGGCCACCGGAACATCCAGCACGCCGAGGTTGACTTGTGCCGCCCCGTACGTGATTACGGTGAGGACAATGAGAGTCCCGAAAACCTTCAGCAGAATGGGCTTCGGGATGACGTGGTGGTCGTGGGACATGAGGGTCGGCTTAACGTTTTGAATGCGTATCCGTCCGTGAGCAATGCACGCGATGACTGCGACAGTCGGCGGGGGTAAGTGATGCGGCTTCCCTCGACGCATCATGAGCCCCCACGACCTGCTGCCTACACCAGGTACAGGAGCGGATACAGGAAAATCCAGATGATGTCAACAAGGTGCCAGTACAGGCCTGTCAGTTCCACGTGGGTGTAGTATTCGCTGCCAAAATGGCCGCGATAGACGCGGCTGGCAACCCATCCGATGACGAGCATGCCCACCAGCACGTGAATGCCGTGGATGCCTGTCATCACGAAGTAGATGCTAAAGAACTGCGGCACGTAGGCGATGTCGGCCAGGTGCTCGTAGTGCGCCCCGTGCGGGTCGAACAGGCCGCCCGGGAAAATGCCGTGCTCAAACTTCGCCGTGTACTCGAAATACTTGATGACCATAAACACTCCCGCGAGCGCGATAGTCGTCATGAGGCTCCAGAAGCTCTTGCGCTGCTGATCCTTCTGGATGTAGTGGATCGACAGAGCCACGGTGAGCGACGAGGTGAGCAGAACGATCGTGTTCACCGTTCCCATCAACTGGTCGAGCGTGGCGCTGGCCGCCACGAAGGCCTCCGGATGCCACTGCCGATACACGGCGTAGGCGACGAACATTCCGCTGAAGAGCAGAATCTCGGTAATCAGGAAGACCCACATCCCGAGCTTCGCCGAGTCGAACTGCTGCTCCGACGAGACAAAATGGTGCTCCAGATGCTCGGGATGGTGCTTATGGTGCTCTTCGACGTCGGTCTGGGTCGGCGCCGGTGCGGTTTCGGTGGCCATGGGTCGTGCGGTCAACGTGCGAGGGAATCAGCAGGCGACGGCGAGCGTCACGCCGCGGACGAGCAGAGCAGCGGTCAGACTTCTTCTTTGGGCTCCGGGGCTGTTGGGGCCGCCGGCACGCGCAGGCTGCCGTCGCCGGCCGTGCCGTCGCCGACAGCTCCGTCGCCTCCGCCGCCGAACACTTCATCGGCCAGGTGGAAGTCGTACGGGCCGCGCGTAACGAGCGGAGTGTGCGCGAAGTTGTGCGGATCAGGAATGGCGGCCACGTTCGTCCACTCCAGCGTGGCGGCGCCCCATGGATTCTGCGCCGCCTTCTTGCCGGCAATCAGCGAGTGGATCGCGTAGCCGAGAACGATGAAGAGGCCGACGGCAAGGATGTACGAGCCGTAGGTGGAGAGCGCATGCAGGTCAGCGTACTTCGCCACGTAGTCGTGGTAGCGTCGCGGCATGCCCTGCGACCCGAGAACGAGCTGCGAGAAGAACGTGACGTTGAAGCCGATAAAGATCATTACGGCCGCGATCTTGCCCCACGTCTCGTTGTACATCCGGCCTGTTATCTTCGGCCACCAGTAGTGCATGCCGCCGAGGAGCGCCATCACCGATCCGCCCATCATCACGTAGTGAAAGTGGCCAACGACGTAGTAGGTGTCGTGCAGGTGCACGTCCACCGCCAGCACGCCGACCATGATGCCCGTGAAGCCGCCGATCGTGAACAGAAACAGGAAGCTGAGGGCATAGAGCATCGGCGTCTGCAACCAGATGGATCCCTTGTACATTGTGGCCACCCAGTTGAAGACCTTGATGCCGGACGGAATGCCGATCAGGTAGGTGATCAGCGAGAAGATGATCGAGGACACCGCCGACTGCCCGGAGACGAACATGTGGTGGCCCCAAACGAGGAAGCCGAGCATGGCGATCGCCACAGACGACAGTGCGATGGCGCGGTATCCAAAGATACGCTGCCGCGAGAAGGTGGCAATCAGCTCGCTCAGGATGCCAAACGCCGGCAGAATCATGATGTACACCGCCGGGTGGCTGTAGAACCAGAAGAAGTGCTGGAACAGAACCGGGTCGCCGCCCAGGGCGGGGTCAAAGATGCCGATCTGCAGTGTCTGCTCCAGAATCAAGAGCACCATTGTGATGCCAATGACCGGCGTCGCCAGCACCTGCACGATGCTCGTAGCGTAGAGTCCCCAGATAAAGAGAGGCAGCCGGTTCCACGTCATCCCCGGCGCGCGCATCTTGTGGATCGTGACGATGAAGTTCAGCCCCGTGAAGATCGACGCGAAGCCCGAGACGAAGATGGCGGCCGTCATCCAGAGCACGCCACCGCCGGTCGATGAGGAGTAGGGCGTGTAGAAGGTCCATCCTGTGTCGACGCCTCCGTAGAGCAGCGCCATCACCGTCAGGACGGCGCCGGCCATGTAGACGTACCAGCTGGCAAGGTTCAGCCGTGGGAAGGCCACGTCCTTCGCCCCGATTTGCAGAGGCAGCACAAAGTTGCCCAGGATGGCCGGGATCGACGGCACCAGGAACAGGAAGACCATCAGGATGCCGTGCATCGTGAACACCTGGTTGTAGGTGTCCTCGTTCATGATCGTCGTTCCCTGCGCGATCAACTCGGTCCGCACGGCGACGGCGAGCAAGCCTGCCACGAGGAAGACCAGGGCCAGCGCGAGGCAGTACATGATGCCGATGCGCTTGTGGTCCTTCGTAGAGAGCCAGGACCAGATGCCCGTTTCGTGATTCAGGTAATTCACCTCCTCATGCGAAGCGTCCGGGTGCTCCGTCGTAGTCGGTGTCGTTTCCGTACTCATAGGACCTCGGTCAGGTGAGTCGTTCGCGCGCAGGGTGGGAATCAGTCACGACACGAGTTAAGAATCATGGAGAGCACGATTCAACTCGTGGCGCGTGACGTATTCACTCCAGTGTCTTGTCGCTTTGCTCCTTCATATAGGCGATGAGGGCCGACAGTTCACGCTCGGACAGCGACTGATAGTTGGCCGGCATCACGTTGCTGTACCCCTCGACAATCTTCGCTCCGGGCTCAAGAATGGCCTCGCGGAGATAGTTTTCGTCCGCGGTCACTGTCGACCCGTCGGCCATGGCGTGGTTCTGTTTCCCGTACAGCCCCTCCCACGTCGGGCCCACCATGCGGGATCCGTCGAGGCTGTGACAGGCATTGCAGCCCTGTTGGCGGTACAGCCGCTCGCCGAGCTGCGGGAGGGGCATGTCGTCGGTCGCACCGCCGCCGCTTTCTACCCAGTCGGAAAACTCCTGCTGGGAGACCACCTTCGTCTTGGTAATCATGTCCGAGTGGTTCGTGCCGCAATACTCGGTGCAGAACAGGTCGTAGGTGCCCGGGTCGGTCGCCTCAAACCAGACGGAGGTGTAGCGGTTGGGCAGCACATCTTGCTTGACGCGAAACGCCGGGACGAAGAAGCTGTGGATGACGTCGCGGCTGCTCATCGTGATTTTCACCGGTCGCCCCTCCGGAACGTACAGGGTGTCCGACTGCGTGCCATTTGGGTACTCGAACAGCCAGTTCCACTTCCACGCCTCGGCCTGAATTTCGTAGGCATTCGGCGGCGATACATTCATCTTGACAAACGACTTGAAGCCCCAGTTGAACACAAGCAGCACGAGGATTGTCGGCACGACGATCCACGAGATTTCGAGCAGCTTGCTCTCGTGCACGGGGGTCGGGCGGTCGTCTGGGCTCTGCCGCCGGTAGCGGTAGGCAAAGTAGATCATTGCGCCGATGACGCCCACAAAGAGGATCGTGCTGACCCACGTGACGAAGAGAAAGAGCCCGTCGACCTCCGACGCAATCGTCGATGCGGACTCAGGGAGCCAAAAAGAGCCGGTGTCGCCCATACGTCTGCGTTCGTTTCCAGGGTTATTAAAGTGGCGTCGTCCGCGTCAAGGCACGGATGCACCGTGCCACAGGCAGGCTCAGAAACGGACGCTTCTTCCCGCTGCCTACAGCGTCCAAACCATACGTGTTCGGGGTGCATTCCGATCCAATCCGGCGCGCAGGCGGTGTCACTGCGAAGGCGACCCGCCCTGCTGCTGAAGCTGCTCTTGCTGATACGCCTCGTTGGCGATAATGTCCATGGCGCGATCAATCGGGATCCGGTACGCGCCTTCTTCTTCATCTACGACCCCGTACTGTTCCAGCTTCTGCGTGGCCTGCAGTTCGGTTTCGCGGAGGTCGGCGTTGGAGCCCGCGGTCGCGGCGGCGCGTTCAGCCTGGTCGGCCACCTGTCCCGACCACACGAACACGATGGCAGCTGCCACTACGACGACGAGCAGAATCGAGAGTGCAATGGCGGCGATCTGGCCGGCTGCCACACCCTCGTAGGCCACGCCCATTTCTTTTTCACGCTCCAGGCGCCGGCTTTCCGGCACGTGGATCACTCTCTCGGCTACATCCTTCCCGGCCGAGCGCACCAGTTCCACTGCCGGCCCCATGTCTTCTTCCTCCGACGGGAGGGCCGCATGCTCCTTGGCCTCCTCGGCCGTCGCGGCCACGAGGCTCTCGACGCGCTTGCCGCGGCTCCAGGTCCCGTCTCTGCGGGCCAGCACGCGCCAGAAGAAGGTTTGCCCGTCGGTCGGGAACAACCCGCCCATGGTCACGGCCGTGGTGTCCTCGAGGGTCTGCTCGTAGAGCACCTCGTCAAACGAGGCCGTCGCGGCCACCTGGAGGCGGTAGGCGTCGGCCCCGTCGACCGGGCGCCAGTTGAACGTGACCTCGGTGCCATCGACCACCGCCGCCTGTCGGGGAACGACGAGTTCCGGTGAGGCCGGTCGGTCGCGGGTCGTTGTAGGTTCGGAATTCGCCATGTTGCTAATCTACTTTCGCAGGGACCACAGTGAACGCCTCATGCTGTACTGAGGTCGGAGGCGCTCCGTGAAAAACGGCCAAATTGGCCGTCTGCGCAGCGCGCCGGTGTCAGGTGTTCTCAAAGTGAAGCGAATCAGCGAGGTAGGGGTCGTTCTGCGGAACGAGCGGGTGACGGGCCAACCGATACATCAGGGTCCCCACAAACACGCCCGTCAGTCCCAGCCAGCAGGTGAAGTCCAGCCAGTGAAATCCTGCGTTCGCGTCGTGCACCGGGAGCACAATCCAGTGTATGTCGAACCAGTGCATGCCGATCAGCCACACGGCCATGATCGACAGGATGAACGGGACGCGCTTGGTAAAGCGGGGCAGCAGGATAAAGAACGGAAGCACGAAGTGGAGCAGCAACAACAGGGCACTGTGCCAGCCCCATCCGCCCGTGAGGCGGTGCTGGTACCACACGATCTCCTCTGGAATGCCGCCGTACCAATACAACATGTACTGGCTGAACGCGATGTACGCCCAGAAGACCACAAATCCGAACATGTACTTGCCGAGGTCCTGGTAGTGCTCCAGCGTAACCACGTTCTTGAGCATCCCGCCCGAGTGTTGCAGGGCCAGCGCGAGGACGGCGATGGCCGAAACCGCCGCCAGAACGCCGCCCGAGAAGAAGTAGACGCCGAAGATGGTCGAGAACCAGTGCGGATCGGTCGACATCAGGATGTCGTAGCTGGCAAAGGCCGTCGTGACGGCCAGGACCGGCAGTCCCCATGCGCTTACGGTCCGGAGGCGCGCCGGAATGTCGGGGTCGGCCTCCACATCCTGCTTCACCGAGAGCGTGTACAGTTTGTAGGTGAGGAACGACCATATGGCGAAGTACAGCACGATGCGCGCGCCCCAGAACGGCAGATTGAGGTATGCCCGCTTGCCCGCCAGGATCTCGTCGTACTCCGGACTGCTCGGGTCGTAGAGCGATTCGTGCGTCCAGTGGTACAGGTCGTGCAGTCCGAACAGCAGTGGCACTCCCAGCAGAAACAACAGCGGGAAGGCCCAGACGAGCGCCTCATTGATGCGCTTGACGACGACGCTCCACGAAGCGCGCGTGAGGTGCTGAAAGAGGAGAAAGAAGGTTGCACCGACGGCAGTGGTCAACAGAAAGGCCCACCCTGCGAGGTACGAGAAGTAGAACTGTGCCGGATCCAGGACCCAGCCGACTACGCTCACGCCCAGAAGCGCCAGTCCGAGAGCCAGCGGAGCGATCCACGCGCGCCGGTCTCCAGTAAATCGGTAGGACGACTCGGCCGCATCGGCGGTGTCCTGCAGCGGATCGACCAGCCAGCCTACAAGGGAGTTGCTATTTACGGTGTCGGCCATGGGTAAGAAAAGTCCAATCTTCGATGATCAACGAGGCCGCGAGGGCGCGGGCACAGGTCCGGGCACTACTCGACGTTGGCGCTGCTGCCCTGCTCGATCTGCCGCAGCGCGCTGTCCGGGAGGTCCTCTTCGCGAGCGTTCTGGCTGCGCTGCAGGGCGCGGACGTATGCCACGATGGCCCAGCGGTCGCGCACCGGAATCTGCTGTGCGTAGCCCGGCATGTTGCGGACGCCGTTCGCGACCACGTCGTATATGTATCCGTCGGTGACGTTGCGCAGCCGCTCGCTGTGGTAGGTGGGCGCCGGGGTGTAGCCGTACCCTTCGCCCGTGATGCTGCTCGTACCCGTCATGATGATGCCGTTGCCGTCGCCGGCCTTGCCGTGGCACACGGTGCAGTAGATGTCATAGCGTTCCTGTCCCCGTTCCAGAACCGACCGCGTGACCGGAAACGGCACGCGCTCCACGTACTCGCCCGCCTCGTTCCGACCTGTGTGCAGGGCGGTGTTTTCTTTGAGCAGTCCGCGGGCCACGGTGCCTGCGACGGGCTTCCGCATGGCCGCGTTGTCGGCAAACAGCGGATTGGCCTCTTGCTCCTGGTACTTCTGCTGGAAGTCCATATTCAGGTTCGGATGCACCGGAGGGTTGCTCGATTCCGTGCCTCGGCATCCTGCGAGCAGGAGCGCGATCAGGAGAGCGCCGGTGGTAAGGAGTGTACGCATCGATTCAACAAGGTCTCGGAGGAAGCAAAGAGAGGCCGACGGGCCGCGCGCCATCATACTGCCATCACACCTCGGCGGTGCCGTCGTCCTGCACGAGTTCGACGTGCAGGGCCCCGATGTCGCGCAGCATGTGCGCGGTGTCGTCGGTGTCGAACTGGGGGTCGCTCGCCGCAATGTGCAGGAAGAAGCCGTCGTCGGTGGCGCGCTCGAAGCGGTCGGAGTAAAAGAGCGGGTTGTACGGACGCGGCAGCCCATTGAGCGCAAGCATCCCGCCCACGGCGCCGAACGCCGCGAACAGCACGGTCAGCTCAAACATAATCGGCACCGACGGCTCGACCGCAAAAAAGGGCTTGCCGCTGATGTTGATCGGGTAGTCGACCGCGGCCGTCCACCACTGCAGCAGGTAGGCCACGGCGAGGCCCGTCAGGCCGCCGGCGAACGTAAAGTACCCCACCTTCGAGTTGCCGAGGCCCATCGCCCGGTCCATTCCGTGAATCGGGAAGGGGCTGTGCGTGTCGAAGTGGGTGTACCCGTTTTCGCGCACCGCCTCGGCGGCGTGCATCAGGGCAGCGGGGTCCGAGAACTCCGCGAGCAGACCGTAGATCTGGTCGTCGCTCTCGTATATCCCCATCGAGGCCTTTACTTCGCGGGTCAGTTCCTTAAGCATGAGTGGAGCGCGCTGTGCGCGTTGTGCTGGATTGCGAGTCGTACGGTCCCGAACGAGGGCCGAGACCAGGCCCCGCCGGAGCTAGGCGCCGCCCCGCACCTCGCCCGAGTCATTCCGCCGGGAGTCGTCGGACGGATCGATCTCCGCCTCGGCCTGGATGTACGGCACGTCTTTCTGGCCCGGCGTCGGGTGTCCATCGCCCTCGTAGGCGTGCGGGTCGGCCTGCGGCATAACGCCTTTCACCTCGGCAATGGCCACCATGGGCACAAACCGGAGGAACAGCAGGAAAAGCGTGAAGAACAGGCCGAACGACCCGACGAGCGTGCCGATGTCGATCCAGGTCGGCGTGAAGTAGCCCCACGAGCTCGGCAGGAAGTCGCGGTGCAGCGATGTAATCGTAATCACGAAGCGCTCGAACCACATGCCGATGTTCACGACGATCGACAGGGCAAACATCACCGGAATCGAGCGCCGAAGCTTTTTCGACCAAAAAAGCTGGGGCGAAATCAGGTTGCAGCTCATCATGATCCAGTACGCCCACGCATACGGCCCGAAGGCGCGGTTCAGAAAGGCGTACTGCTCGTACTCCACCTGCGAGTACCAGGCCATGAAGAACTCCGTGATGTAGGCGAAGCCAACGATCGTGCCGGTCACCAGGATGATGATATTCATCTTCTCCAGGTGGTCGATCGTGATCAGGTTCTCCAGCCCGTAGGCCTTCCGGGCGATGACCAGCAGCGTAACCACCATGGCGAAGCCCGAAAAGATGGCACCCGCCACGAAGTAGGGCGGAAAGATGGTGGTGTGCCAGCCGGGCAGGATGGATACGGCAAAGTCGAACGAAACGACCGAGTGGACCGACAGGACCAGCGGGGTAGCCAGACCGGCGAGCAGCAAGTAGGCCTTTTCGTAGTTCCGCCAGTGGCGGTTCGCCCCCGTCCATCCGAGCGAGAAGAAGCCCATGATGCGTTTCCGCCAGAAGCCCTTGGCCCGGTCGCGCAGCGTGGCGAGGTCGGGCACGAGGCCGACGTACCAGAACATGAGCGACACGATGAAGTAGCTCGACACCGCAAATACGTCCCACAGGAGCGGGCTCTTAAACTGCGGCCACATCTCCATCTGGTTCGGGATGGGCAGCATCCAGTACACGGCCCACACGCGGCCGACGTGGAAGGTCGGGAAGATCAGCGCACACGTCACGGCGAAGAGCGTCATGGCCTCCGCCGATCGGTTGATCGAGGTGCGCCACTGCTGGCGGAACAGGAAGAGAATGGCCGAGATGAGCGTTCCGGCGTGACCGATGCCGACCCAGAACACGAAGTTGACGATCGGCCAGCCCCAGCCCACCGGCTGGTTGTTGCCCCACACGCCCACGCCGTTCCACACCTGGTAGGCGAGCATCACGACGAGCAGCCCCGCCATCGACGCGGAGATCGTGAACAGCACGTACCACGTCAGGGGCGTTTTCTTCTCCGTGTGCCGCGCCACCATTTCGGTCACGTCGTGGAACGACAGGTTGCCCTTCACGAGGCGCTCGCGCTCGTGGAACCCGTCGCCTGCGTGGGCGGAGGATGGTTCACTTGAGGGGGTATTCTCCACGGGATTTCAGCTTGATTCTACAGAGAAAGGGCACAGGGTCCTCACCACGTTTTACGCCGGGGTGGCCTCCGCATCGGTCGACTCCTCGTACTCCTGGATGCGCGAATTCGTGTTGCGGACGCGCCCGAGGTACGACAACCGCGGCTTCACGTTGAGGTACGACAGCAGCTCGTACCGCCGCGGATTGCGCTTCTTCTGAACCACGTCGCTGTCCGGGTTATTGAGGTCGCCGAAGGTGATCGCATCCGTCGGGCAGGCCTGCTGGCAGGCCGTCTGGGTTTCGTTCGGGCGCAGGTCGCGGTTCTCGTTATCGGCCTGGCGCTGGTTCTCACGCACACGGTGAATGCACCACGAGCATTTCTCCATGACGCCGCGCGAGCGCACGGACACGTTCGGGTTCTGCGCCATCTGCACCTCGGCCGGCAGCGTCTTCGTCCAGTTGTAGAAGTTGAAGCGCCGCACCTTGTACGGGCAGTTGTTGGAGCAGTACCGCGTGCCGATGCAGCGGTTGTAAATCATCTGGTTGGTGCCGTCGGGCGAATGCACGGTCGCCGCCACCGGACACACCGACTCGCAGGGCGCATTCTCGCAGTGCTGGCACATGACCGGCTGCGTCATCATCTCAGGATCGTCCTCGTTCCCTTCGGTGCTGACGTAGTACCGGTCGTTCCGAATCCAGTACATGTGGCGCCCCTTCGAGACCTCCTCCTTGCCCACCACCTGCACGTTGTTTTCGCTCGTGCAGGCGACGACGCAGGCATTGCACCCGGTGCAGGTGTTGAGGTCGATGACCATCCCCCACTGATTTTCGAAGTAGGGGTTGTCCTTGTAAGCCTGCTGCTCGCGGGGGTGGTTGTCCTCCCACATGGTAGGATACTCTTGAAAGCCGCCGTCGCCGTGGCCCTCGTCGCCATGGTCTTCCATGGATTCCTGGATGCCATCGAGAACCGGCGGCCCCTGCTGGCTCCCTTCTTCGTCGGGCGCCTGGCCGTCTCCGCCGTGCCCGGCTTGCGGTACGTCGCCCTCCGCATCGTGGCCTGCGCCCCCGTCGTGATGGAGCTCCGGAACGTACGACTCGTCATCCTCGACGAAGGCGGGGTTTTCCTTAAACTCGTCGAGCGTGGCCCACCGCACGATCGGGCGCCCCTGCATGGAGCCTTCCTCCTGGGTGGATGCAATGAGGTACCCGGAGCCGGTCTTGGTGACGCTCGCCCCGGTCGCCCACTGTCTCCCCAGCGGACGCAGCGGCGCGACGTTCGTCCCGACGCTCTCGCTTCCGTCCCCCGAATCATCGTTGACGCCGCCCGCAATCGGGCCGTCGCCGTAGATATCGGTGTAATCATCGGTGTCCCAAAAGGGAGTGCTCCGCGTGCCCCGCGTCGTGGCAATGGAGCGGCCGTAGCCCATCATCACGGTGATGGATCCATCCGGGTGGCCGGGCTGAACCCACACGGGGAGGTTGACCGTCTGCCCGTTCACCGTGAGGTCGATGCGGTCGACGTAGAAGTTGCCGCTGTCGTAGCGTCGCTCCACCCCAAGGTCATCGGCCGTTGCCTGGCTCATGATGGCCACGTTGTCCCACACGATCTTGGTAATCGGGTCGGGCAGCTCCTGCATCCAGGCGTTGTTGGAGAAGCGCCCGTCGAGCAGTGTCGGGTCGAGGCGCACCACCACCTCGAGCCCGTCGTCGTCCGGCGCCGCCACAGACGCCACCGACTGGACGGAGGCCGTGGTCGTCGGATACTGCGTGTCGGCCAGGTAGCCGTCGTGCAGGGCGCGGCGCCACGTGTCTTCGAAGTCGTCGGCGATCTGCTCGCGCCACTGCTGGCGGACCAGGTCGTACCCTGCCGCGTCCATGCCCGTGGCGAGGGCGTTCAGCACCTCAATTTCGGAGTGCGCATCCTCATAGAGCGGCGCAATGAGCGGCTGGATGATGGATAGCGTGCCGTCGTAGGCCCGGCCGTCGCCCCAGGCCTCCAGGTAATGGGCACGCGGCACGTGCCAGCGGCAGGCCTGCGCCGTTTCATCGCGCAGCAGCCCGACATGGACCGTCTCGGGCACCTGGCGCAGGGCCTGCTGCATGTTGAGTTCGGCCGGTGCGTCGTACACCGGGTTGACGCCGACACAGAAGAGCGCGTCGATCTGGCCTGCGCCGATGGCGTCGACGAGGTCGCGCAGCTGATCGTCCTGCGCGGGGGCAGGTGACTCACCGGCGTCGTACAGCGTAACGGCCGAGCCGATGCTTCCGACCTGATCGTTAATGGCCATGGCCAGAGCGTGCACCTCCGGCGGCTGGCCGTCGCCCGCCACCACAATGCCCTGTGCCCCAGCCTCGCGGAGGTCGTTCGCGATCTCGCGGGCGTAGAGCTGCTCTTTCTCGCTCCACTGCGCCGACGGAGCGCTTCCCACCCCGAGTTCGCTCGCAACGGCAGCGGCGAACGCCGGAATCCGGCCCGCCTTCATGCGCATGCGGTGATCCGAGATTCCGCCGGTCTCGGTGTAACGGCTCTCGATGGTGTAGAGCCGACTCATATCGTCCTCGGCGTCCTCCAGGCGACGGCCTTCGGCAAAGGACTTCGTGTTGTGGTAGAAGTCGCGGTGCGCACCCGACAGGAAGTCGGCATCGAGGCTGAGGATAACCTCTGCCTCATCGAGCATGTACTGTGGGCGCAGCGGCCGGCCGAACGCCTGCTCCATGCCCTGTCGCTGCGCGTCGTCGCCGGCCGACGAATACGGAATCCAGCGCAGGTTCGGAAAGCGACCCTCGATGCGGTCGCGCATGGCCTGCACCGTCGGCGAGGAGGTCTCCTCGATCAGGACGGCGATTTCCTTCTCAGTGGCGTTGTCGGCCAGCTGGCGGCAGAACGAAATGAAATCGCTCCACGAGGCCTCCCCTCCGTCTCGGCGCACGGTGGCCGACCGGTCGGGGTCGTACAGGTTCAGGATCGACGCCTGCTCGTACGGGCTCGTGCCGCTCTGGGCGATGGGATGATCCGGGTTGCCTTCGACCTTCGTGGGCCGCCCCTCGTGGCTCTCCACGAGGATGGGACGCACCGTGCCGCGGAAGGGCATCGCCGTGGCATAGTTCTGCGGAACGCCAGGGATGACCTCCTCCGGCTTCCGCGCGTATGGCAAAATTTTCTCGACCGGGCGCCGGCAGCCCGTCAGCCCCGCCATCGCCATCGCCGCCCCCATCAGTTGGAGGAACTGACGCCGCGAGGCCCCGCTCGGCGGCTCGCTGTCGCCGGGCTCAAACTCCATGTGCGACTCCTCTGAGGACGGGCGCTCGCGCTGCTCCGCCGTTCTCCAGAACCGGTACTTGGACTCTTCGGACTCTTCCCGGTCGTCCGTGCTCGGATCGATGACGTCAAGCTCTATCATGCTTCGCTGGGTCGTTGCGGATGAGGGGTCGAGCGTGGGACGCTGCGGCGGTCGCTTCCGCAACGCAAACGCGATACCCTGAGCGATTAGTAGTGGCAGGCCGAACAGTTGGTGGGCGGCTGAATGCCGTCTTCGCGAATCCGCTCCAGATTCCGCTCGACGAAGTTCGCGGGCTGGGTGTAGCCCATCGTCGTCACCTCGTCGTTCGGGCGCAGGTACAACTCCGGCTGGCGATGGCACTCGATGCACCACCCCATGGACAGCGGCTCCACCTGCGAGACGACCTCCATCTGATCGATGCGTCCGTGACACGTCTCGCACCCTACGCCTTTGTTTACGTGCGCAGCGTGGCTGAAGTGCGCGTAATCCGGCAAGTGGTGCACACGCACCCACTCGATCGGCTCGTCGTTCGCCCAGCTCTCACGCACCTCCACGAGCTTCGGCGACTGCGTCTGAATCTGATTGTGACAGTTCATGCACGTCTGCGTCGGGGGCACGTTGGCATGCGCCGAGTTCTCAACCCAATTGTGGCAATACTGGCAGTCCATGCCCAGCTCGTCCACGTGAAGCCGGTGGCTGTACGGAACGGGCTGCTCCGGTTTGTAGCCCACCACGGTGAACTCTGGCGAAAAGTAGTACCAGACGAGGACGATCAGCGCCACACCGCCCAGCAGGGACCCCACCAGCGAGAGCAGCGGGAGCGAATTGGCCTTCTTCGGAAATATCTGCGACATACGAGCGAGGCGTTCAGCAGTAGGCGTACGGGGGCATTCCGTCGAGAAATCCTTTCAGACGTAGGGGAGACCTCCGAAACGGAGGACGTACAGGCCCAAACCTCAAACGAAAGAGAACTCAGCGGGTGCTCCTCGTGCAGGGGAATGAAAGTATACGATAGCGTGAAATACAACCCAAGGGAAGGCACCGGTTTACGTCAATCCCCACAGGATCTCCGCTAAACCTTAATTTGATGCTTTGAGCAGGCTTTAAACCTGATGGCGCCCCAACACGGGACGGAATGCCGCGGGTGGTGGACCCGCAGGCTTCGCGGGACGCCTCAGCCAGGACTCAGGACTCCGGCGTCCACGAGCGGGTGTGGTCGAAGATATACGTGGCAAGCTGGTCGATGGCCACGCGGTCCTGCTCCATCGAGTCGCGGTCGCGTACCGTCACCGTCTGGTCGTCGAGGGTGTCAAAGTCGACCGTGATGCAGAACGGCGTGCCCGCCTCATCCATCCGCCGGTACCGCTTGCCCATCGACCCGCGCTCATCGTACTTCACGTTGAAGTGGTCTTGCAGGTCGTCTTCGATGCGGTGCGCGATCTCGGGAAGGCCCTCTTTCTTCACCAGCGGGAAGATGGCCGCGCGGATCGGCGCCACCTCGGGATGAAACTGGAGCACCGAGCGCGTATCGCCGCGCACCTCTTCTTCGTAGTAGGCATCGCACAGGAGCATCAGGATCGTCCGGTCGAGGCCCGCAGAGGTTTCCACCACGTACGGGATGTACCGTTCCTCTTCGAACGGATCGTAGTACGTCATCTTCTTGCCCGAGTACTCTTGATGACGGCCCAAGTCGTAGTCGGTACGGGAGTGGATGCCCTCCAGTTCTTTCCAGCCGATGGGGAACTCGTACTGAATATCCACGGCCGCGTCCGCATAGTGGGAAAGCTGCTCGTGCTCATGGAACCGCAGCTTGGCGGTGTCGATGCCGAGGCTTTCGTGCCACGCCATGCGCTCTTCCTTCCAGCGCTCGTAATTCTCGTCCTGAGTCCCCGGCTTCACAAAGTACTGCATCTCCATCTGCTCAAACTCCCGCATCCGGAAGACGAACTGCCGGGCCACAATCTCGTTGCGGAAGGCCTTTCCAATCTGAGCAATGCCGAACGGGACGTGTTGACGCGCGGGTTCGCGCACGTTGTGAAAGTTGACAAACATCCCTTGGGCCGTCTCGGGACGGAGAAAGAGGCGGGAGCTCTCTTCCTTAACCGGACCCATGTGCGTCTCGAACATAAGGTTGAACTGGCGGACGTCTGTCCAGTCGAACGCCCCGGAGTCGGGCGCGCGGATCTCCTCGTCGATGATGATGGCGTGCAGCCGGTCGGTCATCGCCTCTCCGGCGTTGAGCGCGTCCACGAGCCGCTCGTGCACGGCGGCGGCATGGTCCTCCTCCCCGTCGTCGCGAAGCCGGCGGATGTAATCCTCGATCAGCTCGTCGGCCCGGTAGCGGTTGCCGGACTCCTTGTCGTCGATCAGCGGGTCGTTGAACGCCTCGGTATGGCCGGAGGCCTCCCACGTCTTCGGATGCATGAGAATGGCCGCGTCGACGCCCTCGATGTCGTCGTGCTGGTAGACCATCGAGCGCCACCACTTCTCCTTAACGTTGCGCTTCAGCTCGACGCCGAGCGGCCCGTAGTCGTACGTGGCACTGAGGCCGCCGTAAATTTCGGACGACTGGAAGATGAATCCTCGCTGTTTCGACAGCGAGACGATGGTGTCGAAAAGATCGCTCATGGTGACCTCGCCTGTTCTCAGATCGGTGAATCCCGCCCGGCGCGCCATTGTGAGCCCGCCAACGCCAAAAAACGTACCAACGGCGGGCGCTGGATGCAACGAATCGGCTTGAAAAGCCGGTGAGTCGACCCGTCAGACTCGGTGTTTGCGGCGGCCAATTCACCCGTGCGCTCCCGGGAGGTTTTCCCACCGCGCTCTACCGTCGGACGCGGAATGTCGTAAACTCGCCGGTGGCGTCGGAGCGATTCGCCTCCACGGTGTCGACGCGAGCAAGACGCGGACCGTCGTGCAGCGCCGTCTCCAGGTCGTCAAGCGCAGCCGGATCGCCCTCGGCTTCCAGACGCACCGATCCGTCGGGCTCGTTGCGCACCCATCCGGTGAGGCCGAGGTCTCGCGCGCGGAGTTGGGTGAAGTTGCGGAAGCCCACGCCCTGCACGCGTCCGGTGATGCGCGCCGACAGGCGTTCCGTCGTCTCGGTGTTCATGGTGGGAGAACGTCGTTGGTGATCGGGAAGAATCGCGGTTCGGTATCATACTGCCGCGATCGGAAGACTTTCCCCGACGGTCGCCCTCACATACCGAAGCCGGAAGGGGCGGTCCCTTCCGGCTCCAGATCGGGCCTGCGTTCTTCGGGGATGCGTGCGGGAGCGGCTACAGTTTGATTTTGATCCCTCCCTGAATGGGAAAGGTCCAGCCGCTTTCCAGTCCTTCATCCACCTCGCTCGGCACCGCTTGGGCGAACGCCGCGGTGTCGTCCTCGTCGAGGAAGTCGTAGTAGGCCTGCGCCCCAACGAACAGCCCGATGCTCGGCGTCACGTCGTATCCGATGCGCACGCCGCCGGTCCCCGAGAAGTAGGTCTCGGAAAGGTCCTGGCCGGCGACGGGACCTCCCTCAAACTCATCGCTGCTGTAGGACACTCCTCCGGCCCCGAGATTGGCGGTGATGTCCCAGCGGCTTGCAGGCGGCGTGATGCGTCCGACGATGCCGAGCGTGTAGCGCCATACGTCGATGTCGGGCGACTCGGAGTTCGTCCCAGTCTCATCGGCGTCCAATCCCGAGAGGAGGCCCAGATCGCCGTTGAGGCGCACGCCCAGCCGGTGATGGAACCAGTACGTCAGCCCCAGACCGAAACTGGCGCCCGGATCGGCCACGTCGCCGATGTCGCTGGCCGGAAGGGTGACGCCCGCGCGAGCGTCGATGTCGAAGGGGTTCGACCCGCCGCCAGCACGCTGGGCCTGTGCTGCGTGCGGCAGGGCAAGGACCCCGAGCAGCACGCCGGTTGCGATCAACGCAGAGATTCGCGAAGTTAGTTTTTGCATGGTTTTGGATGCGTATGCATTCAAAGGGATGCGATCGGCGGGTGGGCCGCAGGAATGGTTGGTGCCAGGTACTGCGGAGCACCCGCTTTCTTGTTGCTCACCTGTAAGGGTCGGTTGAGCCCCGAGATCGTTTCAGTCCGGCGGGCCGCTGTTCTCTTTCCCCCCTCCGATTTTACGGAATGTCTCCACCGGTGGCTCCCCTGAGATGGGTCCACTCAGGATGCGTACTCCCGCCGGGCTCCGGCATTCTTTTCCCGTGCGTCAAGGCGCCAGAGGTCCAGGACGAAACGTGAGGCGTAGGACCTTCAGGGAACGGGCGGGCAGACGGCACGGACAACGGCAGGGGAGGCGGATCGGGGGCGGAACGAGAGCGGACGCACCAGGGATGGCCGTTTGGGTCCCGTTCTCTACGCTCCCCTTCCGACCGTGCGCTCC
>CAYFSC010000003.1:0-2920 GCA_964345695.1 uncultured Rhodothermales bacterium | reverse complement strand
CCACGCTCTATCGGTAGTCTTCGATGCGAATCTGCCGGTCGTGGGCTGCGGCCTCCTCGGCCCGGTTCGTCGCCACGACGAGCAGCCCACCGCGCTCCTGCTGCTGCACCATCACACGCTCTACCATGTCCACCCCCACGGCGTCGAGATTCGTGCTTGGCTCGTCGAGCAGAAGCAGCGGCGGCTCGGCGAGGAGCGCCGCGGCGTATTTTACGCGCTGCTTCATGCCTGAGGAATAGGTGCTTACGAGGTCGTTGCCGCGCCCCGCGAGCCCGACCTGCTCGAGCACCGCGTCGATCCGAGTCCCGGCCTGCGAGAGCGCGCGGGTCCGACCCAGAAATTCCAAGTTCTCGCGCGCCGTGAGGTCATCATAGACGTTCAGATAGGGAGCCACCATCCCCGTATGCAGCGGATGCGCCTCCGCCGAAATGGACTGCCCCTCGACCGACAGGGAAACCGACCCGGCTTTCGGGGAAAGCACCCCGGCCAGAATACGGAGTAGCGTCGACTTGCCCGACCCGTTGGCCCCGGTCACCGCCAGCGAAGTGCCTCCCTCCAGCGTGAACGACATCCGCCGGAAGAGCAGCAGGCGTCCGAAGCGCTGCCCGAGATTGTTCGTGCGAAGCGTAGGCATCATTCAACGTGCATGCAGGCTTGTCTCTCGCTCTCGTCGCCGCCCGGCGTTCGCCACAGGCTCTCACGGCTTCTTCATGCGAACGGCCTCCAGTACAACGTCCTCCGCCAGAGGAATGGCCATCGACTCTCCTTCCTGGTAACCGAGGGCGGCATACAGGGGACGCCCGGGAAGGGTGGAGACCAGCTCGAAACGGGTGAACCCGGCCCTTCGGGCGCGCTTCTCGCATGCGTGGACCAGCCACCGCCCGATGCCGCGCCGAGCCCACTCCGGATGCACGAAGAACGCCCGCAGAACCGCCGGCTCTTCGCCAGGAGTCCGCAGCGTCGCGTCCCGCACGTCGCCCGCCTGATCGCCGCCGAACGGCGTCTTTCGCTGACTCCATCCCCCGCAGCCCACAATTTCGCCGTCGGCGTCGACGACGTAGTACGTTCCGTCGGCAATCAGCTGCCGGTCTACGCCGAACACGTGCACGAGGGACTGCTCGATTTGTTGACGGCTGTAGAACGGCCGTCCCAACTCCCGAACCGACGCCTCAATAAGCGCCTGTAACTCAGGAATATCGGCCTCGCGCGCCCGTCGGAGAATCATCACAGATGCCATGGACGCCACCACCGGTCTGGAACAGAGGCTTCTGGGGACAGAAACGGCGATCCGGTCGATGATTGCAAGCGCTGCCCGAGGCTCCCTCGGGGAGATGGGAAGGCACATCGCCTCCGCGACGCCGTACAATGGCCCGATTTCCACTCATGCATCCGCCGGTCCATGCCTGGTTCTTCGTCTCCTGCGACCTCCCGCGACGCTGCAACACGCGACACTGCAACAAACGGAACGGCTGCGCCCGCCTCGGAGCGGTCGGTCGATACGGCGCTGTTCGGCAAGGATCCGATGCCGCGTGTCGTGGACGTGCATCCGCTCATGGACCGGGCGTCCGACCAACCTGCGGCGGTCCGTCTGTACCAGCGATCGGAGGATTTCGAGCGCGTGGTAGAGCACGAAGAGACGTTCTTCCCCTTCTTCTTCCTGTCGGACATCTCGCTGCTCCGCGGCCGGCGCGACACGTTTAAGTTTCAGCGCCTGGAGGGCGACAACGACTACGAGCACCTCGTCGTTTTCCGCACCTGGAGCGACTACTGGGACGCCATCCGCACCATCGAGCGCCGCACCGACAGCGACGAGCGCCGGCCGGACGAGCTCTATCGCGTGGGCTCCCCCGCGCAGCAGTACATGATGCAGACGGGCCGCACGTGCTTCCTCGACATGACGCTCGACGACCTGCACCGCATGCAGCTCGACATCGAGGTCATGACCGACGGCGGCTTCCCCAGCGCCGAGCGGCCCGAGGACAAAATTATCATCGTCGCCCTCTCCGACAACCGCGGCTGGACGGAGCTTCTGCATCTGCGCGACGGCATCGGTGAAAAGCAGATGCTGCAGGAGCTCGTCCACCTCATCCGCGAGAAAGACCCCGACGTGATCGAGGGCCACAACGTGTTCGCCTTCGACCTGGACTACATTTTGGACCGCTGCCAGCTGCACAACGTCGATTTCGCCATCGGGCGCGACGGATCGACGCCGCGGCAGTACGATTCCAGCATGCGCTTCGCGGAGCGGACGGTCGACTATCCCGCCCTCGACATCGCCGGGCGGCACGTCATCGACACGTACTTCCAGGTGATGGCGTTCGACGTGTTCAAGCGCGACCTACCGGACTACAGCCTCAAAACGGCGGCTCGCTACTTTGGCTTCGCGCCGGAGGAGCGCACCTACATCGAGGGGGCCGACATCACCGAGGCCTGGCGCCACGACCGAGAGCGGCTGCTCGACTACGCGCTCGACGACGTCATCGAAACGAAGCGCCTCGCCCGCCACCTGTCCGGCTCCACGTTCTACCTCACGCAGATGCTGCCCATGACGTACGGGTCGTCGGCGCGGCGCGGCCCGGCGTCGAAGATCGAGAGCCTGTTCGTCCGCGAGTATCTGCGGCGCCGGCACTCCCTTCCCCGCAGCCAGTGGGGCAGCCAGTCGATGGGCGGCTACACCGACATCTTCGTGACCGGCGTGCTCGGCCCCATCGTGTACGCCGACGTGGAGAGCCTGTACCCGTCGATCATGCTGAACTACGGCATCCAGCCGGAGGGCGACACGCTGGAGCTCTTCCCGCAGCTGCTGGACCGCCTCACCGACCTGCGCCTCGAAACGAAGCAGGACATGAAAGACGCCGAGGACGACGAGCTGCAGAGCGAACTGGACGCGCGGCAGAGCTCGTATAAGGTGCTCATCAAC
>CAYFSC010000002.1:28155-42231 GCA_964345695.1 uncultured Rhodothermales bacterium | reverse complement strand
ACTGCGAGCAGTCCAGGCATCACGGTCGACCGCCCGGCAGAGGGCGAACTGGCCATTGCGTTCGCCCGCGCTCGCCGTCCGTGGACGGCCGTCCTGTTCACTGTTCTGGCCCTCCCTCTTACAGCGCTGGCACTGGCTCTTCTCCCCAACATTTTTCAGGCATTCATCCCGGGTCTCATGGCTGGACTTCTGGGCTGGGGTGCGTATTACTACTGGACCTTCCGCAGCCAGGTGAAGGTGGACGACTCGGGGATCACGGTGCAGGCTGGAACGCCCGGGCAGGAATCCACGACGCGCTTTCCGTGCGGCGCCCTGCAGAGGGTGGAGGTCGTGGCCTCCGGAGACGCGTACGCGCTTCATCTCCACCGGACCGCGCAGGATAAGCGCTCCGAAGGAGCCAGCCGAGTCAGCAGCGCGCTGCAGTCCCTGAGCCCTCGACATCCGAGTACAGGCGAGGCGTGGGACGACTACCTGGAGCGGCACGGGATGACCCAGAATCGACTCGTCGCCGCCCGCATGCTAACCGATCACCAAGAGGCCGAATGGCTGGCATCCCAGATCGAGCAGTCCGCCAGCTACTGTGCTCTCAAACACGAAGACACGATTCCGCCTCGACCGTCTTCTTCCCAGTAGCGAAGGTCAGGAGACCGGTACGCCATTCCCCAGCATGCGCCCGCATCCGACTGCATCCGCTACACAAACGTCGTGATCCAGTTGCGGAGCTCCGGGATGCCCCGGTTCGTCTTGGCGGACGTCAGCACGATGGGCAGTTCCAGCCCGACGCCCTCCAGCAGACGCTCCACCCGGCGTTTGCTCTGTACGCGCTTGTTGTTCGACAGCTTGTCGGCCTTTGTCAGCGCCAGCAGGTGCGGGATGTCACCGCCACGCATGAAGTCGATCACGTCCTCGTCCGTCTCCATCGGCGGATGGCGGCTGTCGATGAGGTGCACGACGGCCCGGAGCGAGGGCCGCTCGGTCAGGTATCGCTCGATGAGTGCGGCCCACCGCTCGCGTTCCTTCTTCGACACCTTCGCGTACCCGAATCCCGGGAGGTCCACAAAATAGAAGCGCCGGTCGACGAGGTAGAAGTTGAACTCGCGGGTCTTGCCCGGCTTCTTGCTGGTGTAGGCCAGTTTCTTGCGTCCCAACAGCGCGTTCAGGAGCGAGCTTTTGCCGACGTTCGACCGGCCCATGAACGCGACTTCCGGCTTGCCGTCGGGAGGCAGCTGGTCCCACTGGGCGCAGCCTTTGACAAACTCAGCAGTGTCGTACATCGGGCGGGGCGATTTCGGGATGAGGATGCGGGACGGAGAGGGGCGCAGCACGGAGAACCACGAGAAGCCGTGCCACCGACCAAGCGGGGCACGGCTTCTGGGCGACTGACGACCGGTGGAAGGCGCGCGCCGGGGTCCGTAGGGCATCCCTCTGGAGATCTTTCTGCCCCCGCGGAAACGCTTGCTCAGGCGAGCACATCGCGCACGGTCTCCCCGATGAGCGCCGGGTTTTTGACGACCGTTGCACCGGCCGATTCGAGGGCGTCGAACTTCGCCTCGGCCGTGCCCGAGCCGCCCGACACGATGGCGCCCGCATGGCCCATGCGGCGCCCCGGAGGCGCCGTGCGGCCCGCGATGAAGCCGAAGACCGGCGTGCTCATGTGCGACTCGATGTACGCCGCGGCCTCCTGCTCGGCCGAGCCGCCGATCTCGCCGATCAGCACGACCCCCTCGGTCTGGTCGTCGTCCTCGAACAGCTTGAGGGTGTCGATGAAGCGCGTTCCGATGATGGGGTCGCCGCCGATGCCGACGGCCGTGCTCTGTCCGTACCCCGCACGCGTCAACTGATCCACCGCTTCGTACGTGAGGGTGCCGGAGCGCGAGATGACACCAATCGACCCTTCCTCGAAGATCATCGCCGGCATGATGCCCACCTTGCAGGCGCCCGGCGTGATGGCGCCCGGACAGTTGGGTCCGATGAGGTGTGCTCCCTCCTTCTGCACGTAATGGTAGGTCGGCTTCATGTCCTTCACCGGGATGCCCTCGGTGATGCAGATGATGACCTCAATGCCCGCCGCGGCCGCCTCTTGAACGGCATCAGCCGCAAACGGCGGGGGCACGAAGATAATCGAGGTGTTGGCGCCCTCCTCCTCCACAGCTTCCGCCACGGTGTTGAACACCGGGCGATCCAGGTGCGTCTGCCCGCCCTTGCCGGGCGTGACGCCACCAACGATCGTCGTTCCGTACTCGATCATCTGCTCGGCGTGGAACGTCCCTTCGGATCCGGTAAAGCCCTGGACGACGACACGCGTGTCTTGGTCAACGAGAATGCTCATCCGCTTGCAGCGAGTTGGGTTGTGAAGGGAAGGCGGGTGCGAGACGCCGACGCAGCCGGATCGCTGAGCACCACGAGCGTCCTCGGCGATCGACCCCGTCAACGGTGGGAGCATAGCCGACAGCCCGGGGAACCGCAACCTCTCCCGCAATTCTTGACCTCCGGACACGACGAGCGTGAGAGCCTCCTCGTCACGCGAACGCGCCGCGGCGTCTCATCATTCATCGCGCCGCCTGCATCACTGCGCGTTCAGCGTCTGGATGACGTCGCCGACCTGGAGCAAGACCGACTCGTCGAAGTGCGGGCCGAGAAGTTGAAGCCCAACGGGCAGATGCGGCTCGGCGGGATGCTTGCCGATGGGAACAGTGAGGCCCGGTATGCCGGCCAGGCTGGCAGGGACGGTGTAAACGTCGTTGAGGTACATCTCCAGCGGATCGTCCGTCTTCTCGCCGAACTGGAAGGGCGGGGTCGGGGTGGCTGGTGTTACGAGCACATCGACCTTCTCGAAGGCGCGATCGAAGTCATGCCGGATGAGACGGCGGACGCGCTGTGCTTTTTCGTAGTAGGCGTCGTAGTACCCGGCCGAGAGCGCATACGTCCCGAGCATGATGCGGCGCTTTACCTCGTCGCCGAAGCCTTCGGTTCGGGTCTGCGTGTAGAGCGCGTCGAGGGCCGAGACCGTTTCGTCCAGCTCGGCGTCCACCGCGTCGCTGCCTTGGCCGTCGGCCTGCGCCGTCTGCAGCCGGGCCTGCTTCTTCTGGAGCGCCTCTTTGGCGTCCTGCAGATCGGCGCGGTGGCCGTAGCGGACGCCGTCGTAGCGGGCCAGGTTGCTGGAGGCCTCCGCCGTCGCTACCAGGTAGTACGCCGCCACCCCGTACTCGGTGTGCGGCAGCGACACCTCTTCGACGTGCGCCCCCTCGTCGTGCAGCGCCTCGATCTGGGCGTTCACCATGCGGCGGATTTCAGAATCGAGGCCGTCGCCGAAGTACTCCTTCGGCACGCCGATGCGCAGGCCCCCGATGTCGCCAGTGAGCGCCGCCGTGTAGTCCGGCACATCGACCGCCGCGGTGGTGGCATCATGCGCATCGTTCCCGGCGATGGCATTCATCACGAGAGCCGCATCCTCGACGCTGCGGGCGAGCGGGCCGATGACGTCGAGCGAAGACGCGTGAGCCACCAGTCCGTAGCGACTGACGCGTCCGTAGGTCGGCTTGAGGCCGACGACGCCGCTGTACGCTGCAGGCTGCCGCACCGAACCGCCGGTGTCGCTGCCCAAAGCGACGTGGCACAGGCCCGCGGCCACCCCGGCCGCCGATCCGCCCGAGGATCCGCCCGGCACGTAGCCCGGATCCGCCGGGTTCCGAACCGGGCCGTAGTGCGAGGTTTCGTTCGACGAGCCCATCGCAAACTCGTCGCAGTTCGTCTTGCCGACGAAGATGGCCCCGGCGTCACGGAGCCGCTCGATCACTGTGGCGTCGTAGAGCGATTCGAAGGTGTCCAGCATCTTCGACCCGCACGTGAGCTGCTCGCCACGAATCGCGATGTTGTCTTTGACTCCCACAACGAGGCCGGCTAAGGGGCGAGCGTTACCCCGTTCGCGCTGGCTATCGAGGTAGCGCGCGTGATTGAGCGCCCCCTGGCGATCGACCGTCAGGAACGCGTTGAGCTCGTCGTTGCGCGCCTCAATGCGGTCCAAAAAGGACGAGACCACGTCTTCGCAACGGGTCTCTCCTTGCTCGATCGCACGATGGGCGTCGGCAAACGTGGGGTGGTCCATACTGCGGCGAGGCAGGTCGGTGAGAAAGAGGAACGGGAACGGTGCGAGGATGCGCGGATCCCATTGGGGACGTTCCGGCATCAGACAGGCACCGTGGAAATGAAACGCGCGACGCGCCTTGACTCAGCCTGGGGACGGCAGGATTCCGGGGCGGCGTTGGTGGGGCGAGCACGGCCCGCATGCGGGGCTGTCGAGGGACGCCCAGAGGAGGCGCCCCGAGCGATCACGAGGACGTCTGCTCGGAGGCCTGCTGCTGCTCCGCGTTCGAGGAGGACGACCCGGAAGACTCGGATGGCGCCGGTTCAGGCGCGGACTGCTGCTGCCGGGCTTGCGGCGCGCCCTGCTGCGGGGCACGCGGCTGGTCGATCTGCTGGCGCTTGTCCTCAACGTCCAGCTCTTTGGAAATCTCGCTGGTGGCATCCTTGAACTCGCGGATGCCCTTTCCAATGCCGCGGGCAATCTCCGGAATCCGCTTCGCACCGAAGATCAGGAGCACGACGGCAAAGATCAGAATGAGTTCGAGGGGACCTGGCGTTCCCATGGCGGTTCGGGTCGGACAATTCAGAAAACAGCACGTCCCGTCGTGTGACGGTGCGGGAGTGCCCAGGAGAGCGCAAAAACGCGTCTCTGAAGTATACGCGTGCACATCGGGGTCGTGCGAAAAATTCCAGCTAATTCGCAGACATCCCAAGTGGAAAGACGGTAAATCCGAACGGTACCGTCGGAGCACGGTTCCACACTCTCGGTCAGAATGACGCCCCACTTGTGCTGTGAAACAGCGGTCGTGGACCTCGTGTTGGGTGCACTCCGATCTCTTCTTCTGCCCCGCGAGAGATCGGTCCCGGACGGGCCGTGCGGCGGATGCCCCGCCCGTGTTTCTGTTTCCGGCACCTCTCCGGTTTCCCGCATCCCATCCAAGTGCCTTCTGTCCATGTCAACCTCCGACGCTGCGACGCCCACCCTGACCCGTCAAGAAATTCATGCGTGGCCCAAGGCCGAGTTGCATACGCACCTCGACGGCTCACCGCGCTTGGAGACGATGCTGGACATTGCACGGTCGGAGGGCAAGATGGACGTGCTCCCCGCCGACGACGTGGACGGGCTCCGCGATGCCCTGCGCGCCATCGACGAATCGGAAACCCTGGAGTCGTACCTCGACTGGTTCCAGTACACGATTCCGCTGATGCAGACGAAGGAGGCGCTACACCGGATCGCCTACGAGCTCGTCGCGCAAAACGCCGAGGAGAACGTCCGCTACTTGGAGGTTCGGTACGCGCCCATTCTGCACACCGAAGAGGGACTGTCGCTGGAGGAGGTCAACCATACCGTGCTCGACGGCCTCGCGCAGGGGGAGGAAGACTTCGGCGTCAAAACGGGGCTTATCGTTTGCGGGCTCCGCGATCGGTACGAGAGCGCGTCGATGCGGCAGGCCGAATTGGCGTCCGAGTATCGAAACCATGGCGTCGTGGCGTTCGACCTGGCCGGCGGCGAAGCCGGAAACCCTCCGAAGGGACACCTGCACGCGTTCTACTACGCCCGCAACAACCTGCTCAACCTGACCGTCCACGCCGGCGAGTCGTGGGGGCCAGACTCCATCCACCAGGCCATCTTTTACTGCGGCGCCCACCGGATCGGCCACGGCATCACGTTGCGGCAAGACCCGGAGCTGATGCAGTACTTCGTGGATCACCGCATCCCGCTGGAGATCTGCCCCACCAGCAACGTGCAGACGCACGTCGTGCCGAGCCTCGACGAGCACCCGATCACCACATATGTCGAGGCCGGGGTTCCCGTTACCGTGAACACCGACAGCCGCCTCTTCAGCCGCACTTCGGTGACCGACGAGCTCTGGCGCGTCCACAAGCACTGCGGCATCCCGGCCGACCGGCTGCGCGAAATCGCTCTGAACGGATTCCGCTACGCCTTCCTCCCGTTCGACGAGAAGAAGCATCTCTTCCGCAGAGTGCTGGACGCGTTTCCGATGGCGTCGATGCCGGAGCCGCTCATCTGGTAACCGCCGCACTTCCGAGGGGGCACGGAGACGGAGCCGCAGTGCCGCCCGCTCGATTCTCCGTTTCGGATCCGCTAGGTTAATGTTCCGTTGCGGGATGTCTTCCGCTCTCACCCTCGCCCCCCGACGCGTACCTTCCGTCCCGACTCAATGCCTGAAACGGTTCAGCGCGCCACGTCGCTGCGTGGCACTCTTTCCCTCCCGGCCGACAAGTCGATTTCTCATCGCACAATGATGCTGTCGGCCCTGGCCGACGGGACCTCACGGATTCACAACTTCCCTGATTCGGCCGACCCGCGGTCCACGCGGGCGTGCATGGAAGCGCTCGGCATCGCCACCGAGCGGGACGACGCGGGCGCAATGGTCGTGCAAGGGCGCGGCCTCGACGGGTTGCAACCGCCGTCGGGACCGCTGGACTGCGGCAACTCGGGCACCACGATGCGCTTGCTCTCGGGCATCCTCGCCGGGCAGCCGTTCGGCAGTGTGCTTACGGGCGACGAGTCGCTGCAGCAGCGGCCCATGAAGCGCATCGCGGACCCGCTGCGAGCGATGGAGGCGCGCGTGCAACTCGTGGACGGCCACGCGCCTGTCCGCGTACGACCGGCCCGGTCGGAGCTGCAAGCCATCGAATACCGCCTGCCGGTCGCGTCGGCGCAGGTCAAGTCGTGCGTCTTGCTGGCAGGCCTCTTCGCGCGGGGCACGACGACCGTCATCGAGCCGGTGCCGGCCCGCGACCACACCGAGCGCATGCTGGAGCTGGGAATCAACGAAATCGGCGGCATTCGGCGCATTTCTGTCGAGGGCGGCCACTCCATTCCGGCCCGAACGTGGACGGTGCCCGGCGACTTCTCCGGCGCCGCGTTCTTCATCGTCGGTGCCACGCTGCTCCCCGACAGCGAGTTGGTGATGGAAGGCGTGGGTTTGAATCCGTCGCGCACGGCCCTGCTGGAAGTCCTCGACGGGATGGGCGCCGACATCTCCGTGCAGAACGAGCGGGTGGAGGGCGGCGAGCCGATGGGCGACCTGACGGTCCGCTCGGCTGCGCTGAATGGCGTGGAGGTCGGCGGCCGTCTCATCCCCAACCTCATCGACGAGATCCCGATCCTCGCCGTCGCCGCGGCGTGCGCCGACGGCACGACAGCCATTCGCGACGCCCAGGAGCTCCGCGTCAAGGAAACCGACCGCCTTTCTGCGATGGCCGAAAACCTGAACGCGCTCGGCGCCGAGGTGCAGGAGCACGAGGACGGCCTCACCATCGACGGCAACGGCCCCGATCTGCTGGGCACGACCGTTCACAGCTTCGACGACCACCGGATCGCGATGGCCATGGGCATCGCCGGCCTGGTGGCGCACGGCTCGACGACAGTTGTCGACGCCGAGTGCGCCCAGGTGTCCTTCCCCGGCTTCTGGGACGAGCTGCACCGCCTGGCGAATGCGTGAGGAGCGGGCCTCTCTGCGTCGGCGGGAAGCCCGTGATGGAAGTCCGTTACGCCTCCTGGTCCGCTTCGTAGTGTCGGCGGAGGGCAGGCAGCGTGTCGCCGCCGTATTTCTCCAGAAATGCGTTGGCGAGAACGTACGCCACGGTGGCTTCCGCGACGGTCGATGCCGCTGGCACGCTCGTGATGTCGCTGCGCTCGTAGCGCGTGGGCTGGGCCTCGCCCGTGGCAGTGTCGACGGAATCGAGCGGCTTGATGAGCGTCGGGATCGGCTTCATGTAGCCACGCACGACGATGGGCATGCCGTTCGACGTACCGCCTTCGATGCCCCCGGCGCCGTTGGTGCGGCGGGCGTACGGCCCTTCAGCAATGGCTCGCTCTTCGCCGTGGATAATCTCGTCGTGCACCTGCGATCCCGGGCGAGAGGCATTGCGCACCCCGTCGCCAATCTCAGCCGCCTTCTGCGCCTGAATGGAGCAAATGGCCTGCGACAGCCTGCCGTCGAGGCGGTGCTCCCAGTGTGTGTAGGAGCCGAGCCCGGGCGGCACGCCCGTGGCCACCACCTCGTAGATGCCGCCGAGCGAATCGCGTGCCTTCTTCGTGTCCTCGATGTGCTCGATGCAGCGCTCCGTCATGTCCGCGTTGAGCATGCGCGTGGCGCTCTCGTCGGCGGCCTCGTAGAGCGCCTGCGCGCCGCCTTCGCGGAGCAGCGCGTTGCGGCGATCGATCCAGTCGTCGGCGCTGTCGAAGCCCACGTCGCCGATGCGCACCACGTGGCTGCCCACCGTGATGCCGAAGGCGTTCAGCAGACGCCGGGCGACGGAGCAGCAGGCCACGCGCATCGCGGTTTCACGCGCGCTGGACCGGTCGATGACCGGACGGATGTCGTCGAATTCGTACTTCTGCATGCCTGCGAGGTCGGCGTGGCCGGGCCGGGGCAGCGTCACCCGCTCCATGTCCTCAGGCGGATCGCCCTCAATGGCCATTTTCTCCGGCCAGCCAGCCTTGTCCTTCTCGTAAGCCCCGTTGTCCAGACGAAAGGAAATGGGGCTGCCCAGCGTCTCTCCGAAGCGGATGCCCGAGAAGATGTGGACCCGGTCGTTCTCGATCTTCGAACGCCCGCCGCGCCCGTAGCCGAGCCATCGCCGCGCCAAGTGTTCGTTGATGTCGTCGGACGTAAGCGGCAGGTGGGCCGGAACGCCTTCAACGATGCCAATGAGGGCTTCACCGTGCGACTCGCCGGCCGTGAGGTATCGAATCATGCTGCGTGCAGTGCGTGGGAACGTTGACGGATAAGCGGATGCATAGACGGACAGACCGGAGGAACGTTCAGCCGTCTTCCGTTCCTCCAGTGAGTGCGGTCAGAGTGCAGTCATTCCACCTCGTAGAAGGCCTGTGCGCCGTCGCGACGCTGCACCTGCACGAGCACCGGGCCGCTCGCCTCCCGCACCTGCTGGCGCACCGCCTGGGGCGAGTCGACGCGCGTCTCGTTCACGTGCGTGATGACGACGTCCCGCGGCAGGCCCGCGTCGGCGGCGGCGCCGTCGGTTTCCACGAAGGCGACAAAGGCGCCGTCGGGAAGGTCGAATTCGCTGCGCTGCCGGTCGGTGAGGGCCGTCATGCCAAGGCCCCAGGCCTCCAGCTCCACGATCTGCTCGCCTGGCGCGTCGGGGCGGGTATCTGACGAGCCGTTGTTGGGAGCAGGGTCGCCGGAGGGCTCTTCATCCGGCGCTGTATCGGGCTGGAGATCCTGCGTCCACTCCTGGTACGCGATGGCGTCACGCCCCATGAGGCGCGTCTGCACCGTGCGCTGCGCGCCGTCCCGCCACAGCGTCACCGTGATGCGGTCGCCGGGCCGGAACTGCGCAACGGTGCTCTGCAGCTCACCGGGCGAGTCGACGTCGCTGCCCTCAATCTGGAGCACCACGTCGCCCGACTCGATACCGGCTTCGCTGGCCGCGCTGCCGGTGCGAACGTCCGCGATGTAGACACCCTGAATGGTGGACAGTCCGATTTCGTTCGCCACCTGGGCGTTCACCTCCTGGATGCTAACGCCCAAGAATCCACGCCGTACGTCGCCGTACGCGATCAGATCACTGATGACCCGATCCACCAGGTTGGCCGGGACGGCAAATCCGTAGCCTTCGTACGAACCGCTCTCGGTCGCAATGGCCGTGTTGATACCCACGAGCGCCCCCTGCATGTTCACCAGCGCGCCGCCCGAGTTTCCTGGATTGATCGCCGCATCGGTCTGGATGAAGTTCTCGATGCGGAAGCTGTTGTCGATGATGTTAACCTGCCGACCCAGAGCGCTCACGATGCCGGTTGTGACGGTCGAGGTGAGCCGAAACGGATTGCCCACGGCCACCACCCAGTCGCCCACCTGCAGGCGGTCAGAGTTGGCAAGCGGCACCGAGGGAAGCGCCTCGCGCGCCTCAATCTTGATCACTGCGATGTCTGTCGACGGATCATTGCCCACGACCGACGCCTCAAACTGGCGCTTGTCGGCCAGCGTCACGTTGATCGACTCGGCGTTCTCGACGACATGATTGTTGGTAACGATGTACCCTTTCGAATTGACGAGCACGCCGCTGCCCACGCTGCGCCGCGGCACCGGCGGATTGCGGAAGAAGTCGCGCATATCGCCCTCAAACTCGCGCGGCCTGTCGCCGGACCCGCCGGTGCGCACCTCGATGAAGACGACAGCGGGCGTGACCCGCTCGGCCACGTCGCGGAAGAGGGCGTTCAGTGCCGTGGGCTCCGGGACGCGCATCTCAGCCGTGTCGCTCACCGACCCCGCAGTCGCCTCCGAGCGGGTCAGTTGCACGCGCTCCACGCGCCGCATCGGCGTCTCACGACCCCCGTCGCTAACGACCAGCATGAACAGAATGCCGGCCAGAAGTCCGGTAAGCACGAGGCCAATGCCGGCCAGAGCAAGGGAAAGGCGCCGGGTGTCGAACATGAGCGGCCGAGGGGTCATGGATCAAAACGGAATGAAGCGCACCCTAAACCGGTCGAATTGTTTCTTTCGTCCGTGCTGAGCGGCTCGCGGATCCACCGCTCAGGGCCTGTCACGTCCTCTCCTGGTCGGGGGTGACGGAAACTTTACGTCTGCCCTCGCCATAGCATTTGCCTCTATTGTGCTTCACTTGTCCTGTCTCCGGATGCTCACCCTCCCGCGTTCTCTGGTTCGCCGACCGGCCGCCGTTCTTACCCTCGTCGTTCTTCTGAGCGCCTTCGCCGCCCCGGCGCTAAGCCTCGCCCAGCAGGAGCTTCCCCCGACGTCGCTCAATGCTGTCGTGGATACGGCCACGGCGCAAAACACGCCCATCCTGGTCGAGGTCTATGCGCCGTGGTGTCCGTGGTGCCAGCGCATGCAGAAAGAGGTGTACGGAAACGAGGCGGTGAAGTCGTATCTGGACGAGCACTTCACCTACGCTCGTCTCAACGGGGACACCGAGGAAGGCACGCATAAGATCGACGGCCGCACCCTCAACTCGTCGCAGCTGGCCTCTGCGCTGGGCACCCGTGGATTTCCGACCACCGTTTTCCTCCGCCCCGACGGCACGCCCATCGGCACGCTGCCGGGCTTCATCGATCGGTCTACGTTTCTGCAGGTGCTGCAGTACGTAGGCTCCGACGCCTACCAGAAGCAGAGCTTTGAGAAGTTCATGACCAGCCAGGCGAAGTAATCGTCGCTTCGAGGCTCGCCTGCTGCGATCGTTGGTTGCTCCCCTCTATGCGCGTCAGCTACAGCGACGGGTACTACGTTCCTCTTCCTGAGGGCCATCCCTTTCCGATGGCCAAGTTTCCGGCGCTGCACCGGCGGCTGCTGGAGGAAGGGCTGCTCACCGACCCCGAGGTGGTGGCGCCACGACAGGCCGAGTGGTCGGATCTGCTGCGCGTGCACACCAACGACTACCTGTCGAAGCTGGCGCGCGGCACCCTCTCGCGCCGGGAAGAGCGCCGGATGGGACTTCCCTGGTCGAAGCGGCTGGTCTACCGCTCCCGGCTGGCCGTTCAGGGCACGCTGAACGCTGCGCTGATGGCGCTAGAGGACGGCGTGGCCGGCAACCTGGCCGGCGGCACGCACCACGCCTTTCCGGACCACGGCGAAGGGTTCTGCGTGCTGAACGACGTGGCCGTCGCCATCCGCGTGCTGCAGCGCTCCTGCTGGGTCCGCCGCGTGCTCATCATCGACCTCGACGTGCACCAGGGCAACGGCAATGCCGCGTTCTTCGCCGATGATCCCCACGTGGTCACGTTCTCGATGCACGGCGCGCGGAACTATCCCTTCCACAAGCCGCCGTCGACCGTCGACGTGGAGCTCGACGACGCCGTGGACGACACCGCCTACATGGACGTGCTCGCCCGCCACCTCCCCGACGTTCTGGATGTCGCCCGGCCCGATCTTGTCTTCTACCTCGGCGGCATCGACGTGGTGGACGGCGACCGCTTCGGACGCACGGCCCTCTCCCGCGCGGGGCTGCATCAGCGCGACGGCTACGTGCTGGAGCAGATCCACGCGCACGATCTGCCGGGGGTGCTTCTTCTGTCGGGCGGATACGCCGAAACGCCCGAAGCCACGGCCGACCTCCACGCCGTGATGCACCGCGAGGCCGCCCGCGTGTTCTGAAGACTCTGGTCTCGGTATGCATCGCACCAACCGGCGCACGCACCCCGCCTCGTCCTCCCCGCTGTCGCTTCATTCGCGCGGATCTATCCGGTCTCGTTCGTCAGGAGGGATTGGCCGAAGCTCTTCAGAGTGAAGACCGGGCACGGAGCCTTGCGCATTACCTTCTCGGCCACGCTGCCGATGAGAAAGCGCCGCAGCCCGGTGCGTCCGTGCGTGGCCATCACGATGAGACCGGCCTCGTTCTCTTTCGCAAAATCGACGATGTCGTGGGCCGCGTAGCCGACCAAGGTGTGGGTCTGCACCGCTGCCACGTCGGCGACGCGCTCCGCCATGCTGCTGAGCGCCTCTTGGGCTCGTTCCTGCACCTCCGGCAGCGACATCGTCATCGGGTCGACCCCGTACGCATCGGGGTACGCCACCTGCTCGATGACGTGCAGCAGATCCAGCGACGCGTCGTAGGCGGCGGCCAGCTCGCCGGCGTGATCGACGATGAGCGGAGACTGCTCCGACAGGTCGACGGGCGCGAGCACCCGGTCGATGTACGGGCCCGGTGAGGGCTCCTGCTCGTCCCCGGCGAGGACCGTGAACACCGGACATGGCGCCTGCCGCACAACTTCCTCCGAGACGCTGCCGCTCAGGAGTCGGTCCATGCCGCGCCGGCCGTGCGTGCCCATCACAACGAGATCGACCTCGTGCTCGGTGGCGTACTCGACGATTGCTTCCGCGGGCGAGACGCTTTCGATCTGTCCGTACGAGACGTGCACGCTGCCGCGCTCATGAACGGGGGTTCTTACGTCGACCGTCGAGCCCGCCGCGTAGAGCTCCCCTTGCTCATCCGTCCGGAGCGGCAGGAAGTCCATCGGGTTTGCCGTGTCGGTCTCCTGCGGGGTTACGACGTTGAAGACGTACACCTCAGCCTCGTACTGCAGGGCGAGATGGGCCGCGTGGGAAAAGGCGTCCTCCGCGCACGGCGAGAAATCGGTTGGAAACAGGATACGATCGATCGTCAGCATAAAGACAAGGGATTGCAGGGAAGAAAAGCACAAGCTTCACGGCCCGTGCCGGCTGCCGGTCGGGCTCTTCGGCGGAGGCCCGGGGCTGGGCGCTCACACGTCTTCGTCTTTCGAACTCAGGTGGCGTCTTCGCTCTCCACCCACTGCACGGCATGCTTCATCAACTCGGTCGCAGAGTCGAGGTTGAGCTTGTTCTTGATGCGGGCACGGTACGACTCGATGGTCTTGACGGAAAGGTGCAGCCGCTCGGCAATGTCGCGCGTCGAGTTGCCGTGCCCGGTCAGTTCGAAGACTTCCAGCTCACGGTCGCTCAGCACCTCGAGCGGCGATTGCATGATGCGCTCGCGGCCGCCGGTGGCCATGCTTTGCAGCAGCCGCTCGTTGATCTCGTCGCTGACGTAGATGCCTCCGTCGAGCACCTGGCGCACGGCCTTCACGATCACGTCTCCGGCCTCCATCTTCATGATGTAGCCTTTGGCACCGGCCCGGATGGCCCGCTCGGCGTAGAGCGTCTCGTCGTGCCGGGAGACCACCAGGATCTTGATGTCGTCCCATCGCGCCTGCATATGCTTGATCATCTCCATGCCGCTCATGCCCGGCAGCGAAATGTCGACGATGGCCAAGTCAGGCTCAATCCGGTCGATCTCTCCGAGGGCCTCCTCGGCACTGCTGAACTGCTCGGCCACGTTCATCTCTGCCTCGGCCTCAAGGGCAAGCGCCAGCCCCTTGCGCATCAGCGGGTGGTCGTCTACGATGATAATGTCGTTCATAAGTCGGTACCAGGTCGATGGCAGTCGGCGTGTGCGTCGGGGCCGGCTGAAGCTCGGGGGCCGGCGCGAGGCGGTGCCCCGGAATTGCTCCGCCCCGGGTGGAGG
>CAYFSC010000002.1:0-28055 GCA_964345695.1 uncultured Rhodothermales bacterium | reverse complement strand
AGCTCGGGGGCCGGCGCGAGGCGGTGCCCCGGAATTGCTCCGCCCCGGGTGGAGGGCGTGGCCGCTCGTTCCCCGGCAGGGTCACATGGGCGGACGCTCTGTAAAATGCACTGTAGCGTAGGATACGGCCGATTCCCCACACGGTTTGTAGGGCCCGCGGAGGCCGCCCGTGTGGGGAATTATCGGACACCGATCGGACCCGGCGCACCCCTTCGCAGACGGCCAAAAACGCCGCCGGTTTCCGTTCCGTCCTCACGAACGGGGAGGGGTTAGGCCGGGGGCGCTTCCACCTCAGCGGGGATGTTGCGCGGGAGCGTGCAGGTAACCACCGTTCCCGTGCCGAGGTCGCTGTTGATCTCCAGCGTGCCGCCGATGATCCGCGCCCGATAGTTCATAATGTGAACGCCCTTGCCCGGACCGTCCACCTCTTCCGGATCAAACCCCCGTCCGTCGTCTCGGATGCGGAGCCGGATCTGGTTCTCGCCGACCGCCAGGGTAATGATGATCCGGTTGGCGTTGCCGTGTCGCACCGCGTTGCTCACCGCCTCCTGGGCGATGCGGTAGAGATGCGTCGCGGTGGTGCTGTCGTGCACCAGGACTGTCTCCACCTCCTTGAAGGTGCAGTCGACATCGAACAGGCGGATGGCATTATCGGCCAAGCGTTGCAGCGCCTGGGTGAGCCCGCTGGGTTCCAGGTCGACGGGCGTCAGGCCGCGGGAGAGGTCGCGGGCGTACTGGTCGGCCTCCTTCACGAGGCTGGTGATCTCCTCGGCGTCGCTGGCGAGTTGGTGGTCCTCCTTCTCGAGCTGACGCGTCAAGTTCTGCCCCAGAAGGCCGATGCCCGTGAGCATTTGTCCGAGGCCGTCGTGCAGGTCCTGGCCGATGCGGCGACGCTCCTGTTCGCTGACCTTCAGGATTTCCTTCTCCAGGTTGCGGCGTTCACTGATGTCACGCACGATGCCCGTGAAGATCTGACGGTCGCCCAAGTCCGCCTCGCTCACGGCAAGCTCCATCGGGAAGGTCGATCCGTCCTTGCGCTGGCCCGTCACCTCCCGGCCAATCCCAATGATGCGTCGCCGCCCGGTTTCGTGGTAGCTGCGGATGTACCCGTCGTGCTCCTCCCGGTATGGCGACGGCATGAGTATTTTCACGTTCTCGCCTTTAACCTCCTCAGCATCGTAGCCGAAGATATCCTCAGCCGCGTTGTTGAACGATTCGATGCGGCCCCGCGCGTCGATGGTGATGATGCCCTCGACCGTCGTGTCGAGAATT
Source organism: uncultured Rhodothermales bacterium (assembly GCA_964345695.1). Taxonomy (GTDB): domain Bacteria; phylum Bacteroidota; class Rhodothermia; order Rhodothermales; family Salinibacteraceae; genus CAYFSC01. The sequence continues at coordinate 26,783 of CAYFSC010000002.1, read as the reverse complement.
GCGCGCGCCTTCGCCTCGCTCTCCCGAAGGGCCTTCTCGGCGCGCCCGCGCTCCACGGCTCCGGCCAGCACGTTGGCCACCGACTTCATGAAGTACACGTCGTCCGTCCTGAACCATCCGGGCTCGGCGGCATGGGCCGTGAGCACGCCGTACGGACTGGGCGTACCAGCGATGACTGCACTGATGCCGCTGCGTGCAGTGTCCGCGTCGGTCGGCGGGGGCTGGAACCGCGTCTCGCGCGTCATATCGTCGACCCGCACGGGCCCCTCCGACTGCAGGGTGTGGCCCACCTGTCCCTCAGGAGTTGCGTCGATGCGGAGCGACCCGACGTTGCCGTCTTCGCATCCCACCCCTGCCTTCAGCAAAAACTGCCCTTCGTCGGGCAGATACGTGAACACCTTGCAGGACGGCACCTGCAGCGCTTGCGCCATCATCCGGGCCGCGTAGGCCACGAGGACCTCTCGCTCGGTGTTCGCCAACGCCCGGCGCCCAATCTCGGACACCACGGCCTGCTGATACGCTTTCGACCCCTTGGCGAGTCGATTCATCCGCGAGGGCTGGTGCGCCACATACTCCTCGACAAACTGGAAGCGCGAGCTGATGTGGTTGTTCTGACCCGTTAGAAGGATGCAGTCGTCGGCGCCCACATCAAACACGGCATCGACGTGGTCGGGGGTCGGTCCGCGACACAAGAACACGAGCAGCACCTCATCGCGGGCATTGCGCATCCGCCGGCCCAGTTCGAGCCCGTCGGATTCCGGCTCCAACACCACCAAGGCCGGACGCCGGTTTTGAAAGAAGGTCCACGCCTCGTCCCGGTCGGGCACGCTCATTACGGCATGACCGCGGTCTTCCAATACCTCAGAGACCCGGGTGCGGGTACGTTCGTGGGGGCTGTACAACAGAACCTGCATGCCGTCAATATGCTGCAGAGAAAACAAGCGGGGAGGTGGAAAGAGAGTCGCCGGAAGACCGTGGACCGTTCGGTCGGTCATTCCAGGTGCCCAGGTCCATCCAAGGGCCCGGGTCCATGATGCAAGGTCCGGGGAACGCAGGTCGTCGCAAGGTGCACCTCGCGACGACGTTCCGCCTCTGACAAACCATTGCATGCACAGATGTCCAGCGCACGTGGCACTGTCACGTGGTGTTCTGCCAAGTGCAGCGAGGTCATGCCGGTTGGTGCAATGCGTCTTTTCATCGACGGGATCCGATCCCGCATGCGATTTTCCGGATCTCCTCGGTGGATGGATTCTGCACGATGATCTGTAGAAGGTGATTTAAGGTAAGGATGTAGACCCATGGTTCTCAATGCGTTCCTTGTGAGACGTGTGGGCAAACGCCCCACACACGCGTCGAACCTTGCACCTACGAGCGCGCCCGGCAGCAACTGTCAGATCCCCGTCTCCAGTGCCCCTTCATTGGAAGTGGGTCTTGGCTGGTTCCATGGGTCTCGTCCCGCACGCACCTGCCGTCTTGGCCGTTCCCGCCCGAGCAGGATGCTGAGGCAATGCAGGATGCTGAGACGATTGCCCATACCCACCTCTCGACCGGTCACCGCTCCACGTTTCAGGTTGACTGCCTCCCCATGCTCTCGATTGATCGCGTCCTTACCCTCGTCGATCCGTCGTCGATGACTCCTCAGGCCCTGGACCAGGCCCTGGTTCTCGCGGATCGGTGCACCGCGTCGGTGCATGTGCTTCCGTTTCCTAACGGAACCGCGTTGGCCGGAGCCCACGCCACGCGCTTGCAGCGGCTCGTGGATGACCGGAGCGAATATCTCGGCGTGACCCCCACCGTAGAAGTTCCTTCGGCTCCGTGCGCGTCCCGCTCGTCACCCGCGTCGGTCCTGTTGGACTATTCCCGCGATCACAACATGGGCCTGATCGTTGCCGATACACCGGCGGACCGTGGCCCCATTCCCGCGCTGGCCAGTAGCCCGGTGCGCGCCCTGGCCGAGCAGGCCGACGTTCCGCTCTTCATTGTAGCCCGCTACTCCGATGCTGCCGACTTCCGGCGCGTCCTGGTCCCGACCGACTTTTCAGACCATGCCCAATCGGCGCTCGAGCACGCCAAGGAGCTGGCTGATCTGTACGGCGCCGAGCTCGACGTGCTGCACATCATGGAGCGCCCGAAGTACGTGGCGCTCAACACGACGGACATGCTGGCCTTGAACGATGCCACCCTGCCGGAACGCACCGCCCAGCGGCGCCTCGACACCTTGATCGACGCCGCCGGTGGCCCGGATGTCCCCGTCCGTACCCACTGTCGCCATGGAGATGCCGCCGATCAGATCTGCCGCTTTACCGATGAGCACCCCATCGATCTCGTCGTGCTCTCGACCCATGGTACCATTAGCCGGCGACACCACCCTCTGGGCAACGTGGCCGACAAGGTGCTCCGCCGCGTGACGACCCCGGTCTTCCTCACCCGGGCTTTCGGCCGCTCGCTTGTCTCGGCGACTCCCTCGGTGTGAGGTTTGTCGCAGTACAAAAGCGGGGGTCATCTGTCAACCCCCATTCTTGGGTCGTCGAACCGCTCTCAGAACCCCAGTACAGCCTGTCATTTCGAGCGATGTCGAGAAGTCGTTCTGCTCGCGTCGCCTCCGGGCCGTAGAAGGAAGCTGGGCCTTCGGCGGGGAGGTTTCGACGGATGTCGTGCCCCCTTCACACACCCTTGATCGAGGCGCTCTCAGTTCATACTATACGTGCAACCTCCCGGCACGCTGAGCCCCCGCAGCGGCTGTCGCCGATTCCCTTCTCTTCAGCAAAACATCCCGGATTCATGGAATACATTCTGTCGCTCGATCAGGGGACGACGAGTTCTCGTTCCATCCTCTTCGATCACCGCGGCAAGATTCATTCGGTGGCCCAGAAGGAGTTCGAACAGATCTTTCCTGAGCCCGGGTGGGTCGAGCATGATCCGAGCGAAATCTGGTCCTCGCAGGTCAGCACCGCGACAGAAGCCCTCAGTCGTGCCGGCATCGACGCCGGGCAGGTGGCGGCCATCGGCATCACCAATCAGCGCGAGACGACGATCGTATGGGATCGTACCACCGGCGATCCCATCTACAACGCCATCGTGTGGCAGGACCGGCGCACCTCCGGCATGTGCGACCGGTTGAAGGACGCTGGGTACGTCGACCTGGTGCAATCCAAAACTGGGCTCATCATCGACGCCTACTTCTCGGGCACGAAGATCAAGTGGATCCTCGACCACGTGGACGGCGCGCGGGAACGGGCCGAGGCCGGCGACCTGGCGTTTGGCACCGTCGACGCATGGCTCGTGTGGAAGCTCACGCGCGGCGCACAGCACATCACCGATGCCACCAACGCCTCGCGCACGCTTCTGTACAACATCCACGAGGGCGACTGGGACGACGACCTGCTCGACATCCTCGACGTTCCGCGCGCGATGCTTCCGGACGTGCGCAACTCCAGCGAAGTGTACGGCCACACCCGCACCGACAACATCGCCGGGGAAGTGCCCATCGCGGGCATTGCGGGCGACCAGCAGGCAGCCCTCTTCGGACAGATGTGCACCCAGCCCGGGCTCGGCAAAAATACATACGGGACCGGTGCCTTTATGGTGCAACACACGGGCACCGAGGCCGTCACCTCCGAGAACAACCTGCTCACGACCGTCGCTTATCAGATCGACGGGACGACCTACTACGCGCTCGAAGGGTCGATCTTCATCGCAGGCGCTGTGGTGCAGTGGCTGCGTGACGGCCTGCAGATCATCCGCGACAGCGCCGAGGTCGAGGCTCTGGCTCGGGAGGTCGACGACAACGGCGGCGTGTATCTCGTCCCCGCCTTCGTCGGACTCGGCGCGCCGCATTGGGACCAGTATGCCCGGGGGGTGCTTGCCGGCATCACGCGCGGCGTGGAACGGGGGCACGTCGCCCGCGCTGCCCTGGAGGGCATTGCCTATCAGGTCGCCGATGTGATCGATGCGATGGAGGCCGACTCGGGCATCGACGCGAGGGAGCTGCGCGTAGACGGCGGCGCGGCGGCCAACGACCTGCTGCTCCAGTTCCAGTCGGACATTCTTGACGTGCCGGTGATTCGGCCGAAGACGCTGGAAACGACGGCCCTGGGGGCGGCCTATCTCGCGGGCCTCGCCGTGGGCTACTGGGACGACCCGGCCTCCATCCAGGAGCAGTGGCAGATCGACAAGAAGTTCCTGCCGCGCATGGCCGACGATCGCGTCGAAGAGCTGCGGCACGGATGGCGCAAAGCCCTGAAGCGCGCCAAGCGATGGGAAGGCCCCGAAAGTGACCCAGAACCTGTGGTGTAACCGGAGTGTCCGCTTTCATTCGTTTCCCTTTTTCTTCTGCACCATGAATCGCGCGTCCAGCATTCAAGCACTCCGGGCCCACGACGGGCCGTATGACGTCCTCATCATCGGCGGCGGGGCGACGGGACTGGGCTGCGGCATCGAAGCTGCAGCGCGCGGGTACGACACCCTTGTGCTGGAGATGGCCGACTTCGCCAAAGCCACCTCCAGCCGCTCGACGAAGCTCGTCCACGGAGGGGTGCGCTACCTGCAACAGGGCAACATCTCGCTCGTCCTGGAAGCCCTGAAAGAGCGGGGCTTGCTTCAGGAAAATGCCCCGCATCTCGTCCGCAATCTCGCTTTTGTCGTGCCGAACTATGATTGGTGGGAAGGCCCATTCTACGGGATCGGCCTGAAGATGTACGACATGCTGGCCGGACGGCAGAATTTCGGCCGCTCGAAGCACCTGGATCGCGACGAGACGCTGGAGCACCTGCCCACCATCGAGCCGGACGGGTTGCGCGGGGGCGTGATTTATTACGACGGTCAGTTCGACGATGCGCGCCTCGCGGTCAACATGGCCCAGACGGTCGTAGAGCAGGGCGGCACGGCGATCAACTACATGAAGGTGACCGATCTGCTGAAGAGCGACGAGGGTCTTGTTACTGGCGTCGAGGCGGAGTGCCAGGAGACGGGCGAGACCTTCGAAATCGAGAGCAAGGTGGTCATTAACGCTACGGGGATCTTTACCGATACCATCCGGAAGATGGACGACCCAGACGCCCGCGACACGCTGCGGCCCAGTCAGGGTGTCCACATTGTCCTCGACAAGTCGTTCTTGCCCGGCGACACGGCGATCATGGTTCCCAAGACGGACGACGGGCGCGTCCTCTTCGCCATTCCCTGGCACAACCGCGTCGTCGTCGGCACGACGGACACCGAGGTGGAGGGCCCGGAATTGGAGCCAACTCCCCGGCAGGAGGAACTCGACTTTCTCGTCGAGCACGCGGCCCGGTACCTGGTGAAAGATCCTGCTCCGGACGACGTGCTGAGTACGTTCGCCGGGATCCGTCCGCTCGTGACCAACCCCAATGATCCAGCCGGCGACACGTCCGAGATCGCGCGCGATCACGTACTGCACATCTCGAACAACGGGCTCGTCACCATCGCCGGCGGCAAGTGGACGACCTACCGCAAGATGGCCCAGGACACCATCGACCAGGCCGCCACGCTGGCGAACATCGAGGAGCGGCCGTCGGTGACGAAGCATCTCCACATTCACGGCTGGCACGAGAATGCCGACCTGTTCGGTGATTTGCAGCAGTACGGCTCCGATGCGCCCGCCCTTCACGGCCTCATGCGCGACCGGCCCGAGTTGGAGACCCCTCTCGACGCGCGCCTGCCGATCCGCGCCGGGCAGGTGGTGTGGGGCGCCCGTCATGAAATGGCACGCACGGTGGAGGACGTGCTGTCCCGCCGCACGCGCTCCCTCCTCCTCAACGCCCAGGCCTCCATCGACATTGCGCCGCAGGTGGCCGCCCTCATGGCCGACGAGCTCGGCTACGGCGCGTCCTGGCAGGACGAGCAGGTGGAGGCGTTCACGGACCTCGCGCAGGGGTACCGGATGGAATGACCTCCCCTTCCTGCGTTGACCTCTTCTTTCTTCCCTGCGCTCCAGACCGGTAGCGTTTCTCGGTTCGGCTTGCGCGTCTGGCGTTGCGCGGTGTGCACTTGTTTGGTAGACGGGCTCGACCTACGACGCCTACCCCACATCGGGGCCGCTTGAAGAGCGCACCCTGAGCTCGGGATGGATGCGCCGGGAGACGGACTCATCGTCACTGCCGGCGATGCGCCGCAGCAAAAGGTCGGTTGCGTCCTCGCCCACATCGTGCATGTTCTGCGCCACGCTCGTGAGGCCGACGAATCGGCTAATCTTGATGTCGTCGTACCCCACGATGGCGTAGTCGCCGGGCACCTGCTCTCCGTTCCTCCGAACGGCCTGCCACGCACCGATGGCCTGCACGTCGCTGGTGGCGAAGACGGCCGTTACCGGGTCGTCGAGCTGAAGCAGATCCTGCATGGCCTCATAGCCGGCCTCCTCACTGAATCCGTCGTGCTTCTTGGTCCGGCCGTACGCGATGAGCGACTTGTTGAATCGAAGCCCTGCTGCCTTCAGAGCCTCTCGGTACCCGCGGATGCGAGCGTCGCGCGTGCGATTGACGTGCGGCGTCGTAACGACGCCAATCCGCTCGTGTCCCCGATCGATGAGATGCCGCGTGGCCAGGCGCGCGCCGCGTTCCTCCTCCCAGTCGAACGAGTCGATGGTGGGCCACGAGGAGCCGATGAGAACGACAGGAGCGCCCAGAAGCTCGAGCTCCTCGGCCGCGCCGTCGTCCATCGGCAGGCCGACCACGAGCAGGCCGTCAAGGGTGCCGCGCGACAGGAAGTGCAGCAGCGTCTCTTTCGGTGCCTCCCAGTCGAGGTCGCACAGCATCAGGTCCACATCCACCCGGTCGAGCCGGGCACGCACGCCCTTCAACATCTCATTGTGGAAGGGCGTGGTGAATGTGGGCACCGCCACCGCGATGGTCTGGTTTGTCCGTTGGGCGAGCGTACGCGCCGTGCGGTCCGGACGGAATTGCAACTCGCGGATGGAGGCAAGCACGCGATCTCGCGTCGCGACGGCCACGTTCGGCGAGTCGTTCAGAACCCGCGAGACGGTAGAAATGGCTACGCCCGCGTGGTCGGCCACGTCGTAAATCGTCGAGGCGGAAGAACCGTTTGTTGCAGGAGCCATGGGAGGAAGGCCTGAAACCGGAGAGACAGTGAGCGGATGCGGAGGGTGCAACCACGTCGTGGGCGCACTGGAAAGCCTTGGCGTCGTCGCTCGACGCCAGGCCCCCGCATCCTCCAGAGCGCCCGTGTGAGTGGATCACAGGGAGGAATCACGCAGACACGCGGTGCCGGTGAGACGAGGGCACGACCACCGGGGGGACAGCCCGTGATTGCGCGCCGCATCATATTGGGCGCCGCATCATGCAGCGGCTTCGACCGGCTCAGTCAGCATGTAGCGGCTGGCGAGGTCCTCGAAGGCGTTGACTTGGCTCTGCTCCCAGGCCGCATCGCGGCCCAGCTCGTCGGCCATCAGGGTGGCCACCTGCGGCGCGACGTCGACGCTCGCCTGCGCATCGGCGAGGAGCGATCGCGTGCGGCGCGACAGGACATCTTCCACCGTGCGCGCCATCTCGTGCCGCGCCGCCCACACCACCTGCCCGGCGCGGATCGGCAGGCGCTCGTCGAGGGGCTCTTGCAACTCAGGACGGTCCTGCATGAGGTCCCGCAGTGCGGGCGCGTCGGAGCCGTAGTACGACAGCTCCCCGAACCGATCGGCGTTGTCGTGCCATCCATGAATGGGAAGATCCCGCGTGGTGGATGCCCGCCGATCCACTCCCGCAACACCCGTGGCTTCGTTGATCGTATCCTCGGCCATCTTGCGGTAGGTTGTCCACTTGCCGCCGGCGATGGTGACGAGCCCGCTGTCGGAGACGTGAAGCGTGTGGTCGCGCGCGATCTCGGACGTGTCGCCGGCCGAATTCGGAGGCGCAACGAGGGGGCGGACGCCGGCAAAAGTGCTTCGCACGTCGGTACGGTCGGGCGTCTTCACGAGATACCGGCCTGCATGCTCCAGCAGGAAGTCGATCTCTTCCTCCGTCGGCGTCGGCTCCAGCGCCGGACCGTCCACCTCGGTGTCTGTCGTGCCCACGACGACCACGTCGTGCCAGGGAATGGCGAAGAGGACGCGCCCGTCGTCCGTCTTGGGCACCATGAGGGCGCTGTCGCCGGGCAGAAACGACTTGTCGAGGACAATGTGGACGCCCTGGCTGGGCCGCAGCGTGTCCGGCACCGTGGGATCGTCCATTTGACGGATCGAGTCCGTAAAGATGCCGGTGGCGTTGACAACCGCCCGGCTCTCAATCTCAAAGGTCTGCCCCGATTCCTGGCACTCGGCCGTCACCCCGCACACGTGCCCGACGTCGTCTTTCATGAGGTCGGTCACCTTCACATAGTTGACGCAGGTGCCGCCTTGTTCCATGGCCGTCTGCGCCATGTTGACCGCCAGGCGGGCATCGTCGAACTGGCCGTCGTAGTACATCACGCCCCCGCGCAGGCCGTCCGGCTCAATCGTCGGGAGATGCTCGACTGCCTCTCCCCGGTTCAGGTGGCGCGAGCGCCCGAAGTTGTGCCATCCGGCAAGCAGGTCATACACCTTCATGCCGGCGCCGTAATAGGGGGCCTCCCACCACTTGTAGTTCGGAATCACGAAGGGGAGGCTGTCGACGAGGTGCGGCGCATTCTCTTGCAGTCGGCTGCGCTCGCGAAGCGCCTCGAACACGAGCGGCACGTTTCCCTGCTCCAGGTACCGGACCCCACCGTGCACCAGCTTCGTCGACCGGCTGGAGGTCGCCTTCGCAAAGTCGTGCATTTCCAGAAGGAGTGTGTCGTGCCCGCGCGATGCGGCCTCGATGGCGCACCCCAGTCCCGTCGCTCCGCCGCCGATAATCACGAAGTCCCACGGCTGCTGCCGGTGGTCAAGGTCGTAAATGCCCTGTCTGCGCTTCATGGTAGAAGGAGGAATTCGTGAAGGATAAAGGGGAGCCTGTTTGGCGGACGTTCAGCGGACGGTCTGCACCCTGCGGCTGCGTGGAGGTCGCCCGATGTACCCACTGCACCCCTCCTGCGTCGCGGGAAGGTCAGGGCCTTCCGGTCGCTCAGCAGAGGGTCCCCTTTGCGTCATACAGCCCCCGCTATGGGGCTCGCTCGGGCGATGTACGCCCCCACGGGATGGGACCCTAGGGCCGCCCCCTTGTCGGCGACGGCCCCGAGCCGTTTGGATTGCATCCGTATTCAATATCCTCAGATGCACATGTAACCAGCGCATCGTGAGCGCATGCCGCCACGGCGCTCTCCTCCGAGAGAGCTCCATCGATTAGAAGGCGAAGGACAGCTCTGTGGCCGCCCCGAACCAGTTGTTGCCAATCTGACCGAAGGAGTTGATTCCCTCCACCTGGCGAATGCCGCTCACCTTCAGCATGGCCGCGTCGAGGAAGGTAAACCCGACGCTCGCCTCGATACGGCTGAGGGAGGAACTCTCGTCAAAGTCGGCGCTCGAGACGCTTGCGTCCTCCTCGTCAGAGATGTTCGAGACGAGCGTGCCGCGGAGACCGAAGAACACAGACTCGGTCGCATCAAGCTTGGCATTCACGCCAACGTAAGCGGCCTGCGCGTCGTCCCCGAGACTGTTCACGGCGGGATTGATCGTCGACCCCGCAATCTGTCCCGTGGCAAAGCCGCCCCAGGCACTCACTTTTACGTTCGGCACGTTCACCATCGCGTCTCCCTGCACGATTGTCTCCCCGGGCATCGCGGCGTGCGTCTCCCGCGAGGCGCTCGCGCCTCCGGTTAGATTGTAGTTCTCTCCGTCACCGGCCGCGGCCTGCAGAAGCTTGTTCCCGGTGGCCGTGGCGACGCCCAGCCCGACGCCGTACATGTCAGATGGCTGGATCGTCAGGTTGGCCAGGAGATCGACACCGGTCGTTCCCCCAGAGTCAAAGGACTCCCCGAAGCCACGGTTGACCGTGACGTCAAACCCGACGCTCTCGAAGCTTCCGAGGAGCTTCACGCCCTGACCGGCGGTAATGATGTCGGCCGGCGAGTTTCCAATAACTGGATTTCCCTGCACGACCGGACCGTCCGTGTAGCCACGGAATTTGAAGAGGCCCGTCACCGGTGTACCGGCACGAAACGTGAGCTGGTCGTTGAGCTGCACGTCCATGATGGCGAAGTCGATTTGCGGTTCAAACTGGGAAGAGACGTCGAGCCCTCCAAAGTCGTTGGGCTCCGACTCAATCATCACCAGGGCGCTCACCCGCTCGTGAAACTGGACGTTCAGATTCAGTCCCGCCCGCACGCGGTGGAAGCCGGCGTGGTCGTCGTCCAGGTTGTCACGCTTCAGGGGGTTGGTGTCGTCGACGCCCAACCACTGGGCCGACTGCATCACGTTGACGGCGAAGTCAATCTCGGGGAGTTCCCCATCTTCCATCTGCGCCTGTGCTGGGAGCGCGGTGGCGGCAACCAGCAGCAGGGCCAAGAGGCTGCTACAGGCTTGTCGGATCAAGGTCGAGGTCGATTGCTGTGTCGTGTCGTGATCGTTCAACATAGGCTGAAAGAGCTCGAATGGGGGTAGGACGATGAGGGGTACTTCAGAGAACGACCTCCGAACGTGCCACGGACGAAAGAGCCGGGCCCGTGCAGGGATCGCATTCTCAGATCGGGTCGAGTGGACACCGCACCGCAATATGCGTTGAGCGCGGTCTACAACCGCAAAGCGGACGGTTCAAACGGCGGACGGACGGCCTCCGAATTCCGTACGGACACACCGCACCTCCATGGACACGATGTGAACGCTTTCCGGACGGGGTCGTCGAGACGACAGGTCCGACGTGGGGCCAGAGCAAACGGCGCGAATCAACCGGTGACGGTCGCCCCGTCGTCCAGCGATCGTATGGAACGTTCGTCGCACCTCCCGGCATGTCCCGCTTGCAGCGCGGGAGCGCGTTTCCCCCTCCCGCGCTGCAATCACGGAACGCCGCGTGGAGTGCGTATGGAGGCGCTAGTTCATGTCCGAGGTGGACGTGCGCTCCCACTGCTTGAGGAGTTCATCGTAGGGAACCGTCTCTGGCTCTTCGGGTGAGCGCTCGGCCTTTGGCGCACCCGGCTGCTCCAACCAGTATTCGCGGGAGCGCTCCGGATTGAGCTTCGGCGAGTACTTGGACATCCGCAGGCGCTGCATCAAGGAGTTCTGGATGTTGGCGAGGTCGTCCATCGCCTGCTTGACGGTCTTATCTCCCGTCACCGCGTTGGCCACCTGCTTCCACCACTGCTCCGCAAGAAGCGGGTAGTGCGGGACATTCGGGCCAGAATCAGTCCATTGATCCTCAACCGGGGAAGTATAGAAGGTGATGAGTCCGCCGAGGTCGCCTTCCCGCTCCTGCCAGTACTCGGAGTTCACCGTCGACTTGCGGATCGGTGTCCGGCCCACGTTGAACTTGTTAAGCGTGACCGTTTTCGAGACGGCGAACTGGGCCCAGAGCCACGAGGCACGACGCTTGTCGCCCGTGGTCTGCTTTGGAATGCTCCAGCTTCCCGCATCCTGGTAGCCGACCTTCATGCCTTCGTCCCAGTAGCGGCCATGGGGCGTCGGGGCCACGCGCCACTTCGGGTTGCCCTCGTCATCTGTCACTGCCGACTCCGGCGAGGTGAAGGGTTCGGCCGAGAGGAACGTGATGTACTGGAACACCCGCTGTGCCACACTTCCGCGGGACGGCACCGGTCCAGCCTCCGACCAGCTCATCGACGGGGCGTAGGGGGGCGCGTAATCGTTCAGCCAGTCTATATACTTCTGGGTGGCGTAGTAGGCGGCCGGACTGTTCGTCGCGCCGCCACGGCTCACCGAAGAGCCAACCGGGATGCGGTCCTCGACGCGAATGCCCCACTCGTCCACCGGCTGTCCGTTCGGGAGGCCGGTGTCGCCGACGCCCGCAATTGAGAGCCATGCATCCGTAAACCGCCACCCCAGCGAGGGACCGCGGCGACCGTAATCCATGTGGCCATAGATGCCTTCGGTGTCGGCGCCGACGTCGGAGGGGGAAACCGACTCGGTGAAGAACTCGGCGATGTCCTCGTACGCGGCCCAGTTCACTGGCACCCCAAGTTCGTAGCCATACTCGTCCCTGAACATCTGCTTGATGTCGGGGTCGGTAAACCAGTCGTATCGGAACCAGTAGAGATTCGCGAACTGCTGGTCGGGGAGCTGAATCTGGTCGCCTTCGTAGTTCTGGCCGAACTCAGGATTGAGAAAGTCGTCGAGGTCCAGGCGCGGATTGGTGATGTCACTCCCGGCCCCGTTCATGTAGTCGGTCAGGTTCACCAAGCTCTGAAGCCGAATGTGCGTTCCTATCAGGTCGGCGTCGTTGACGTAGATGTCGTAAACGGTCCGCCCGGACGCGAACTGCGTCTGGAGTTTCTCCACGAGGTCGCCCTCGCCGATAATGTTGTGCGTCACGTCGATGCCCGTGATCTCGGCGAAAGCCTCGGTGAGGACTTCAGACTCCCAGGTGTGCGTCTTGATCGTTTCGGCCACCGACTCGATGTCAGTTCCCTGGAGCTGATCGGCGTTTTCCGCAAACCACATCAGTTCGTCGATCTGCTCTTTCAGCGTCAGCACCGACGGCTGAAACTCGAACGCCCACTTGATTGCCGCTCGTTTGCGGTCGTTGAGCGGGCCGTACTCGTTCTGGGCGTACTCCCGGGCTTCCTGTTTCGTGATGTCCGGGTAGTTGGGCTCGTCCGGCCAGTCTTGGGCCTGTGCAACGGTGAACGGTTGAAACATGAGTGCTACGGCGCACAGGATCACTGGAAAGAGCCAGGGATGGGACGCCGTGCGTGACTGGTAAGGTGTACTCATAACGAAGCCACCATTAGTAGTGAAAAGGGGAATCGAGGTTGTTCGGTACTTGGTGCAATTGGCTGCCTTCAGGCTTGGCGTCAGCCAAACATGCATCCGGGGATCCGATGCTGCTCGTCCTCAGAATCGGAATGACACGGGGCCCTCCACGGCGACGTAAAGAAGGACCGGTTCGGGGGACCTGGTCAGCGGAAAAGGGACATTGTTCAGACACCGTATTCAAACACTGTCGGCGGGCAGACTATGGGGAGTCGCGCGGCGATGGACGTCGCGCGGCAGGGCCCCTCTGCCGTCAGGGGCCGGAGACAGCACGCGGGAGAAGCGCGACGTAAGCGCTTCCGGCACCGAGCATGCAAAGCCTCCGATTTTTCTTAGCGTACTATTTGTAGTGTAGAAAGCGCTTTTCTTCATCGATAGTCCAATCTTCCAGGAAAATGATTCCATATTCCCAAAGCGGTTTGGACCAGGGTCTGTGGGGGGATGCAAGAGAAAAGTGGGAGCCAATGGGGCAGGAGGTCTCGGTGCGAGAAGAGTCGCGACCGCTCTTCCGGTTCACGGCACAACCGCTCGCAGCCTCTCGCCGCCGCGCTCAGAAAAGATTGATGGCCCCGGCAACAGCGAGGGCCCCCAGCAGAAGGACGCCCCAGGCGGCCGTCTGGCCGAAGAAGTAGAGCCAAAAGCAAAAGATGCATCCGGTGAGGAGCAGGCCCATGAAAACACGGTCACCCCGCGTCGTCTCAATGGGGAGAAGCCCCTTGCGCGCCCACCCGGGATCGTTGATGTCCCACATCGTCAGCGTGACGAGCAGAAGAACAATCGCCCCGAGGAAGAGCAGGGTGGACAGGGTCCAGTTCATCCAATCGGGTGGGAGGTCGAGCATGGGGCGAGGTCAGTTTATGAAGCAAAAGTGTTCGATGGGGGAAGCGCGGACGTCCCCCCTCCCAATCGGGCCTCTCCTCCTCGTCCGCAGAACGGAAGACGGAGATCCGTGGGAACGCAGACGGTCGAATCACACGCGTCCCATGGAGAATCCAGTGGCCAGCAGGTCCCGAACGAGATACACGATGATGGCACCGGGAATCATGGCGATCACGCCCGCAGCCGCGAGCACGCCCCAGTCCCAGCCGCCGGCCCCCAGGCTACGGGTGAGGGTCACCGTGATGGGCTGGGCGGCCTCGTTTGTCAATGTTCGGGCCAGAAGCAGTTCGACCCAGGAGAACATGAACGTCAGAAACGCCGTGACGGCGATGCCGGGTTTGATCAACGGGAGGAAGATATTCCAACAGAAGCTGGTGAAGCTATGCCCGTCGATGAAGGCCATCTCGTCGATCTCCTTCGGAATGCCGGACATGAACCCTTCCAAAATCCAGATGGCAAGGGGCAGGTTGAACAGGCAGTGCGCTAGGGCGACGGCCCAGTAGGTATCGATGAGATTCAGGTTCGAGTACAGGATGAAGAACGGCACCATGAAGGCCGCTGGGGGCGCCATCCGGTTCGTCAGGAACCAGAAAAACAGGTGCTTGTCGCCCCGAAAATTCCACCGTGAGAAGGCGTACGCCGCAGGCAGTGCCGCGATGGTCACGAACACCACGTTCATCGAGGCCATGATGATGGAGTTGATGTACCCGGCCCGCCAAAACTCGGAGGACAGAATCTCCTTGTAGTTCGCGAGGGTAAACTCGTGCGGGTAGAGCGTCAGCCGACTCAAAATCTCGGAGTTCGGCTTAAACGACATGTTGACCATCCAGTAAATGGGTATCAACAAGAATACCAGGAAGAGGATGAGGTAATATCTGTTTTTCATTCGCTTTCACCTGCGCCTTGTCCGAGGTTAAGCATGACGATGTAGATCACGAAGGAGAGGAGAATCACGATGAAGAAATAGATCAGAGACGTGGCGGCGCCGCGTCCCATCTGGAATCCTCCAATGGCCATTCGTGACGTGTACGTGCTCAGGAACGTCGTCGCACTTCCTGGGCCCCCGCCGGTCAGGACGAACGGCTCGGCGTAGATCTTGAACGAGTCCATGAGGCGAAGCAACACGGCGATGATGAGCACGCCCCGCAAGTTCGGAAGCGTCACATAGCGGAACGTCTTCCACGGCGAAGCCCGGTCGATTTTGGCGGCCATGTAGTACTCCTCCGGGATCGCCTGAATGCCGGCGTAGCAGATCAAAATCACCAGGGGCGTCCAGTGCCAGATGTCCATGGCCAGGACGGTCCACCAGGCGTCAATCGTGGAGCTGCTGACGCTGTACGAGTACCCGACCCAGTCGAACGCGGCGGGGAGCACCCCGATGTCGGACCGCGTGAAGACCCGCCAGATGATGCCCACGACGTTCCAGGGAATCAGCAGCGGAACGCCGAGCAGGACGAGGCTCACGCCCACGCCGATCCCTTTCTTCGGCATGCACAAGGCCAGCCCCAACCCAAGTGGGATCTCCGTAATGAGCACCATGAAGCTAAACAGGACCTGGCGGCCCAGCGCTTCGCGAAACGCCTCGTCCTCAAGAATGGCCACGAAGTTTTCCAGCCCGGAAAAGTACGGCTGGGTGCCGGGCAGGAGGGTGAGCTGCGAATAGTTCATGACCGCAATGAGCGGGATGAAGGCACTGATCGACACGAGCAGCAGTGCCGGCAGCAAAAATAACCAGGGACGTTGTTTCATCGTAACAAGGGACTCCTTGCAGAAAGCGCGGGGGGGCCGGGAACCGAACAGTGCCTACGAAGCGCGCACGGCCTGTTGCTGGTGGAAAAACTGGACATCGTCCGGGGGAAGGCTCAGCCAGACTGTGGCGTCCTCTTCAATCATGAAGTCGTGGGCCACGCGGGCCTTGATCTCCACGTCGGTCTCTTCAAGACGCGCCGTGATGATCTGAAAGCCTCCAATCATCTCCACCTGGTCGACGATTGCAGGCATATAGTTCGCATTCTCCTCCGGATCGGCCACCTGCACGGTCACCGAGCTCGGCCGAATTCCAATTTGGCAATCCGTCCAGTTCAGGTCGATTTCGGAATGGACGGTGCTCGATACGGAGATGGTGTGAGGACCAATCTGCGCATGGGGGGCGCCGTCCTTCTCTGTCACCACACAGTCGAGAAGGTTCATTCCGGGGCTCCCGATGAAGTGACCGATGAAGGTGTTCACCGGGTTGTTGTAGAGGTTCTCGCCGGTATCGTACTGAACGAGGCGTCCGTCGCGCATGATGGCCACTTGTTCAGCAAAGGTCAGCGCCTCATGCTGATCGTGCGTCACGTACAGGGCCGTAATCTCAAACTCTTGCTGGGCCTCTTTCACGCGGCGCCGAATGGTAAGCTTGCGGGCGGGCTCTACGTCCGTCATGGGCTCGTCGAAGAGGATGGCAGACGTGTCGGCCCGAATGATGCCGCGCCCCAGGGCCACGAGTTGATTGAGCTCAGGCCCGAGGTTGGAGGGATTGCTGCGAAGGATGTCCTCCAACTCCAGAAGCTCCGCAATCTCCGCGACGCGGTCTCGGATCTCGTTCTCCGGCACGCCTCCATTTCGGAGGGGAAAGGCAAGATTGCCGTAGACGTCCATCGAATCGTAGATCACCGGAAACTGGAAGACCTGCGCGATGTCCCGCTCCGCAGGCGGCTTGTCGGTGACATCTTCTCCGTCGATGAGAACCTGGCCCTCCGTAGGTTGGAGCAGTCCAGAGATGATTTGGAGAAGGGTGGTTTTCCCGCATCCAGACGGGCCGAGCAGCGCATTCGCGGTTCCATCTTTTAAGGTGAGGTCCACGTGATCGACGGCCACCGTCTCGTCCGCGGTGCCCTGATCGTAAACGTGTCGTATGTCACGGACTTCGATCTCAGCCATGTACTCACGTTTGTGCCGTTATGAGAAGGACGGGATCTTGTCGCCCGTTGCGATGAGATCTCCCGCGTCAGGGTCGTACACGTAGAACTTTCCGGGATCCAGCGCGAAAGAAAGGGTCGAGCCCATCTCTAAACGGACGGGATCGGGATGGATGGCATAGATTTCCTCCCCCTGAAACTCCATGTGCAACGTGCTGGTGGCTCCGACCGTCTCCACAAACGACAGCGCGGGAGAGATCGACGGGCCGGCACCGTTGTCTGCCAGCGTCATGTCTTGCGGGCGAAAGCCGAGCCGATACGCCTCGCCGGTGGCAAGGGCGTCGAAGCCATCCGCAGGGAGGCGCGTCCCGTCCTCCGTCTCGAAGTACCGCTGCGTGGACGTCGGGTCTTGGCGGAAGGTAACCGGGATGATGTTCATCGGCGGCTCTCCCAGATACCGAGCCACCGGCAGATACCGCGGACGGTAGTAGATTTCGTCCCGTAGCGCGTCCTGGATGATGTGGCCGTCATGCAAAAAGCCGATGTGGGTCGACATGGCGAGCGCGTCGCCCGCCTGCGGCGTGGCGTAGATAACAGTCGTGTCTTGCTCGGAAAACAGCCGCTCGAAGTCGCTTCGGAGCTGCTCGCGCAACTTGTAGTCCAGGTTGGCCAGCGGCTCGTCCATGAACAGGTAATCGGGCTCCTTAATGAGGGCCCGAGAGATTGCCGTCCGCTGCGCCTCGCCCCCGCTCACTTCCTCGGGCAGGTTGTTGAGGATGTGGTCGATCTTCAGCATTTCGGCGGTCTGCTGCACGCGCCGCTCAATCTCCTCTTTCGAGTAGTTGTTGCCACTGACTTCCAAGGGGGAGGCCAGATTTTCACGGACTGTGAGCGAGGGGTAGTTGATAAACTCCTGGTATACCATTCCCACGCTGCGATCCTGCACGTCCACATCCGTCATGTCCTTCCCATCGTAGGAAACCGTCCCCGCGTCGGCCGCCTCGATACCCGCCAGGATCCGGAGCAGGGTCGTCTTTCCTGCCCCCGTCGGCGCAACAATGCTGAAGAAGCTCCGGTCCGGAATCTCCAGATCAATGCCGTCCAGCACCTGCTCGGTCCCGTACGACTTGCGGATATTTTCAATGCGAATACCCATAAGGAATATGGTTTACAATTTTTGGGAGCGTTCGTCGGGCGGGGACGCGGTGTGCGACTGCGCCGTTGTTCCCTTTTTGAACGCGGTGACAGTATAGGAAGCGCTTTTTTGCCATCTCTAACGAGATCTTCCATGAAAGTGCTTCCATCTTCCCAAAGCGGTTGGGCCCGTGGATTTTCTGCTAGCCATTCGAAACGTTACATTATCGGTCTTCTCACTTGTGACGTTTGGGGGCAAAACCCGGTGCCGAGGCTTGCGTTGATGGCTGTATCGTAGGCTCTCTTTCCATTACAGTAGGTTCTCTTCCCATTGCATCGCGGCGTGGACCGCCCCTTGCGTGAGCGTGTCGTGGCATTGGGAGAACGACTCGCATGGTAACGGCACCGGTGGGCAAAGGACTCCTCCTGTTCACCGTCGTGATGTTCACCATCGTGGTGCGTTGCATTCCCCTTTTGGGAAAAAGCGCTTCCGAGAGAGGACATTTTTCAGATACCGTCATTTGCCCATGGCCCTGCGCGCAAACCCGTACCACAAGGACCCGGACTCGTTAATCGAGAATCGCACGAAGGTGGGCGGTGGAGAGACTCGGCTGTCTCTGTACAACATCGGCCGGTCTGTTCACCGTGTGGCTCTTCGCGCGCCGCACCTGATGTACTACGGCATGATTGAAGGTCGGAAAGTGGTACACGTCGACGGGGAAGATCCGCTGTGCTTTGGTCCTGGAGAATCTCTGGTCGTTCCGCCTTTACAAACGATTCTCGTCGACTTTCCAGAGGCAGATCGCACCCCGACCCGATACCTCACCCTCAAGATCGATCAGGAACAGGTTCGCACGGTGCTCGACCGGGTCAATGAGGTCCCTCTGGATACGCCGGCGTCGCGCAGCTGGAAGGCAGAGGAGCAGAAATACTGCCACGTAGAAAATAAGGAGGGGATCAATTACGTCCTGGACATGATCACCTATCTGTTTGACCAGGATCCTCCCAATAGGGATCGGCTCATCGATTTGAATGCGCGAGAACTGATCATACAGATCATTCAGACGCCCCTCCGTCCCCTGGTCACCGGAGAGCTTCCGCGGCACACGGCCTCAGGGGGCCTCGCTGCCGCTGTGCAGTACATCCAGGACCACCTGGATCGACACATTTCGATCGACGAGCTGGTCGAGGAGGCCTGCATGAGCAAATCAAGCTTTTATCGCCACTTCGGGGAGGAATTCGATATGTCTCCGCTGGAGTACATCACCCGGGAACGCATCGTCCGGGCCCGCGAGCTCCTGTCGGACCCAGAAAGCACCGTTACCAGCGTGAGCCACGCGCTCGGCTTCAGTAGCACGAGTCACTTTATCGACACATTCAAGGGCCACGAGGGCATCACCCCGAAGCAGTATCAGATGGAGGTTCTGGACTCGTAGGCTTTCCCTATTCATATTGTTTTGTTTACCTCTATTGATTGGTTTTTGGAAATATATGTTGTAGCTAAAGTTTACTTGCAACATACCGTTGCCTACGTTCCAATTTCCCTACACCCATGCCGTCTATCACCCTATTTGGAGCCGGCAGTTGGGGCACTGCGCTGTCGGTTCACCTTGCCTCCGCGGGCCGAGACGTAACGCTTTGGGCACGCCGCCCAGAGGTTGTGGAGGAAATCCGTCGCACGTCTCATAACCCGACGTATCTGCCGGAGCTGCTGATTCCCTCGTCCGTTCGCATCACGACCGACCTGCAGACCGCAGCCGAAGCGTCCGACATCTGGGGCGTGGCCGTTCCATCTCAAAAACTGCGCGATCGCGCGGAGGCCCTGACGCCGTACGCGCACGACGCGGTCACGCTCGTCTCCCTTTCGAAGGGCATCGAGAACGACACGCTGCTGACGATGTCGCAGGTGCTGAGCGACGTGTTCGATGTCGTGCCCGACGAACAGATCGGCGCCCTGTCCGGACCGAGCCACGCCGAGGAAGTCGCGGAGGGACGCCCTACCACGGTCGTTGCTACAGCCCCCTCCCAGTCGCACGCCCAACACATCCAGGAGTCGTTCATGACCGAGCGCCTCCGCGTGTATCTGAACACGGACGTCGTGGGCGTCGAAATTGCCGGATCGGCCAAGAACGTGCTGGCCATTGCGGCGGGCATCTGCGACGGGGTAGGCTACGGCGACAACGCGAAGGCGGCGCTGGTTACGCGCGGCATTGCCGAGATCCGTCGTCTCGGCTGTGCGCTCGGGGCCGACAAACAAACGTTTGCAGGACTGGCCGGCATCGGCGATCTGGTCGTGACATGCATGAGCGAGTACAGCCGCAACCGATTTCTCGGCGAGCAGATTGGGACCGGCAAGACGCTGGGCGAGGTCGTCGACGAGATGGAGATGGTGGCCGAGGGCGTGCGCACCACCCGATCGGTCGCCGACCTGGCCGAGCGGCACGGCATCGAGATGCCCATCACGGAGGCGATACGGTCCATTTTGTTTGAAGGCGCACGCCCGGACGAGATCGTGCGTCGCCTCATGACACGATCGGCCAAGCACGAGCATTGAGCGGTCCTGCCGGGGTCCTTACCGATCCTTATCCACAATCCATGCACCTCCCCTTGACGGACTGACGCAGCGGTCGTTGGTTGAGGACGTCCTCACGAGGTTCCCCTCTCGGAACGCGAACCGCCGAACTCGAACCGCGACACCGCATGGATTTTTGCCACCTCCACTGCCACACGCAGTACTCCCTTCTCGACGGCGCCGCCGGCATCGACACGATGCTGGAGCGGGCGCAGCAAAAAGAGATTCCCGCCGTCGCCATCACCGACCACGGCAATCTGTACGGCGTCCCCGAGTTCTACACCACGGCGCAGGATAAGGGCGTGCAGCCCATCATCGGCTGCGAGTTTTATCTGACGCCGAGCGGCATCGACGACAAACAGGACCGCACCCGGTACCATCAGGTCTTGCTGGCGAAGGACGAGACCGGCTATCAGAACCTGATGAAGCTGTCGTCGACCTCCTTCACGCAGGGATTCTACTACAAGCCTCGCATCGACCTCGACCTGCTGCGCGAGCACCACGAGGGGCTTGTCGCGACCACCTGCTGCCTGCAGAGCTGGATCAATCAGGCGATCCTCAACCAGGGGGAAGAACGCGCCCGGCAGATCTTCGAGACGTTCCTGGACCTTTTCGGCGACGACTACTACATCGAGATCCAGGACCACGACATCGACGACCAGCAGACCTGCAACGAGGTGCTGCTGCGGTGGGCGGACGACTACGACGTGGAGGTGATCGCCACGAACGACGTCCACTACGTCGACCAGGGTGACGCGAAAGCGCAGGATCTTCTCCTCTGCCTGCAGACCGGCAAGGACCTGAACGATCCGAACCGGATGCGCTTCTCGAACGACCAGTTTTACCTGAAGGGCGCCGAGGAGATGACGGAGGCGCTCACGGGGCTGCCGAAGGCGTTTCAGCGGGATGCGCTCGTCAACACGCAGGCGATCGCCGACAAGTGCGACTTCGAGCTCCCGATGCCGGATCTCCTGATGCCGCACTACCCCATCCCGGACGACTTCGACGGGATGGATGACTACCTGCGGCATCTCACGTTTAAGCGCGCCAAGAAGCGCTACGGCGAACCGCTGAGGCAGGAGGTGGTGGACCGGCTCAACCACGAGCTCGGCATCATCCAGGAGATGGAGTACAGCGGCTACTTCCTCATTGTGCAGGACTTCACGGAGGCCGCGCGGGAGCTCGACGTGCGCGTGGGCCCGGGTCGCGGCTCCGCCGCCGGATCGTGCGTGAGCTACTGCCTGGGCATCACCAACGTGGATCCGCTGGAGTACGACCTGCTGTTTGAGCGCTTCCTGAATCCGGAGCGCGTCTCGATGCCCGACATCGACATTGACTTCGACGACCGTGGGCGCTCGAAGGTGATCGACTATGTCGTCGAAAAGTACGGGCGGGAGAACGTGTGCCAGATCATCACCTTCGGGACGATGGGCGCCAAGACGGTCGTCCGCGACGTGGCGCGCGTGCTCGACATCCCGCTCGACGAGGCCGACCGCATCGCCAAGATGATTCCCGACGGGCCGGGCGTCGACCTCGACGAGGCCAAAGAGAAAAATCCCGAGTTTCGCAAACTCAAAGACGCCGACGATCCGGAGATTCGCCGCATGATGAAGCGCGCGGAGGTGCTGGAAGGCTCGGTGCGTCATACGGGCGTCCACGCCGCCGGCGTGATCATCGCACCGGGTACGGTGAGCGACTACGTGCCGGTGTCCGTCTCGAAGTCAAAGGGCGAAAAGGTCATCACGACGCAGTACGACGGCGACTGGGTCGAGAAGTTTGGGCTCTTGAAGATGGACTTCCTCGGGCTCAAGACGCTGACCGTCATCAACGATACGCTCCGCCTCATCGAGGAGAACGACGGCGAGGAGATCGACATCCAGGACATCCCGCTCGACGACGAGAAGACGTACGAGCTCTTCCAGCGCGGCGACACGGTGTCGATCTTCCAGTTTGAGTCGACCGGCATGCGCGAGTGGCTCCGCAAGCTGAAGCCGACGGAGATCAACGACCTCATCGCCATGAACGCCCTGTACCGCCCGGGGCCGATGGAGAACATCCCGACCTACATCGCCCGCAAACACGGCGAGGAGGAGGTCGAGTATCCGCACCCCATGCTGGAGGACATCCTGGAGCCGACGTACGGCATTCCCGTCTACCAGGAGCAGGTCATGCAGATGGCGCAGGAAATGGGGGGCTTCTCGCTCGGCAAGGCGGACATTCTTCGCCGCTGCGTCACCGGCGACACGCTCGTCGTGGACGCCGACACGGGAGAGCGGATTCGTGTGGATCGCGTAGAGCCCGGCATGTCGATTCTGACCTTGGATGACAATTATCAACTCACGGAAACGACGGTCGAGGAGCGGCTTCACAACGGTCGGAAGCCGGTGTACAAGGTCACGACGCGCAGCGGGCGCACGATCAAACTGACGGAGAACCACCCGCTGCGGACCGTGGACGGCTGGGCGCATCTGTCCGACCTGAGCGAAGGGGATGCGGTCGCTGTCCCATCCACCCTTCCCGCGCACGGTACAGAGACGCCCCATCCCGCTCGCGTGAAGGTGCTGGCCTATCTTCTCGGAGACGGGCAAACCATGGGAGGTCAAGGGCGCGCCGTCGCTCGTTTCTACAACAGCGACCCGTCCATTCTTGAAGAGTACGAAGCATCTGTCGCTGCGCTCGGAGGCCAGACGCGGAGCTACGATCATCCTACCACCGACGTCCAAACCATCACGGCACGGGGACCGGAACGCGGAACGAATCCGATCACCGATCTTGTGCGTGCGGCCGGTATGGTCGGCCATGCGGAGGAAAAGCACGTCCCGCGCGAGGTCTTCCGCTACGATGCCACATCGCTCGCGCTCTTCGCCGGTCGGCTGTTCAGCAGCGACGGATCCATCGAGAAGACGCGCATCTCCTACAGTTCGTCGAGCCCCTCTCTCCTCGACGACGTGGCGCATCTGCTGCTCCGCCTGGGCATCCCCACGGTTCGCCGTCGCCGTGCGACCACACATCGGGACAACTACGAACTCATCATCACCGACCAGCAGGACATCCTTCGCTTCGCAGACGGGGTCGGGCCGCACCTCGTAGGCTCGAAGAAGGACGCGGTGCAGGTCCTGCGTGCGAAGGCGGACGCCCGCTCCCGCAATCAGTCGATTTACAACGTCCCCGCCGCGGTGACACACGAGGTCCGTCGGGCCAAATACGCCAGTGGACGTTCGTGGCGAGAAGGCGGCGAACGCGTTGGAATCCAGGGGAGCCACCTCTCCTCAGGCCTGAACTTCAAGAACCCGACTCGCAAGCTCAGCCGCCATCGGGTAGAGGCACTGGGCCACGCCTTCGACAGTCAAACGTTGGTTGACATTGCCAGCGGAGAGGTGCTCTGGGATCCGATCGTCGACATCACCCCCGTCGGCGAGCACGAGGTGTACGATCTGGCTGTCCCGCCGCATGCAAACTTCGTCGCATCGGATGTGGTGATCCACAATTCGATGGGGAAGAAGAAGGAGAAGATCATGAACCGGATGAAGGGGGAGTTCGTCGAGGGGGCGAAATCGCAAGATGTGGACGAGGACGTGATCGAGGACGTATGGAACCTCATGGCGAAGTTTGCCGGATACGGGTTCAACCGTTCACACGCTGCGGCCTACTCCGTCGTCGCCTACCAGACGGCCTACCTGAAGGCGCACTATCCGCCCGAATTCATGGCGGCGGCGATGACGAACGAGATGGGCAACAACGACAAGCTCAGCGTCGTGCTCGAGGAGGCGCGGCACATGGGCATCGAGGTGCTGCCGCCGTCCATCAACAGGAGCAAGACGTACTTCACGGTGGAGAACGGAGCGGTGCGCTTCGGCATGGGGGCCGTCAAGAACGCGGGGACGGACGCCATCGAGGCCATCATCGAGACGCGCGAGGAGGAGGGACCGTTCGAGACGATCTTCGACGTCACGAAGACGGTAGACCTCAGCACGGTCGGCAAGCGGACGCTGGAAGCCCTTGCGCAGTCCGGCGCGCTCGACGAGCTCGAAGGGCACCGCGGGCAGCTCATCGAGGCGGCCGATATGGCCGTGAAGGAGGGCCAGCGGTACCAGACCGAGCAGATGCGGAACCAGACGAACATGTTCGGGGACGCCGAGAGCGGCTTCGGCGAGATGGATCCGACCCTGCCGCGCGTGGATCCGTGGCCCACGTCGAAGCAGTTGAAGGCCGAACACGAGGTGCTGGGCTTCTACGTCTCCGGCCATCCCCTCGACCAGTACAGCGCCGAGGCCGAGGCCTTCGCGAGCGCGCACTTCGGGGAGGCCGAGGCGCTGGAGAAGGCCATCGAAAATGCGGGAGGCAATGGTCGCAACAGCGGTCCCGTGCGCACCTTCTGCGGCATCCTCACCGAGATCAGCACCACGCGCGACAGGCGCGGCAAGCCGATGGCGTTCGCCCAGATTGAGGACTTCACCGGGCAAGGCGAACTTGTTGTCTTCTCGTCCGTGTTTGACCGCATCCAGGCGTACCTGCAGGTCGACGAGGTGGTGCTGGTGAAAGGCCGCGTGCAAGTGCGCGGCGGCACCGTGAAGGTCATTGTGCAGGACGTGCACCCGATGTGGAAGGTGCGCGAACAGATGGTCGACGAGGTGGTGCTCAACGTTAATCTCGATACCACCCTGCCCGAGCACATGCAGAAACTGAAGGCGCTGTGCGAGCGCAACCGGGGCAACTGTACGCTCTACTTCGACGTCCAAGCGCCCGAGCTCCCCACGCGCGAGCGCCTCCGCAGCCGCAAGTATGTTATCGAGCCAACCGCCGAGTTCATGAAAGGCGCGCAGCGTTTGTTCGGCGAGGACAGCGTTGCGCTCAAGGGCAACGGCGCCGCATAGCAGGGCGGCACGCCCATCGCGGCAGACGGCCCGCAGCCGACGTTTCAATCGTTTAACGCGCCCCGGGAGGGTTGGAACGTCGCCCGGAATCGTCGGTGCGGAACGAGCACTTGTGATCAGAAATCAGCCTCTGTTTCCCATGCACATCGCGCTGATCGACGCTTCCCTCGGCACGCCGCACGCCGAGCGCAACTTCCGGCGGGAGCTTCGTGCAACGTTGTCGGTCTTCAACGCCAACGAGGGCGAGATCCCTCCGCCCGTGGCCGATCCCGAGACGGCCCCACCGGCGGAGGCCAGCATGGCCCCACCGTTCGACGCGGTCGTGATCAGCGGCTCGCAGTCGTCGGTGTATCACGACCGTCCCTGGATTGCCGAACTCGCGACCTGGACGCGCAGCGCCATCGCGGCCGATCTGCCCATCCTGGGCGTATGCTGGGGCCATCAGCTGGTGGCCGAGGTGCTCGGCGGAAGCGTCGAGGGCGGCGACTACGAGCTCGGCTACACCGAGATTCATCAGGTCGCCGACGATCCGCTGTTTGACGGCCTCCCCAGCCCGTTTACGGCGTTTGCGACGCACTCGGACCACGTCGTAGAGGTGCCTCCGAAGGCCACGGTGCTCGCAGAGAATGAGACCGGCATCCAATCCCTCCGGCAGGGCAACGTATGGACGACTCAGTTCCACCCGGAGTACGACCTGCGCACGGCTGAGGCCATGATCGAGAGCAAGGACCTCCCGGCGCGCGACATTCAGCGGGCCCTCCAAACGTGTACGACCGAAAACGTGCAAGAGGCCCAGGTGGTCAAGACGATCTTCCGCAATTTCGAAGACCGGGTGGCCTCGGAGGCAGAACCCGTGTAACGCACGGCCTTCGTTCGAAACGTCATGGACTGGATCGTGTTAATCGTCGCGTAATAGAAGCGGGTTTTTGTCCCCTCCTGCGTCGGACTCTACGCACGCTGAACTCCTGGTCACCTCCGCTCTTTGCCCGCATGGTTCCACCCTGTCCTTCTCAGGAAGCCCCCGCCTCCTCTACCGCTGCGTTTCCGTCCCTACCGTGTCGTTGTACGTGTCTCTGCACTCTCCTGTGCTGGCTGTGCGTGGCGATGGCTGCCGTAGAGCCCCGCTCGGTCTACGCGCAGGACGAACCGGGGCCGGAGCTGGAGACGCCTCACTCGCTGCAGTCCCCCGCCCCGCTGCGCGCGTCGACGGAGCCTCTGCAGGATCCGGGACCCTGGGTGCCCTCCTTCGCTTCGATGGGACGCGATGCGCTGTCTCTCGTCTCGGCCCCGCTGCGCCTCTCTCGCGGTGACGGATGGGAGATGCTTGGGGCTTCGGCGCTGCTCGCGGGCCTGGTGATCGAGGTCGATCGTGAGACGAGCGTGTATCTGAGCGACGATGTGGGCCACGGTACGGGATCGCCCTACACCGGACCGCTCGCAGGCCCGGGCCGCTTCTACGACCGCATCGGTCCCGACCGGTTTCTGCTGGGCACGGCCGGGCTTATGGCAGCCGGCGGGGTGGTGATGCAAGATCGGAAGCTGACGCGGACGTCTGTGCGTGTCGGCGAAGCGCTGGTGTACACCAA
>CAYFSC010000001.1:46093-52452 GCA_964345695.1 uncultured Rhodothermales bacterium | reverse complement strand
CGAAGCATGCGGAGTGCTCTCTCCTTGATCTGGTGGACCGTGTCCCGCGAAAGGTCAAACCGTTTGCCAATCTCTTCGAGCGTCAGCGGATGCTCACGACCAATACCGAAGTAGAGACGCGTAATTTCCGCCTCACGGTCGGGGAGGGAGTTGATGGCACGCTCAACATCAATCTTTACCGACTCGTCCAGCTCTTCACTGTCCGGTGAACCGAGATCGCCGGCATCCTCCGAAAGCTCCGTCCGCGCATCGATCTGCTCGCGGTACCGGTCCAGGATAGCACGCAATTCCGGCTGCTCCCGGACGACGGCTGCGTCTTCCGCGTCGAAGGCGTAGATGAGCCGCGGAGAATTGTCAGGCAGCGATTTTAACAACTCTGCCGCAGTGACGAGATCTCCGTTTTGAACGCGCTCCGCATGGGCAACGATGAGCCAGAACAGCGCTTCTGAGCCTCCACCATGGTCCAGCGACTTTCGAAGTTTGCGAATTGCTGCCGTTAGCGCCGCATCAGCTTGATCCACATCACCGGACGATCGACAGAGGCGTCCCCACCGAACCAGAGTGACTCCCCAGTTTCCCCACGCCTCGTGCAGGTCGGGCTTGTGATCGACGGCGCGCTCGTACTTGTCGAAGGCCTCGCGATAGAGGGATTCGGCGCGGCCGGGGTCGTCGGTCTGCACAAGTTGGGCGAGATCGGCGAGGCCGGTGCCCCAGTTGGACCAGGCCTCGTGCTTTTCGGGCTTGTAGTCGACGGCGCGGCCGTACTTATCGAAGGCCTTTCGGTAGAGCGATTCGGCGCGGTCGGGGTCGTCGGTCTGCACGATCCCGGCGAGATCGGCGAGATGCGTGCCCCAGTTGTACCAGGTCCGTTCTTCTTTGGGATTCCGGTCAACGATGCGCTGATAAAAGGTAAATCCGCGTTGGAAGAAGGCGAAGGCCTCGTTTCCTTCGCGTTGAGAGGCGTTCTCGCTCCCAACTGCACAATAGTAGTTCGCAGTCGTCCCAAGAACGCGTATGTCCTTCGGCGAAAGCGCTGTCCAC
The DNA here is from genome assembly GCA_964345695.1 of uncultured Rhodothermales bacterium. Classification (GTDB taxonomy): domain Bacteria; phylum Bacteroidota; class Rhodothermia; order Rhodothermales; family Salinibacteraceae; genus CAYFSC01. The sequence goes on along the minus strand of CAYFSC010000001.1, from coordinate 51,411 downwards.
AGGTCAAACAAGACGAGAGCTTCCGGCTCGTACGGTCCGGTCCGCTTCATTTGCGAGCAGAGGCCGTCAACAACAGACTCGACGTGATCGTCGTCGAGAAACGCTGCGGGAATGAGTGCAGAGACGAGTCGTTCATAGCGGTTCTCATCATCAGCTTCCGCGCCGGCGTCTCTAAAGCGGTCAAGGGCGTCGGAGACGAGCGTGCGAGCGTCGCTTTGCGTGAGGGCGAGGAGGCGGTCCGTGAGGGCCTCGTACTCGTCGTAGATGCGCGTGTGCTCGTGGATCGGCTCGGCGAAGGGATCCTCCGTCAGGGCAATCCGGGGGTGGTAATGCAGGAGGTGGATCTGCTCGTCATCGACGTCGAGCGTTTCTTTTGCGTCGGAGAGCCGAGTCTCCAGGAGCTCCACTTCGCCCTCGGGGACGGGACTGAAGACGACGGTGAGGTGGTCGTCTTCCCGGTCCTCGGCGGAGAGTGTCTCCAGCACCATCCGGGTGCCTTCCAGGTTTTGCCTGTTCAGCCCAGAGAGAACAACGCGCGTATCCGGCAGGCCACGGAGGCAGAGTCCGCCGACATCCGCGAGTCCGGAGCGGGAGTCGATGAGGACGTGCTGGAATGCATCGCCGGTGGACGGGTCGGTGGCCCCGCGGAGCAGGTGACGCAGAACGGCGGTGAAGACGAGCCCGAGAGTGTCTGGGGTACCTGGAAGTGTGGGAAGACCGGCTGCTGCAAGGAAATGAGGAAGACGAGCTTGCTGCTTATCGGTCAACGTGTGTTCGAAGGCGTCGTCGATCCGCACGTCGATCATCTTCTGCGGATAGTCGGGATCAATTCGGCCGGTGGTCAGCAAGGCGAGGGAGCCCGTGGGGAGGTTCGTGACGTTCATCCTCTCCCGGAGGCGGTCGGCCAGGTCGGCGTTCCGCGGCTCAATCGGCACGTCGACGACGTGCAGCGCGCCGTCGATCCGCGACCGATACGTCTGGATGACATCGGCAAAGAAGTCTGGATCCTCGTCGAGTACGACGTCCAGCTCGAAGAGCAGGTCGGAGGCAATTTCGGCAAATCCGTCTTTCGACGTCCGCACCCGATCCGGAAGGGCTCCGATACTGAGTCCGGGAGCTTCCAGGTCGACGTCCACCATCAGCACCTTACGGCGCAGCGCGGCGAGCCGAGCGCCCACGTTGTGCAGGGACTGCGTCCGTCCGACGCCCCCCTTGAAGGAGTAGAACGTGGTGAGCTGCGGAGGGCCGGACGGCTCCGGAAACGCAATCGAGTAGGGCGGTTCCATGGCGGCAACGGGGGTCAGGCCGGTTGGAGGACAGGCTTAGGCTCTCGAACGTCCTCGTAGCTGCTGCGCCAGGTCGGCCCTTTTCCCTCGGAGCGGAAGGACATCTCGCCTCCGTTGCCGTTCGCGACCGTTCCAAATCCGTCGTCACGCCGCTTTTCCATGAGCGCGTACGACGGGAGGTAGAACGCGTCGCGAAGCCACTCCTGGAGTTGGTTCCACCGCGTCTCGGGATTCTCGCCACGGTGGACCTCCTCCCACAGGTAGCGACGGATCTCATTTCGGTTCGCGCGATTGATGACCAGCGTCTCCAATGGATGTTGAGGGCGAATGCCTTCCTGGTCGCACAGCTCCAGAAATTCGTGGACGGTGCCGGGTGGGGGCGTCGACGGAAGGGTGAGGCACAGTCCGCTGAAGGCGGCTTCTGCGACATCGGGATCGTCGATCCAATCTCGAAACGTCTCGATGTCGCACTCATCGTTTGGCTCGCCGTGGGGACTGTGTCCGCCGGGATACTGGAGAGCGGCCAGGGCAAACAGCGCTTTTCGGTGAAGCGTTGCGGGAGCGACGGTGTCGTCCGTTCGGTCCAGAAGGAGCGATTGGGAAATCCATTCCTGCAAGATTTCCCGCAAATCGTCGCGCGCCGGCGTATGCCGGGGACGGACGTGGAGCACGAGATCGGTGGCTTCCAGCAGCCGCGTACCGGGTTCTGCCGACGGGTCGAGGGCGTCCAAATACCGGGCGAGCCCTCGAGCCGCGTTTGTCGTGTCGATTGAGTCGAACGTGTCGAAGAGGTGACGGAACAGGTTCCCCGGATGCCTGGCGTGGTCGTCGCGGCCGTACCCGAATCGGGGATCCCGTCCTTCGAGGCGACACCGAATCCATTCTTCCCACATGCCTGCGTCCAGCGCCTCGATCGCCGACCGATTCCACGAGCCATCGGTGTTCAACAGTCGGGACAGGGAGGCCTGAAGGGCTTGCTGCGTGTCTTCTGCTGTCGTTTCCATGGTCTACGTCCGGTTGACGGTTCCGAGCGACCGCATCCAAATCCGGTCGGAAGAGGTCGGAGGCTGGTTTGCGTGCACGAGTTCGGCTTCTGCCCGTTCCTCGTTGCAGGGCAGCCCGCCGGGACACGTGCGGCCAAACCCGGCCGTGTCCGTCCGCTCGATCGGGCGGAAAAGCGGCCAGAATTCAGCGTCTGGTGGGACAGGATAACGAAATGTGGGATACGAAGATGCGTCGTAATAGAGAAAGAGGTACTCTTCTCCCGTGCTCGGAGCGGGTGCGAGAGCGAGCCGATCTTCCGCTTCCGCTGCGAGAGACCATCCCGGCCGCTGCACGGTACGGAGCCGCTGGAAGAATCCGGGTGAGTGGTCGCCCGGCGGCTCCTTGTCATCCTCTGCGAGGGTGGCAAACACGCGGTTCGACTTGAAGTGCGCGAGGTGGAGGGTGTCGTTCATCGGATCCGGCAGGACGTCATCGGCCTGAACCCAGAAGTCGGCGGGGACGGATTGGAGCTCCACGTCGTGATTCTCTACGGCCGTCCCGCTGAAGTTTACCCCTCCCCGCTCCACCTCCTCCAGGCGTTGCTTGAGATGGGTTTTCAGGGACCGCCGCCGAACGCACCGCGAGAGAAAGAGCGGGACCTCTCCTCCGACCTTGGCCCCGCAGAGCTGATGATTCCGGCACACCGTGGTGAACTGATCCTTCGTGTCCGGAAACCGATTGCCGATCTCGTCGCGGTAGGCATCGGGCTGTTCATTCGGATTCTCGTAGCGCGCGTCTGATTCTGCGTAGCGCGCTACACGCCTCCACGTCTCCTCCTCGTTGGATGGAGGATCCGTCGTGTTTCCCTTCGCCCATTCGCACCAGTCTCGAAAGCTCATCGCTCATGGTGAGATACTGAAGAAAGACGCGACTCCTCTCCGAACTCCGAACTCGGAACGCCGAACTCACTCCCGTCCCGGCGCGAGCAGGTACAGCACGGCCATGCGCAGGGCGACGCCGTTCGTGACCTGGCTGAGGATGATCGACCGCTCGTGGTCGACGACCTCGTGGGCGAGCTCGACGCCGCGGTTCACCGGACCCGGGTGCATGATCAGCAGATCCGGGTGGCGCTGCAGGTGCTCCAGCGTGATGCCGAAGCGCATGTGGTACTCACGGATCGAGGGAAAGAGCCCTTCGTCCTGCCGCTCCATCTGGATGCGGAGCGCCATCGCGATGTCGCACGCGTCGAGGGCCACGTCCAAGTCGTGGGTGACGCGCACCGAGCCGGGGCCGAGCACGTCTTCCATGTGGACGGGGATCATCGTCTTCGGGCCGCAGACGGTGACGTTCGCGCCGAGCGTGAGCAGGCCCTGGATGTTGGAGCGCGCCACGCGGCTGTGCGTGATGTCGCCGATAATTGACACGTTGAGGCCCTCGAACGTGCCGACATTCTCGGCCATCGTGAGGATGTCGAGCAGCGCCTGCGTGGGGTGCGCGTGAGCCCCGTCGCCGGCGTTGATGAGAACGCTGTCGGTGACGCGCGAGAGGAAGTGCGGCGCGCCCGGCGAACTGTGGCGGAGCACGACCATGTCCACCTTCATCGCCTCGATGTTCTGCGCGGTGTCCTTCAACGTCTCGCCCTTCTTGACGGACGAGCCCGACTTCGAGAAGCTCACCGTCTCCGCCGAGAGGCGTCCGGCGGCGAGTCCAAACGAGAGTTTCGTCCGCGTCGACGGCTCGAAGAACATGTTGGCCACCGTCGTACCCTGCAGCGTCGGCACTTGCTTGATGGGACGGTCCAGCACCGATCGAAACTCGCGGGCCGTCTCCAAAATCAGGCGGATCTCGTCGGCGCTGTAGGTCGAGAGATCCAGCAGGTGGCGATGCTCCAGTCGTTCGATGCCAGCCGTTGAAGGCGAAGAGGGAAGTTCAGCCATGCAGTCAGTTCCGGGTTTTGAGTTCCGGGTTCCGAGATCAACAGGCGTGGCGGATTACCGGACACGGGGAGAGCGATCTCCAGAGCGAGGGCGAGGGGTTTCGACGAGCCATACGCCTTCGCGCTCGTCGATTTCATCCAGCCGCACGCGGACCTCCTCGCCCGGCAGGGTCGGCACCGAGCGCCCGACGATGTCGGCGGCGATGGGCAGTTCGCGGTGGCCGCGGTCGATGATGACGAGAAAATGGACGGAGGCAGGGCGCCCCATGTCCATCAGGGCGTCGAGCGCGGCTCGCCCCGTACGTCCCGTGAAGGCCACGTCGTCCACCAGGATCAGGTGGCGATCGGTAATGTCGAACGGGATGCGCGTGGTGCGGATCTGCGGCTGGGTCCGGCGCAGGCGCACGTCGTCGCGGTACATGGTGACGTCGAGCGCGCCGTGCGGAATTGTGACGCCCTGCTGATCGTCAATGCGCTGCTGCAGACGATGGGCCAGGTGCACGCCGCGCGTCTGCAGACCCACGAGCGCGTGCGTCTCGGTGCCGTCGGACTCCGGGTCGATGAGCTCAAGAATCTGCTGGGCCATCCGGTCGAGCGTGCGCCCGAGATCGCGTTCCGTCATCAGTTGGGCTTTGATGCGATCGTCCGGCTCCATGAGGCAAATGAAGGTTGCGAGATGCAAATGTTGGATCGCGAATGTCAAGTCGCCATTCGCCCTTCGTCAATGAAAAGGAACGGAATGTGACTGAAACTTTCTAACGTGCACCAGCCGATCGTGCGAAGTCAGGGCGAGTTTCTACGTCTCGCCAGAAGCGTTGGACGCTGTAGACGCTCCGGAGGCAGGGGGGAGAGGAAGAAAGGAAGAGTGGAGGAGAGAAGGATACGAAGACGGGTCCCCGCGCACGACGGTTGATGACCGGTATTCGCCCTCTTGTCCACTCAACCCCTTCGGCATGAAGGCCAGGGGTCGCGATGCGAGGAGGAGCGATCGCCCGGGCGATGCACCCGGTGCCGACCGCATCAACCGGGAACCTGTGCATTGCGTCTCCCCGTTCGCCACGCCCTCACGCCCTCACGCCCTCACGCCCTCACGCCCTCACGCCCTCACGCCC
>CAYFSC010000001.1:27180-45993 GCA_964345695.1 uncultured Rhodothermales bacterium | reverse complement strand
CACGCCCTCACGCCCTCACGCCCTCACGCCCTCACGCCCTCACGCCCTCACGCCCATCCGCCACCATGCCCGACACCGACTCCGCGCTTCGCTTCCTCGACCCGGCGGCCGTGGCCCAGCTCTCCACCATGGAGCTGCGGGCCCGGCTCATTGTCGAAGGATTCATCACGGGCATGCACCGCTCGCCGTACCACGGCTTCTCCGTCGAGTTTGCAGAGCATCGCCCGTACAACCCCGGCGACGAGCTCCGGCACGTCGATTGGAAGGTGTACGCCAAGACGGATCGCTTCTACATCAAGCAGTACGAGGAGGAGACGAACCTGCGGCAGCACATCGTGCTCGACACCTCGCCCTCCATGCACTACCAGGGCGAGGGGCCGGTCTCGAAACTGGAGTACGGCTCGTTTCTGGCCGCGGCGCTGCACAACCTTATGCTGAAGCAGCGCGACGCCACGGGCCTCATTGCGTTCGATGAAGCCGTGCATACCGTGCGCCGACCGAAGGCCACGCCCGGGTACTTGCGCCAGCTGCTCGTGACGCTGGAGCACCTGAACGATACCGAGACGTCGGGGCGGCGGACGAGCGCGGCTTCGGCGCTGAGCGAGGTGGCCGAGCGCATCGGGCGGCGGTCGCTCGTCGTGGTCATCACCGATCTGTTCGAAAACATCGCGCACCACGACGACCTACTGCGGGCACTCCGGCATTTGCGGCACCGCCAGCATGAGGTTATCGTCTTCCACGTGCTGGAGGGGCAGACCGAGCGCCAGTTCCGCTTTCCCGACCGGCCGATGCTCTTCCGCGATGTCGAAACCGGCGAGGAAGTGAGCCTTCAGCCCGCCCAGCTCCGCGAGCACTACACCGAGGCTGTCGAGCACTTTACCGACGACTTCCGCCGTCGCTGTCTGGAGCACGACATTGACTTTGCGGAACTCGACACGAACGAGTCGTACGCCACGGCGCTGATGAAATACCTAAACAAGCGCCGACGCCTGGTATAGGAGAGGGGGAATGGGAGAAAGGAAGAGACAAATGCTCATGGTCTGCCTGTTCTTCCGTTCCGCCATGCTCCCTCTCTCCCACGCTCCCTTTCCTCCATTCCCCTCCCCCCATGCTCGACACGATTTGCTCCCTCGCCGACGACTACCACGCCGACGTCGTCGATCTCCGCCGCACGATTCATCGCAATCCGGAGCTCGCGCTGGAGGAGCACGAGACGGCCGCCCTCGTCGCCGACACGCTGCGCGATCTTGACTTGGAGGTGCGCACGGGCGTCTACGAGACCGGGGTCCTCGGCACACTCCGAGGCGAAGAGCCCGGCCCGACGCTGCTTCTTCGGGCGGACATGGACGCGCTCCCGATCCACGAAGAGACAGGACTGGACTTTGCGTCCGAGAACGAAGGAACGATGCATGCGTGCGGACACGACATGCACACGGCTTCGCTGCTGGGAACGGCTATGATTCTGGCGGAGCTGCGCGACGCGGTGCACGGCACGGTTCGCTTTTGCTTCCAGCCCAGCGAGGAGCGAATCCCGGGCGGCGCCAAGTTTATGATCGAGGAGGGGGTTCTGAAGGCGAACGGGACGCCGGACGTCGATGCCGTATTTGGCCAGCACGTGCGGCCCGACCTCCCGGCAGGCACCATCGGCGTGCGCGGCGGCATGTTCATGGCCTCGGCCGACGAGGTCCACATCACCGTGCAAGGCGAGGGCGGACACGCCGGCGCGCCGCACGAACTGGCCACCGACGCCACGTACGTCGCCAGTCAGATCGTGAGTGCGCTGCAGGCGGTAGCGAGCCGGCACGCCCCGCCCGAAGTGCCCACCGTGTTCACCATCGGCCGACTGATCGCCGACGGTGCCACCAACGTGATCCCGGAGCGCGCGCGGCTGGAGGGCACCTTCCGCACCATGGATGAAGACTGGCGGTTTCGGGCCCACGATCACATCCGTCGTATCGCCACCCACACGGCGCAGGCCCACGGCGCCACCGCCGAGGTGGATGTGCGCACCGGCTACCCGGCGCTCCGCAATGATGAGGCCTGCACGTCGTTTGTCCGCGAGGCCGCCCGCATGTACGTGGGCGAGGAGCGCACGGTGGACCTCGGTCCCTGGTTTGCCGGGGAGGACTTTGCCTACTTCCTGCAGGAGCGCCCAGGCACTTACTATGCGATTGGCGTGCGCAATGAAGCCAAGGGCATTACACACGGACTCCATACGCCGCAGTTTACGGTCGACGAAGAGGCCCTACGCACCGGTCTGGGCATGATGGCCTATCTGGCATGGCGGTACGGCCAACAAGCCTGAAGGTCTGTCGTGATGGGTGCTTCGGGCTCCGAGTGGCCTTGACGGGCGCCCATCGATTCTTCCCTCGGCCGGCAGCCTGCGACAAGCTTCGACTCGGCGTCGGTTTTCGCTTCCCCATGTCCGCTCTCGTCGTCCGATCCAAAACCCAAACAGCCTCCGAGATGCAGAGGATCGCTCCGTGCGGTTCGTCGGAGGCCGACGTAGGAGTTTTCCTGGCAAGAGAAGGTGAGCGGCGCCCTCTTGTGGATGAACAGTCGGGCCTTTATTCTATTTTCACCCCTTTTCGGAGGGGCCCGCACGCACCATGATCCTAATGACCAGGGCCCGATGGATCAGACTCTTACGCTGTACAACCACGCCAACGTCATCGGCCCAGCGACCGACTTCGCCTTCAAGTGGGGCCTGAACGTCGGCCTCTCGCGCAAGAAGGCGCTGCGGCTGGCCCTGGCTGTCGACGAGTTGGTGACGGATGTCGTGCGGTTTGCCTTTCCGAGCGAAGAAGCAACGTTTACGGTCACCTTCCGCGCCGACCTGGCGACGGCTGAGGTCATCATTCACGAGCGGGGAGAACCGTTCGATCCCGCCCGGCATCCGTACGACCCGAAGCGCGCCGTCGAGAACGGGCACTTCGAGGGGGCCGGGTTTGCGGTCGTCAAACACTGTGTAGATGACTTCGCGTTCATCAACCGGGGGCGGGAGGGCAAAGAGTTTCGCATCGTGCAGCTCATCGAGTCGCAGCACATCGCCGAGGTGCACCCCACACCGGTCGAGGACGAGTCCAGCCGCGACGATGTGTCCTACACGCTCTCGCAGGCGCGACCGAAGGACACAGAGGACATCGCCAAGCTCATCTACCGCACCTACGGCCACACGTACGCCAAGGAGGACCTCTACTACCCGGACCGCATCGAGCGGGCCCTGGAGAACGAAGAGAAGTTCGGCGTTCTCGTGCGCACCGACCGGGGCCGGGCCGTCGGATACTTTGCCGTTCTGCTCAAGCCCGACTCCCAGATCGGCGAGGTCGGAGAGGCCGTCGTCGACATCGGGCACCGGCGGCGCGGCCTCATGAAACGGATGCTGCGCGCGTTGATCGACGAGGGGAAAGAACGGGAACTGACCGGCGTGTTCGGCGAGGCCGTCACGGTGCACAACATCAGCCAGCGCGTCAACCAGCACTTCGGAATGATGTCAACGGCCTTCCTGCTGGGGCTTTTCCCGCAGGAACGGTTCGTGGGGATGTCGGACGAGATGACCCAGCCCATCACCATTGTGATCGACTTTCGCCCGCTCGTGCCGTACGACACCGTGACGGCCTACCTGCCCGCCCCCTATGCCGATCAGCTCCACCGCATCTACGACGCCCTCGGGGCGGAGGTCATTCGGCAGGATCCGCGCCATGGCACGGCCGGCATTGCCGAGCTGTCAGAGACAACCGAGATGGACACTCACATCCGCTACATGTACAACCACGTCGTCTTCGTGGTGGACACCCCCGGTCACGACCTTCCCGATCAGGTGCAGCAGGCCCTCGCCGACCTCGAAGACGAGGAGATGACGGTGGCGTGCGTCGATCTTCCGCTCGACGATCCCCGCACGCCCGCTGCGACCGAACTGCTCCGCGACATCGGCTTTGTTTTCGCAGGGCTCATGCCTCGCTTTCACCACGGGCGGGACCACGTCCGGCTGCAACTGCCGATGGTCAAACTGGATCCCGACGCCATCGAAGTGTACTCGGATCTCGCCGTTATGCTCAAGTCGAATATCCTGGAGGAGTTGTCATGGAGCTCGAAAGACACGGAAGCACTCTCACCGTACGGTGCCAGCGCGACTTCAACCTGATGACAGTGCGGCACCTGATGCACCACGTGGAAGACGCCTCGCGGGTCCGCGTCGACCTCAGGCGTGCTCGCATCGTCGACACAGAGGCCGTGATGGCCCTCCATAAACTGGAGCAGAGAGGGCTGGACGTCACGCTTCTGGAGCCGCCCTCCATCTTCTACGAAGTCCTGGAGGTGCTGGAGTTGGAATCGCACTTCGACATTGAGCGCCTCGTGGAGCGTCCGCGAGAATAGCTGACCTTGGAGGCGCAGCGGCCTGTCGATCGGGGACAGTATGGAACCGTTGGCTTGGGGCGGCGCGTTGCATCACGCGCACAACGCTTTCGCAGTCACCCGATGCCGACGTATGGAATCTCCAGTGCCCGAGATTGAGACGGATGCGCCGAGAGGCGTTCCTGCCGATCCGTCCGCCGTTCTGGCGTACATGCAGCGGCACGCCGACGCGTACGTCGACTTCGTGAGCCGACTCGCTCGGATGGAGACCCCGTCCACCGACCCCAATGCGCAGGCCTCCCTGCAGCGGACTCTGGCCCGCGGATTCAAGGACCTGGGGCATACGGTCTTGCATGTGCCTGGCGCAACCACCGGAGGCTGCCTCTATACACGCCCGGCCGATCGTGAGCGGCATCGCCCCGCCCAGCTTCTGCTCGGGCACAGCGACACGGTGTGGTCCCACGGCACCCTGGAGCGCATGCCCGTCGTTCGCGACGGCGACACGCTCCGTGGACCCGGCACCTTCGACATGAAGGCCGGCCTGGCGTCTATCCTGTTCGCCCTGCGCGCCCTGCACGCGCTCGGCTACATGCCGCCCCTTACGCCCATGGTGCTCGTAACGAGCGACGAAGAAATCGGGAGCCACGACTCGCGGAAGTATATCGAGTGGCTCGCGCAAGCAGCACAGCGGGTGTACGTGATGGAGCCCGCCCTCGGGGTCGAAGGAAAGATCAAGACGGCACGCAAGAGCTCGGGCGAGTTGACCATTGAGGTGCGAGCCGTCGGAAATGCTGACGAGGACGTCGCGACCCTGGAGTTGTCACGCCTCGTGCAGAAACTGCACCGGCTCAACGACCCAGAGCGTGGGGTGTCGGTCAATGTCGGCACCATCGACGCCGGCCACGGCCACGATGAGAAACACGGATCGCTCACCGCCGATGTGCGCGTGCGTTCGCTGGAGGACGCCAAGGGGCTCGACGCGACCATCCGTGCCGTGGAGGCTGATGCCTCGAACGTCGAGCTGCACGTCTCGGGAGGGATCGAGCGTCCGCCGCTGGAGCGCACGCCACGCAACCGGCGCCTCTGGGCGTACGCCCGCTGTTACGGCCATGCGCTCGGCCTGGACCTGGAAGAGGGACGCGCTGGTGGCGCCTCGGACGGCAATTACACCAGTCCCTACGCCGCGACTCTCGACGGGCTCGGTGCCGTGGGCGACGGGGCTCACGCCGAGCACGAACACATCAACGTGCCTCGCACGCTTGAGCGGTGCGCCCTGCTGGCGATGCTCCTCCTCGCACCGCCCGAACGGGATGGCGACGTGTGAGCTGTTCCCCACCCCCGTGCCGTTTCAGGGACGAGGCCCGTGCAGAAACGCAACGCGCAGAGATGTAACGCGGACGTCGCCGTCTTGAACAGGGGACGACGTAAATCAACGCTGCTCATTAACCGGCCCCGACCGATGCCTCTCCGAACGACTTCTCTCTTCGCCGTTCTTTGTCTCACGCCACTCCTGATGGCAGGCGTCGCCTGCTCCTCGGGAGAAACCAACGGCACGGATGTCGAGGACGAGTCCGCCCCGACCCGCACCGCCCAGGCCGCGTCGGCTGGCCTCGTCCACGTGGAAAGTGCCCACGACGTGCCGACGACGGTGCAACGCCTTACCGATGCGCTCGATGCCAAGGGCATCACCGTGTTCAATACCATCGACCATGCTGAAGGCGCCGCCGGGGTCGACATGGAGCTCCGCCCGACGACTCTCGTCATCTTCGGCAATCCCAAAGTGGGCACGCCCTTGATGCAGTGCAGTCAGACGATGGGCATCGCCCTCCCTATGAAGATGCTCGCCTGGCAGACCGCCGACGGAACCGTGCGCCTTACCTATGCGGATCCCGCCGCCGTCGCGCAGCGGCACAACCTGGGCAGCGAGTGTGAGGAGGCGGTCCGTACCGCCAGCACGGCCCTGGGAAACTTCGCCGACGTCGCCACGGCCGCTGAGTAGCCATCCGCATCTGACGGACCGAGTCGGCCGCGCACGGGTTCCGGCCAACCCGTTCACGACCCGTGGTGAATCCAGGCTACATCCAGTCCGCGAGCGACGCCAGGTCTTCGGCGACGGCAGCAATGCCGTCGGCGGAGAGCACGTCGCGGTCGGTGACGAAACCGCCAGTGACGAGATCGGCCGGCGTCACGTCAAATGTTGGGTTTCGCACAGAGAGCTCTGCCGCGCCCTCGTACACCTGGCGCGAAGGCCCTTCCTCCGTGTGCACTGTGGCCGACGGGCTGACCTTGTCCGTAGAGCAGGCCACATAGAGAGGCACATCCGCGTGCAGAGCGGCCAGGGCAGCCCCGCGCGTCCCGGTCTTGTTGACAACGTCTCCGGAGGGCAGCACCGTGTCGGCGCCGACGAGAACGGCCTCGACCTCGTCGGCGATAACCGTGGCAAGCGCGGCGTCGGGGATGAGCGTCACGTCGATCCCGTCGCCAGCCAGCGTCTCCGCCACGCCGACCCCTTCGCCGGCCGGACGTGAGGCGGCCACGACAACCGACGGGGCCGGATCGGCCCGGCGCAGCGCATCGAGCACGGTGCCCGAGCGGGAGAGCGTCAGTACGCGCCGGTCGGCCACGATCTCGGCGGCATGGGTGGCGGTGTCGGCGTCGGCCTGGAGGGCGCGACCGATGGCATCGTGGGCATTGACGGCAACCGCCGGCGCCGTCAGGTCTGGAAGGCTGGCGTGCATGGCCCGGTGGATGCGATTGCGAAGGGCGGCCATCGACGGACGGGCATCGAGCAGCTGTTGAGCGGTGTCGATGATGCGGGCACGAGTCTCCTCGGCGTCGATGTGACCGGTGGCGGCGAGCATGCCGGCACGATCGCGCAGGACCTCCAGTGCCCAGATGGAAAGCGTCGCCGAGCCGTGCGTTGTGTCGTCGGCAATGATGACCGTCGAGGGGGCCACGCGGCGGTACGAGGTCCACAGCTTCGGCACCACGTCACGCCGAAGGATTACGGTGGGGGCCACCCACTCGGCTTCCGCAGTCTCCCAGTTCGTCTCGACAGCCCGCGTGTTCGTGTCGAACAGGTACGGATGCACGATCCACCGCGTCTCGCGGCTTTCGTCCTCGACCAGAAACGGCTCGCCCCGCCGCACGAGCGACACGTCGCTCTCGGAGAGCCGCGTCTCTTCCTTGATCTCGTTCAGCGCCGATGCATCCGAATCGTCATTCTGCACGTGTCCGGCGACGGCGCCCCACTGTCCGGGATACGAGCCCACATCTTCGCTCCGGCGAAAAAGAAGCACCTCGCCCCGGCTGCGGAGAAAGACGGTGACGACAGGCGTTTCGGTCCATTCAGGCATAGGGCACGGGGGAAGGAGGAGAAAGAAATCGTGGATCAAAAACCTCGGTGGATCGGCACGTGTTGCATCTTTCCGCGCAGATTAATACGATAGGAGTCGTAGAAAGTGCGATCCAGATCGTACTTCCGCTATTCCCTTCCCATCGAGAACCGCGATGCTGTATCGGTGCTGTCTTTACGTCGCGCTGGTGCTGGTCCTGATGGCCTGCAGAACGTCCAACCCGCCCGTCTCTGTGGAACCTGCCCCTCCGCCAGATACGGCGCAGACGACGTTCTCCGTGGCGGCGTCGCCGGCTTCCGACCCGGCGGCAGAGGCCCGCACGCTGTACGGCGAAGCCCGCTACGAGGCGGTCATCGACCGGTTCGCGGATGGCATCTGTACCGACTCTGTCGATGCTACGGTTGGCTACTGGGTCGGCAAGGCGTATCAGGCGCAGCGGAAGCACGAGGAGGCCGTGTCGGTGCTCGTGTGTGTTCGGGAGCAGACCGAGTCCCCGTCCCTGCGGCTGCTGCAAGCCATGGGCGCAAATCATGACGCGGTTTACGACATCGACGACGCGGCGGAGGCATACCGGCAGGCACTGGCGCTCGACTCTACAGCGCACGACGTGCGTTGGGAACTCGCGGACCTGTATCGTCGGCAGCGAAAGTGGGAGCCGGCCTGCCGGCACTACACCGCCTTGCACGAGGCGGGGCTTGACAGCGGACGCTTGCACACGGCGCTCGGCATCTGCAACACAAACCTCGGGCGTCTCAGGGCAGCCATCGATCATTTGCAAACCGCTTACCAGAGGCAGCCGGGGAATGTGGAGGTGGCCCTGCGCCTGAGTCAACTGACGGAGATAACGCAGTCGCCCGAATACGCGGCGTCCCTTCTGCAGCCCGCCATCGAGGCGCGTCCGCACGCCGCACGGCTGTGGCGGCGGGTGGGCATGCTGGCATCGAAGCAGAAGCGGTACGAGGAAGCTGCGGGCGCCTTTGAGCGCACGATTGCGGAGGGCGATACGGCGGCGGTCATGTATCAGCGCCTCGGGATTGCACAGGTCGGCGCCGAACAGTACGCGGCGGCTATCCCGAACTTGCGGCGCGCCTACCGCCGCGACACGACGAGCGTCGCCTCAGCGTTTTATCTGGGCAGCGCGTACCGGGGCATGGACAGCCTGTCGCTCGCCGCACGCTACTACGAGCGGGCCATCGACGCGGGGACGCAGGGACGCGTGCTGGACGCCTTCATGCAGCTGGCCACCGTCGAGGACGAGCGCGGGCACAAGCCGGCTGCGATCCGCGCCTACCAAACGGCGCTGCGCCTGCAGCCGGAACGAACGGATCTCTACTTCTACCTGGCGACGCTCTACGACACATACTATCGGGACAAGACCGTCGCCGCGCGCTACTACGAGAAATACCTGTCGTCGGACACGATCGCCACGGACGCCGACCGGCTGCGCTCGTACGCCGAGAATCGTCTTCGTGACCTGGGGGCGACGCTCCACTTCCAGCGCGGGCGCGCCGCCTCCCGCGACAGCAGTGACGAGTGAAGATGGGCCCGTGCTTCGTCGGAATGGGGAAGGAGGCCACAACCGCGCACCCATACAGCAACGCCCCGGTGGCACAGTGCCATCCAGGGCGTTCAGCAGAACTCTAACCCGGAGGAATCCGGTTTGGGGTCAAGCAGTCTGCAGGTCGACACGTCGCGCGTACGCGTCGCGAGCGAAGGCTCGACAGCTCCCGAGGTGGGGCTTACGTCACGGCCGTCGCGTTGACCGCCTCGACGCGCTTGATCTCCGGCACGGAACGCTTCAACGCCTGCTCGATGCCGGCCCGGAGCGTCATGGTGCTCATCGGACACGACCCGCAGGCGCCCAGGAGCTCCAGCTCGACGACGTAATCCGACGTGATGTTGAGGAGCCGTACCGAACCGCCGTCGGCCATCAGGTACGGGCGGATCGTGTCGAGCGCTTCTTCGATGTCGTTGCGCAGCTCCGGATCGTCGCTGGGATGCGGTGCGGAACCGGGGGCGTTGGAAGGCACGGATTCGGACATGACACGTCGTGCGAAACTTGGGAGGAGCGATTGGGGGGACGCCTCAAAACGCGACCCACTGCATAAACGGGCGGGACGGTAAAAAGATCAATCGGGAAGCCAAGGGTTCGGCCTATCGGTAAAGAATTTCGACCTTCTGGGTCGGGTCCATTTCAGCGTTGCGGATGGCCACCTGCTCCACGACGCCATCGGCGATGCGGTGGAACGCCTGCGCCGATGTGCTATCCGGGTCCGAGCGTACGATGGGCGTGCCCGCGTCACCGCTCTCGCGCACGGACTGCTCGATGGGCACCTCGCCGAGGAACGGCACGTCGAGGTCGCGTGCCAATTCCTGCGCGCCGCCGCGCCCGAAGAGGTAATACTTGCGATCGGGCTGGTCGGGCGGGCTGAAGTAGGCCATATTTTCAACGATGCCCACGACCGGCACATCCACGTTGTCGAACATGGCGTCGCCCTTGCGCGCGTCAGCGAGGGCAATGTCCTGCGGCGTCGATACGATGACGGCACCCGTGAGCGGAATCGTCTGCACGATCGTGAGCTGCACGTCGCCGGTGCCGGGCGGCAGATCGAGAATCATATACTCGATGTCGCCCCAGTTCACGTCGCCGAGGAACTGACGCACGGCCTTCGTGACCATCGGCCCGCGCCAGACGACGGCCTTCTCAGGATCCACCATGAAGCCCATCGACAGCACCTTGATGCCGTGCTTTTCAAGCGGAACGATTTTGCGCTCGTCGTTCACACGTGGCTTCTCGCCCTCCATGCCCATCATCTTCGGAACCGACGGGCCGTAGATGTCGGTGTCGACGAGGGCAACACTGTAGCCCTGGTCGGCAAGCGCCATCGCGAGGTTAACGGCCACGGTGCTTTTGCCGACCCCGCCCTTGCCGCTAGCCACAGCGATCGTGTTCTGCACGCCCTCGCCCTGAGGCTGCTTCTCACCACTCGAGTCGCCCACCTGGATGTCGCCGCCGAGCGAGATCATCTCGTTGTCAAGCTCCACGTCCACCTCCAGATCACGGTCCACCTCCTCGTGAATCACGCGGCGACAGGCTTCCTGCACTTGATTGGCGAACGAGGTGCCCGGCTCCTTGACGACCACCGTAAACGACACACGGCCGTCCTCAACGGTCAAGTTCTTCACCATGTCGAGCCGGACGATGCTCTTCTCGCGCTCCGGGTCCTCGACCTTCTGAAGCGCCTGCAAGATGTCTTCTCGCGATATGGACATGAGCGGTCGGCGGATCGTGAGATGCAATAGGACGAGTGCCACCTGAGCCGCAGGTGCATTGTTCCTGTCTCCGGGGTGGAGTCACTGCAATTTGGCAAACCAACGGCCGCGGAACCCCGGGCCGCTGTGAGCTACAATTCGCACTCCGCGTCGACGATGCGAAGGGCCGCGTCGACGGTTTGTCGGATCACGTCCTTCCGGCTCATTTCCACGAGGTCAGACTGCAAGAAGACAACGGCGCGCTGGGCCATCGCGATGATCCACCCGGTGGCCAGAACGGGGGGAAGCTCGCGAAACGCCCCAGCCTCGATGCCATCTGCGAGGGTCTTTGCAACCACCTGCAGCGGCGGCGGATGCGCCTCGTGATCCTGCTTCAGAATGCCTGTGTGATGCATCGAGAGCAGGTACGCGAAGGCAGAAGGATGCTCGTCGGCAAAGGCGAAGACGCCGCGAACCAGCGCGCGGAGCCGATCGCGGGGGGCCGTGGTGCCGCGGGCGGTGGCGATGAGCGTGTCGCGAAACTGCTCGGCGCTCGTTTCGAACAGCCAGCGCACCAGGTCGTCTTTGCTCTGGAAGTGACGGTACAGCGTCCCTTCAGCGGCACCGGCCCGCTCGGCGATTTCGCGGGTGGTGGTGGCCTCAACGCCTTGCTCGGCAAATAACTCGAGTGCCGCCTCACAAATGGCGTCGCGTTTCGGCGTGGCCATGGCGTAGAAACGTATACAAGGAGAGCACGAATACAGCGTCAACCGTCATTCTACGTGTTGAACGCGCGATCTCGAAATTCCCAAACCACAGCACGCCATTTCGAGTATCGTCGAGAGATCCCTGGAGTCGGCTGCCGGGCCCATGGAGGTGCCCCGGCTTCACTCGGTGCGACGTCCCTGGAATCTTGAGAGATCGCTTCAGAACCCAATGGATGAGCCTTGACAGTCTCTTAGGAAGGGAGGGGGCGTGAAGGAGAAAGAACGTACACCCCTCCACACATCCACTCCTAACGAGGCATGCCGAGTTGAAGCTACGCCTTCTGGCGGAGGTCGCGAAGAAGCTTCTCGGTTTCCTCCTTGTGTTCCGTCTCATCACGAATGATGTCGTCGAGCTCCGTGGCCAACCCGTACTCTCCGGCCTCTTCGGCCTGCCGGCGGCGTTCCACATAGCGCTCAATGGCCTCGACCTCGGCCTCCAGGACCTGTTCCAGCATGGCTTTGGGCTCGGTGGTAAGATCGATTGGGGCAGACTCGGTCGTGGGTGTGCCGCCGAGCGCGGTGATCTTGTCGGCCAAGAGTTGCGCGTGGGTGAGCTCTTCAGGAAGCTCGCCCTCAAAGAACTGCTTGAGCGTGGGCCGGTGCATGCCGTAGACCATCGAGGCATAGCTGTTATACATCAAGATGGCCTGGTATTCGTGCGAAAGGTCGGTGTTCAGCCCGTCGAGGAGAGCTTGGCGGTCGGAGTCGGAGGTCATGGTCAGTCGCTGGCGGATGTGTCGAAGAACGAGAGGGTATCGTGAGTGAGCAATCACTCACGTTTGGTAAATCGAAGGCAGGATCGGAAGTTCCGCTCCCGACGCGATTCGACTCGACGAACGGGCCTACGAGGTCTGGATGGCGCAGTGCCGGAGCGCGAGGCCATAGCGCAGCTCGTAGGGGCTGACCCGCAGGGGATCGAGGCGATACCGCTGCATGATGCGGTCGAGCAGAAGAATGCCGACCGGAAAGACGTCGGCGCGGCCGGGCATGGCCTCGGGGTGAAGAGCGAGGATGTCGTCGACGGAGAGCGCGAGCAAGCGGTCGCGCCAGTTGCGGACCGCTTCGGCGGACAGGACGAGCGCGTCGTCGGGCAGGGTGGCGAGGGTGCTCTCGGGACCGGCGTGCACCAGGGCGAGGGCCGTGGCCGTCCCGGCTGTTCCGAGCAGCGGCATGCCAGGATTCACGAAAGACTGGGCAGAATCCAGCGCTGCGTCGATGATGTTTGTGGCCTCAGAAACGGCGGCGCGCGGCGGCGGAAGCCGAGGAAAGCAGCGCTCGGTCAGTCGCACGCAGCCGACGTCAAGACTCGTCCGGTCGGTTTCTGCCAGCAAATAGCGCGGTGTGGTGGGCGCGGCGGGCCCGGTGATGAGTTCGGTCGATCCCCCGCCGATGTCCACCACGAGGCAGTCGCCGGTTCGGTCGTCGAAGGCGGCCTGGGCCGCGGCGAAGCTCCAGACGGCCTCCTCGTCGCCAGTGAGCAGCTCAACGGAAAGACCGAGCGTCTCGCGGATGCGTGTCATCACCGCCGTCCGGTTTTCTGCATCCCGCATTGCGCTGGTGGCCCCGATGACGATGGGCCCGGCCCCGTGGGCGCGTGCGATTCCGACCTGGTCGCGCAGCGTCTCCAGCAAACGCTCCTGCGCCTCCCGGCCAATGCGACCGCTCGCGTCAACGCCCTCGCCGAGGCGCACGAACTGCTCACTCACGTGCAGCCGACACAGGGAAGAGCCGTCTGCCTTGGCGACGAGCAGCGACGACGTGTTGGTTCCGATGTCGATGGTGGCAAGACGCATCAGGAATGGCTCTTCGGGTTTGGGAAGCGCGTCGACATTCGTAACGGTCGTCGGTTCTGTGCGGTTTCGCTCACGGTCCTGCGTGCGTCCACACTGTCGCCCAGTCGCACAACCCGCCCGTTTTCGTGCACCGTTTGGAGCGAGATCCACAAAGTCGCAGGCTGCAGACCGTCCGCCAAACAGATGCTGTGGTGAATGTCAAGCGGTTCCGGGCCGGAATCACGTCGCCGGTAGAGACACGCACCACGAGCATGGCTCTCAGCTCTGCCGGCGCGCCTTCGTACCGTAGCGGAAAACCGCGCCCACAAGAACGGTCGACAGCCTGGAATGGGGTCGGGGCGACCGGCTACGTCTGGAGGACGACGGCCCACCAGCCGTCCTCGGTCGCGTCCTGGTACAGTGAAAACCCGTGATCGGCGGCCGTGGCAAGGAGCGTGTCCCGGTCGCGGACAAAGACGCCCGAAAGTAGCAGGGAGCCGCCCGGGGCCATCTTCTCTCGGAAAGCCGGAAGCAGATTGCGGAGCACCTCGCGCGTGATGTTGGCGAGAATGGCGTCGAAGTTTGTTTCGGGCACGACGTCAAGGGAGCCGGTACGGAGCGTCACGGCAGGAGCAACCTCATTGCGCGCGCAGTTTTCGGTGGCGTTCTCGATGGCGGCCTCTCGCACGTCGACCCCGAGGGCGGCGGCAGCCCCGAGTTGCGCGGCGGCGATGGCCAGAACGCCTGTGCCCGTCCCGACGTCCAGCACGCGGTCGCCGGGTGCAACGGCCTCGGGAAGCAAGCGGAGCATCAACCGCGTTGTGGCATGGTGCCCGGTTCCGAAGCTCATCTTCGGGTCGATTCGGAGGACCGTCGCGTCGCGGTGCGCAGAGGGGACCTCCGCCCAGGACGGCAGGAGAAGAAATTGGCCCGCGCGGACCGGCGTGATGGTCTCCTCCCAGACGCGATTCCAGTTGCGTGCCGGCTCGGTGCGGATCTCCAGGACCTCGTCATATCCGTTGGCGGTGAGCCACTGCGCGAGAGCGTCGTGCCGGGCGTCGGTCCAGGCTTGCGGCGGAAGGTAGAGGAGGACGCGATCGCTTTCCTGCAGCGCACCGTGCAGCGGCCAGTCGCTGACCAGGGCAAGCAACGCCTCCTGGTCGAACGCGGGTACGGAGAGGATAACCTGTAGGGTTTCCATGGCGTGTCGCCGCGAGATGACGGGACAGAGCGGACCGACGCGCATCATCCTGCGGACTCAGAAGCCAGACCCCCGAAGCTACGGGTGCGAGACTCGTCCGCAGTACAGCGAGGCGATCCCGAACGTCAGCGGTTCCCAGCGCAGATCGGTAAAGCCGGCCGCCTCCATGCGCGACAGGAAATCGGCTCCGTCGGGGAAGGCGGCCACCGAGTCGGGCAGGTACTCGTAAGCGCCGGCGTCGGGGCTCAGCGCGCCGCCGATGCGAGGCAACACGTGCGTGGAATACCAGCCGTACAGCTGCTTGATGGGAAACGCCCGCGGATAGCTGAACTCAAGTACGACGAGCTGCCCCCCGGGTTCAAGAACGTGTCTGATGCCGCGGAGGCCGCCTACAAGGTCCTCGAAGTTGCGCACACCGAAGGCCACGAGGGCGGCGTCGAAGGCATCCTTGTCGAACGGCAGGGCCGCCGCGTCGCCCTGCACAAGGGTGATGCGGGGCGACAGACCCTTCTGGTCCACCTTCTCGCGCCCGAAGCGGAGCATCTCGGCCGACAGGTCGACCCCCACGACCGTACGGGGATGGAGCATGCGCTCGGCCTTGATGGCGAGGTCCGCCGTTCCCGTAGCGACGTCGAGCACGCGGGCCGGCTGGTCGTCGGCGAGGCACTGGATGGCGCGCGTCCGCCAGTGTCGGTCGATGCCCAGACTCAGGACGCGGTTCAGAAGATCGTAGCGCGGGGCGATGGCGTCGAACATGGCCTCGACGTCGGCAGCCTTGCCTTCTGCTTCGCCGATGGCCGGACGAGAGGACATGATGGGAAGATCGGTTTTGGACGGTCGGTTCGAGATGGTGCGAATCCACTGGCCGGAGAGAGATCCGTCCGGCTCGGGATTGTCGCAGTCCCGTTACGAAAGAGCAGGGGGGCGCGAGACCAACCGGGATCAGCTCAAGATCTGCGTCAGCTTCAAAAGGTCGTAGTCGATCGACTTCTTGCGGCTGTACACGTTGCGCATGGGCGTGAGCTTCGTCTCGTTGTTGACGAGGCCGACCATCACGTTCGTGTGTCCGTCGAGAAGGGCTTCGACGGCGGCGACCCCAAGGCGACTGGCAAGAACGCGGTCCCTGGCGGTGGGGGAGCCGCCGCGCTGCGTGTGGCCGAGGATGGTGGAGCGGAGGTCAATGTCCGAAAACTGGGGATCGTCGCGCAGCGCCTGCTCGATGCCGCGCGCGCCGCCGAGTTCGTCGCCCTCGGCGACGACGACGATCGTGGACCGGCGCTGAGCAGACATGAGCGAGTGGATGCGCTCCTTGATCATGTCCATCTCCGTGATGGTCTCGGGGATGAGGACCAGCTCTGCGCCTCCGCCGATACCGCAGTTCAGAGCGATAAAGCCCGCATCGCGGCCCATCACTTCGACAAGAAAGAGGCGGTTGTGCGCGTCGGCCGTGTCGCGCACCCGGTCGATGTTTTCGATGGCCGTGTTGAGCGCCGTGTCGTAGCCGATCGTCGTGTCGGTCCCGAAGAGGTCGTTGTCGATCGTTCCCGGTGCCCCGATCACGGGGTAGCCGTACTCATGGTGCAGCTTCGAGGCGCCGCGAAAGGTGCCGTCCCCGCCAATGGCGATGAGGGCATCGATCCGGTATTTCTGCAGATTCTGCGCCGCTTCTGCGCGGCCCTCCTCGGTCATAAACTCTTCCGAGCGAGCGCTTTTCAAGATCGTACCGCCGGTCTGCACGATGTTGGATACGGAGCGGCGATCCATCTCGACGAAGTCTCCCTCGATCATGCCTTCGTAGCCGCGACGAATGCCCATAATGCCGATGTCGCTCGAAAGGGCTGCGCGGACGATGGCGCGCAGGCACGCGTTCATGCCGGGCGCGTCGCCGCCACTCGTGTACACACCGAGACGTTGCAAGTCCTGCATAGGGAAAGGCGGAGGATGAAAAAGCCAAGGCGGTGGGAGAGCCCTACTTCACGGACTGCGGGCGCGCAACAACAATACCAATCTGAGCGTCGATCTGTTGAACGTACCGTTGAAGATCGGGGGAAACCACGACGCCGTCGCTCAGGGAGGCGTGCAGAACCCCGGTCGATCCGTCGTCGCCTTTGTACACCAGCCCGGTGTGAGCCACGTCGAGCCCATCGATCGACGTGACGAACGCCAGGATGTCGCCGGCACGGAGCCGGTCGTACACGGCACGGATGGAATCCTGTGGAACGTAATGAACCGGCCTGCTGTCGGTCTGGAGTCGGGTTTCCATCTTCTGCACGCAGGCAAACAGACTGTCGTTGGTGGCGAAGCGGTCGTACGCCGAGCGGTGCGTGCTCATGAAGTCGAGCGTGTCCTGCAGGATGCGGCTGCCGAGATCGTCGGAGAGGTCGCGGACGATGCCGCGGTCCTCATTGTCGGCCAGCCACTCGGTGAAGTAGTGCATTCGGCTGCAGTAGCCGTCCATCCGCCCGTCGCGGTAGCGCTGCTGCGCCATCCGTCGAGCGAAGCCGTCATACGAAGCATCGCCCTGCGCCACGCCGCGCGCCATCGCCAGAGTGGATTCGACAAACGTCACGCAGTCGAATCCGTCGAAGCGAAGGACCAGCGTTTCCGTCGCAGGTTCGTCGAGGGTCCCCGCAAGGTACGGTGCACCGGTGAACTGGAGACCGAGCACCTGCATGATGCGCCCCACCGGCTCGCTCCGAAGACCCCGCTCCTCGGCAACGGTCATGGCACGGCGAAAGCGATCCGCCGTCGAATCGGGCGGCGTGAGCACCGAATCCGGCAGGGCCACCGACGGGGCTGAGGAAGCAGGCGCCGACGTGCCGTTCGAAGAGGGCTGGCACGCTCCCCAGAGCGGGGCGAGAGCGAAAAGGGCGGCAAGCGTCAAGACACGAAGCATGGGAGCGCAGTGCATGAAGAGCGCGGCCAATGAGCGGAACGGTAAACCACAAATGAAACGCAGGCGGATCCCGAGTGCTCCCTCTGCGGCGTGCAGAAACGTGCTCATGCGGACATCTGCAGATGACGCGTTGCCACGACGGCGGCGCCCACCGGGCCTGCATCATCGCCGAGGGCAGCCGGGACGATGCGAATCTGCTCCGCGTCGCGCCGTTGCAGGTAATGCCCGCGAGCCGTCCGCCGGATGGGTTTTAGGAACGACTCCCCGAGCCGCTCGACCACGCCGCCGCCGTATACGACGACCTGTGGGTCCAGTACGTTCACCAGATCGGCCGTCAGAATGCCGAGGTAGTACTGCGCGTTCTGGATGGCCTCCTCCATGAGCGGGTCTTCGGCGTCGAGAGCCGCTTCGATGACGCTGCTTGTCAGTTTCCGTTTGCCCTTGTCCTCCATGATCTCGAAGACATCCGTCTCGCGACCCTTTTCCATCTCCTCGCGGATGATGGCTTCCATCGCCGTCTTGCTGGCGTAGGCCTCGACGCACCCTTCGCGTCCGCATCCGCACAGGCGACCGTGGGGCTTGACCACCACGTGACCGATCTCTCCGGCGGCGCCCCGCCCTCCGTGATGCGGGGTGCCATTCAGGACGAGGCCCCCGCCGATGCCGGTTCCCACGAAGATGCCGACCATATCGTCGGCGTCCTTGCCCGCTCCATAAACGTGTTCGCCCATCACGCCGATGTTCACATCGTTGTCGACCATCACGGGAAGGTCGAGCCGCTCCTCCAGTACCTCCCCGAGCGGAACGTCGTGCCAGTCCAGGTTGGGTGCCGACCGGACGATGCCCGATTGGGCGTCGACCGCGCCCGGCGCACCGATGCACAGCGCAGCAAAATCGTCGGCCTCTGCATCCATCTTCTTGAAGACCTTCTGCACGGTCTTCTCGATCCGGTCGAACACGACGTCGATGCCCTCATCGGCGCGCGTCTTCTTTTTCTTCGACGCGAGCACCTTTCCACCGCGTACCGCGGCAGCCTCGATGTTCGTTGCACCGAGATCGACTCCAACGATGATGGGGGTAGACATGGTATTGGCTGGGATTGACTGGGCTGGGAAAGAGAACAAGAGGAGGGCCGGCGTCCTGCACAGCATGCACGCGGCAGCGAGGATGCACGCGGCAGCGAGGGCGCCACCGCGCGACTGCCGCGCGCAAT
>CAYFSC010000001.1:7369-27080 GCA_964345695.1 uncultured Rhodothermales bacterium | reverse complement strand
ACCGCGCGACCATCGTACAGAAAGGAAGCCGGTAGAGAAGAGGAAGGCAAGAACCATTGCTGCCGGAGACCGGGAGCAGTCGTCCGTCTCTCCAGGACGTCCGAGGCGTCCAGACGTGCGGCGGCCGACCGAGCGCACCACCGAGTCAGCGCTCGGGTCTGTCGGCCGTTTGCATCTCCGACACCGGCGTGTTCAGATCGGCGGCTTCGGCGTCGGTGAGGGGCCACCAGGGGGGAGAATGGCCGAGGGCGCGTTCCAGCCGACGCTCGTACTCGGCGCGCGGGATCTCCACGACGCCGAACTGCTCCAGGTGCTCGTTTGAATACTGCACGTCGAGCAGCGTATATCCACTGGCGCGCAGTTGCCGCACCAGATGAACGAGTGCGACCTTCGATGCGTTGCTGACCTCGAAAAACATAGACTCGCCAAAAAACGCACTCCCGAGAGCCACGCCGTACAGGCCCCCGGCCAGCGTGTCGCCGTCCCAGCTTTCGACGCTGTGGGCCCGCCCGCGCTCGTGGAGATCCGTGTAGACGTCGATGATCGGCGGCGTAATCCAGGTGCGAGTGCGGTCGGCGCAGCGGCGAATGACGGTTTCGAAGGCTTGGTTGCTCGTCACCGCAAACTCACGGCGCCGCACGCGGCGGTTTAAGGTGCTCGGCACGTGAACGTCCTCGATGGGAAGCAGCGCCCGCGGATCCGGCGCGAACCAGCGGATGGCTCCGGTGGCGTCGTCGCCCATCGGAAAGAGGCCGCTGGCGTACGCACGGATCAGTAGCTGAGGCGTGAGGTCCGGAGTCATCATGCCGTTTTCAAGTCCCTATTCGCTGTTGACGGCGCGCGGTGCGTCCAGCCGGGCCGATCCCGTCCCGGACCTGGAAAGGTTGGACCGTCAGATGCTGTTTGCCGGACTCCAGCGGGAGCCGACAGCCCTTCGAGGAGCGGCTCATGCGCAGAACGCATCTCGGAACCCCGAACTCTGAACGTGAAACCAGAACCTCGAAACGGATGATCAAGCGTCGTGCCCCTGCCAAGATTAATCTCGGTCTCCACGTCCTTCGGAAGCGGCCAGACGGGTATCACGACATCGAGACGGTCTTTTATCGCATCGGCTGGGCCGACACGATCACCGTCGCCCGGGCCGAGATGCTCTCGCTCACGTGCTCCGACCCGGCGCTCCCGACAGGTGCCGACAATCTGTGCATGCAGGCCGCGCAGCGCCTCGCGGCGGCGTTCGACGTAACCCAGGGCGCACAGATACATCTCGACAAACGGGTGCCCATCGGGGCGGGGCTTGGTGGAGGCTCCAGCGACGCGGCCGCCACGCTTCAGGCGCTCGCAGAACTCTGGGACCTTTCGGTCTCGCCCGACGAGGTGCACGCTCTGGCGACACGCATCGGCTCTGACGTGCCGTTTTTCCTGCTGGATGCTCCGGCGGCTTGCGCGACCGGTCGCGGCGACGTGCTCACGCCGCTCACCGTCGACGGCACGCTCTTTCGGCTGGAGCATCCGATGCTGGTCGTCGTGCCACCGGTGTCCGTCGCCACGCCCGAGGCCTATCAGCGGGTGACGCCGCGAGCAGCCGGGCGCCTCAGCGTGTGCGACGTTGTGGCCTCCGGCGGCTTGGAGCGATGGAGGCATGCGCTCCAGAATGATTTCGAGAAACCGATCACCGACGCTTACGCTCCGGTGGCCGACGCCCGCTCACTGCTTCGAGAGCACGACGCGGCGTACGTCTCCCTGTCCGGCTCGGGAGCCGCTGTCTACGGGATGTTTACGACCGCCGAGCAGATGCAGACCGCCAGCGCCGCCGCGGAACGCGCGGGCTTCCGAGTGTTCGAGGCCGCCCCCGAGAGCGACGCGGACATAGGGCCGCGCTCGCCATGAGGACGCCGGCACAGAGACGGAGACGGCGTTCAAATGCGGCTGTAGTGCTCGCCGCCTTCTTCTTCCTCATCGTCTCCGCCGACCATGTAGTCGTCGGGCACCTCGAGGTAAGCCATCAGCCAGTCGAGCGCCCAGACCTGCTTCTCGACGCCGTCCCAATCGTAGTCTTCCTCCACCCGATCGGCTACGTCCTCCCAGTCCACCGTCCAGTCTTTGTCGACGTGGAAGGAGAACTGGTTGTCCCCCGTTTCGAAGTACATGGCGCCCTCTTCGGGGTCATAAATGGTTTCCGCCCCCTCGTCTTCGCGGGCGAGCTTCGCGCCGAGCACGATGAGAGGCACCTTGAAACGGTAGTCCATCTTGTGAACGCGCTTGGCCTGGCTGTTCAGAAAGTTGGCCAGGGTGGCACATCCATCGCTTACCTGCATGGCGGCTTGAGCCGCCTCGCGGGTCGGCTGGTCGGCGTCGATCTTGTCAAGGGCGGCGTCCACGAGCGGCCAGACCTCAACAGGCTCTTCGCTTTTGGTCGTATTTTGCTTGCGCGGGATGACGACAGTGCGCTCAGTGATATCCACGGATTTAAAGTCTTCGTTGACGAGACCGAAGCGATGCAACGCGCTCAAGAGCGGGCATCGCCTCGCGAAAGTCGAGAATGAGGAGACAGTGAAGAGACGCGTTCATACCTGCGTCGTCTTACGATCGCCGGAACGCGTCGGGGCGTGCATGCAAGAAATCCAGCGCCAACCGATGCAGCCGCTCGGCGCAAGAGAATCAGCGGGTCAGACTGCGTCACGACGACAGGATGCTCGTTCGGCAGGGCCCTGCAGTAGAGACAAGACACGAACAGAGACCTAATCGAAAGATGGATTCGACTCGTTGTGGTTCTTAAAGATGCGGTGAGGAACGCGAACAATCAACCGTTATAACCACCGCGTTGCGACTCGTACTCGGTGTTCAGCTCGCGAGCGGCGCTCAGGAGGTCGTCCTCGATGCTGTCAAGATCGTCGTGCTGGGCGATGTACTGCTGGAGAGCGTCCTCCAGATCCGACTCGCGCGTTACAACGGTGCGCCGCTTGCGCTCGGCCGGGTCGACCGTTCGTTCGAGGGCGGCAATCTTGTCGGCGTCCGCGAGGGCAGTGCGGATGCGGCTCAGGTCGACGAGCGAAGCCTGGTCCTCGTCCACGCGGTATCGGACGCGCACAATCGCGTCTTCGACAGACGTTTGGGCGAGGGCCGACAGAATACACTCAGTTGGGTCATCGGCATCGCGGGCATCGACCTCGATGGCGCGGAAGGGCCGGGCCGGCGTCTCAACATAGGTCATCGACGCGTCGTGCTCCGCGTCGAGATCGACGAGGTAGAAGCCTTTGGACGTGTCGCGCTCCTTGAACGTCACGCGCTCGATGCTCCCCGCGTACATCACGGGGGGCCGGCCCGCCGGATTTCGATTCTGCGGGCGGTGGATGTGCCCGAGCGCGACGTAGTCGATGGGCGGAAGCGCCAGTTGACCGACGGTAAACTTGGGCTCCGCCGAGATCATGCTCGTGCGCTCCGATCCGGCCATCTTGGATCCCTGGACGGTGACGTGACCGGCAAGCACAGTCGGAACGTCTGCCGACAAGTCGACCTCGGTGCCGTCCTTGCGCCGTCCGGTTCCCCCGTCGAGGATGTCCTCGGTGCGGCGCTGCACGTAGCGAACGTAGAGGGATTCGATCTTCTGGCGGACGGCGCCCGGTTCCATCTTCCGGTATTCGTCGCGCGCCAGAATCTGGCTTCGGATCGGCCACGGCAGTGGGATGAGCTGCAGCGGGCCGCTCGGGGTGCTCACGACCTGCACGTGCGGCGACGGCGTACGGTGGAAGTAGACGTCTCCGTCGATGTGCTCGAAGATGTCGAGCGACGAGGCGCGGCCGAAGGTAACGGGGTGGTCGTGGTTGCCCGTGATGAGGATGATGGGGATCTCGGCGTCTGCAATGGGCTGCAGGCACTGGGCAAAGATCTTCTGCTGGGTCGGCGTGGGATCGGCGGTGTGGTAGGCATCGCCGCAGAACAGGAAGGCGTCGATCTCCGCGTTCAGGGCCCGCTCCACCATGAACTCGAAGGAGCGGCGCACGTCCAGCAGCCGTGTGTTGAGGCCCGTCTCGGCGTCGCGGCGCCCGTACGTCTTAAAGCCGAGGTGGATGTCGGCGGTATGGAGCAGTTTCATGCGTGCGGGATGAGCCCGAAAAGCAGGAAAAGGGAAACCAGAAGTCCGTCGTCGAACGTCCCTCGTTGGGTCGACGATGCAGAGGGAAAGCCCCGGCCCGTCGAGGAAAGACATCCGGCAGTGCGCGACGGCGAGTGGGTGGTGCATCACCATCCGATGCCGCGATCCTGATGGGTCGAGTCCTGGCCCGGATCCGGGACGCCGTAGGTCTCAACGAGCGGAAAGGCGGCTTCTTCGGTCAGGGGCGTGGGCTGTTCGGCGTTCATCAGGCGGCGGTAGTAGTCGCCCACGACGAGCAGCGCGCTGTGCGACCCCTGGCCCCACCAGTCGGTGCGGAACGTGACGCGGTGATCGTTGAAGCCGACCCACGCGCCAGTTACCAGATTCGGATGCATGAGCATGAACCACGTGTCGGCCGCGTTCTGCGTCGTGCCCGTTTTGCCGGCAAGGTCGTACTTGCCCAGCTCGAACTGATTGCGGATGCGGACGCCCGTTCCGTAGTCGATCACCCCGCGCATCATGTCGACGACCGTGTAGGCCGTGCGCTCCGAGAGGGCCTCCTCGGTGCGCGGCGTGCTTTCCCAGACGACGTTGCCGAAGCGGTCCTCGATGCGCGTAACGACGACCGGTTCGTGACGGAGGCCGCCGCTGGCCAGCGTCGAGTAGGCGGTCGTCATGTCAAGCAGTTTTGCGTCGCTGGTGCCGAGCGCAATGGACGGTACCTCATCGAGCGGCGTCGTGATGCCCATGCGACGGGCATACGTGGCAACGGTGCTCGGGTTGATGTCGAGCGCCAGCCGCGCCGTGATGGTGTTCTTCGAGCGCGCCAAGCCCTGACTGAGTGTCAGCATCTCGCCGGAGGACCCCGCAAAGTTTTGCGGAGACCAGGTTGTGTCGGCCCCCGTATCGTCCCACGTGAACGTGCTGTCGCGCAGCCGGTCATAGGGCGACCAGCCGTTGTCGATCGCGGCCGTGTAGGTGAACGGCTTGAACGTAGATCCAGGCTGGCGTGCCGAAAGCGCCACCTTGTCGTACTTGTCCTGCTTGAAGTCGCGCCCGCCGATCCACACTTTCACGTGTCCGTTGCGCGGGTCCATCGACACCATGCCCGTGCCCAGTTGCAGCTTCACGGATTTTAAGGAGTCGACAAAGGCTTCGTTCGCCTGAAGTTGGGCGAGGGCCGCGTCCGCGTCCAGCCCTTGCTCGCGGAGCGCCTGGTACCGCTCGGTCGAGCGCATGAAAGACCGGACGATGTTGGTCTTGGTCTCCCAAAAATACGAGAACGGGTCGTAGTCTTCACCGGCCTCCAGGGAGCGGTAGTCCTCGAGGTCGGTGCTATACACAGTGCGGTTGGCCTCGCTCCACTCGTACTCGACGGCTTTCTGAAGGCCGGACATCTGCGTTTTGACGGCCTGCCGCGCCATGTTCTGCAGCTCCGCGTCGATGGTCGTGTAGACCCGAAGGCCGTCGGTGTAGAGGTCGCGGTCGTGCGCCTCGGCCCAGTCGGCCATCCAGTTGCGCACGTATTCGGCAAAGTATGGGGCCAGGCTGGCGTAGAGCTCGGCCGAGTGGTACTTCGCCCGGACGGGCTCCTGCTTGTGCGTCTCGTAGTACCGGTTGTCGATAAAGCCGACTTTGACCATCTGGCGGAGCACCAGATTGCGCCGTTGCTTGGCGTTTTCGGGGTTCCGAACGGGGTTGTAGAAGGTCGTGGCTTTGAGCGTCCCAATGAGGGTGGCGGCCTGCAGGCGGTTCAGCTCGTCTGCCGGTATGCCGAAGAAGGTGCGGGCCGCGGCGTCGATCCCGTACGCATTGCTCCCGAAGCTAACAGTGTTCAGGTACATCTCGATGATCTCGCGCTTCGTGTAGCGCCGCTCCAGCTCGACGGCAGTCACCATCTCCTTGATTTTGCGTTCGACCGTAACAGCGCGCCCTACGGTCTCGTTGTACAGGTTGCGCGCCAGCTGTTGCGTGATGGTGGAGGCACCGCGGAAGTTGCCCGTCGTGATGTCGACTATCGCGGCCATGATGCCTTTGAGGTCGACGCCCCAGTGGTCGTGGAAGCGGCGATCTTCGGTCGCGATGAGGGCATGGATGGCGGGGGTCGAGATGCTATCGTACGGAACCCACGACCGGTTCTGCAGCGCATACCGTGCCAGTTCCTCGCCGTCAGCCGTGTAGGCGACTGTGGCAAGCTGGAAGGTGGGATTCTCCAGCCGCTGCGTGGTGGGGACGTCGTCGGTCAGGCTCCAGATGTAGAGGCCCCCGCCGAGCATGCCCAACAAGAGAATTCCGACGAGAACAGACAGTGCGAACGCTGCCTGCGCCTGCTCGGGGTCCGGCAGGCGACGGTGAAAGTATCCCCGCATGCCCTCGGTGGGACGCTGCGGGCCGGGGCCGTTGGCCTGGCCATTGCCGGGCGCGGCTCCCCGCCGTTTGGACGGGTCCTGGAAGTACTGGTCCAGCTCTTCCTCCGAATACGACCACTCAGACATGAGGCGACGGGATCGAGTCCAGCGCCCTGCGAGCGCGCTGGGGTGGAATGAAAACAACAAGCAATTGGGGAAGCTACAGTTGCCGTGCTTCAATGGAGAGGGTCTGCGTGCCGTTCCAGCGAAGCAGGTGAAGGCCCTGGGCATCGAGCCGTCCGAGCGTCCGCTCGCCGTGCCAGCAGCCGGTGTTCAGGTACACGCCCTCCGGCCAAGCATGGAGTGCCGGCTGGTGGCTGTGCGCCAGAACGACTCCGGTTGCGGCCGTCGTACGGAGGAGCGAACGGGCGTGGTCGGCCAAGTCCTGCGCGGTTTCTGGGTCCGGCTCGCGGTGGGCAATCTGCTGATTTACCCACTGGGCCAGTCGCATTCCTGTGTCGGCGGGCAGCAGGTTGCGGTAGAGCCACACCGGGGCCGGATGGCGCAACCAGGGGCGCAGGCGGGCCGAGAGCCCGTCGCGTGCTGCGGCGTCGCCGTGCGCCAGATGCAGCCGCACGCCGTGGTGCGTCGTCGTCAGCGCATCCGGTACGACCCGGACGCCAAGTTCACGCGAAAAGTACTCCTGATGCCACGGATCGTGGTTGCCTACGAGATACGTGACGGGAATGCCTCGGTCGGTCCACCGCGCCAGCAGGCCCTGAAAGCGAGCGAAGCCCTTGGGCAGAAGGTGCCGATACTCGATGTAGGCGTCGAACACGTCGCCCACGAGGTACAGGTGATCGACATCTTCGGCATGGGCGTCCAAACAGGCAATGAGCGCCCGTTCCTTGGCGCGTTCGGCCTCTGCGGTGCCGCGCCCGAAGTGCATGTCGGAGACGAAAAAGATCACGAGACGAGGCAAACGCCACAATTGTCGCAACAATCAACGAAGCCCCTGCCGCCCGTGGATCCTCGTGGGCGCACGTAGGTACCGAACGAGCACGCACGAGCCGGGGCTTCCGCCCAGTGCGCATCGACAACGACCACGCTCCATGACCCGACAACGCTACTACCGGCCCCCGACGCAGTTCTCGGTGATGCCGCCCGTCATCAAGAACCTGCTGATTATCAACGGCCTCTTCTTCATGGCGAAGTTCGTCGCCGGGGCAACGCTGCAGGAGACGTCGCTGCTGGCCGAAGTGCTCAACTACCTGGCTCTGTATCCGCCCGGAGTGGGAGACTACGGCATCACGCTGTTCACGCGCGGAGAGATTCCTGGGTTCTGGATCTGGCAGCCGATCACGTACAGTTTTCTGCACGGGGGATTCGGACACTTGCTCTTCAATATGTTCGCCCTGTGGATGTTTGGGGTGCAGGTTGAGAACCGGTGGGGATCGCAGCGATTTGTGGTCTTCTATTTCTTCTGCGTGGTGGGAGCGGCGCTCACGCACCTGCTGTTCGTGAGTGCGCCGGTGCCCACGATTGGCGCGTCGGGCGGCGTGTTCGGCATTCTGCTCGCCTTCGGCATGATGTTTCCGAATCAGCCCATCTACCTCTACTTTCTGTTTCCGATTAAGGCCAAGTGGCTGGTCATCGGATTCGGGCTGCTAGAGTTGTGGTCGGGCGTGACGGGGACCGCCTCGGGCGTGGCCAATTTTGCCCACCTGGGCGGGATGATCTTCGGCTTTCTGCTGATCCAGTACTGGCGCGGCAAGCTTCCGACGAAGCCGAAACAGACGATGCGATGGTAGGCCGGATGAACGCACGCGTCCTCTATTGAGCATCGAATTCTGCAAGGCCCGTGACGCACGCTTCCTGCGCCATTCGCTCTGTTCGATGAAAAACCTTGTGCCCCTTCTACGGTAGTACTACCACGTCTCGGCCCGCCCCATCGGGGCACTTTTGGCTGAGACGGAATTCGTGACTGGGGGTCTCAAAGTCAACCGACACGGCCGTGAATCAGCTGCAACAATGGTATTACCGGCAGCCGCCGGCGCTGCGCGTCATCCTTCTGATCAACGTGGTGCTGTACATCACGGTGCAGTTCCTGTACGCGCTGTGGCCGCCCGGTCTTCTCTTTATCCGCGACCATCTGGCGCTGCATCCCACCTTTCCCGACATTCTTCTTGAGCCGTGGCAGCTCATTACCTACAACTTCCTCCATCTCGGCGGAGGGTTCGGGGGACTGCTGCACATCGCGTTCAACATGCTGTGGCTCTTCTGGATCGGGAAGGAATATGAGCGCATGCACGGCACCTCGCGGGTGTGGACCGTCTACCTCGGTACGGGCGTCATCGGCGGCCTCATGTGCCTGCTTCTGGCGCCGGTGATGCCGAGCATCGCCAGTGGATACGTGCACGGCGCCTCGGCCTCTGTGCTGGGGGTGATCATGGCCGTAGCGATTCTGTATCCGTACAAGCAGATCGGGCTGCTTTTCATCGGCGTCGTGCGGCTGCTGTACGTCGTCATCGGGTTCCTCGTGATCGATGCCTTGCTGGCGCTGTCGAGCAGTGGCGTGGCCGTGGCGGCCCACTGGGGCGGAGCCCTCGGCGGCTACCTGTTTGCCAAGCAGGAGCGCGGGGGCATCGGTCTTCCGTCGTGGCTCACCGGCTGGTTCGGAGAGGACGAGCCGTCGTCGCGCCCGTCGCGGTCGCGGCGGTCCTCGTCGGGCAAGGATCTCGGCCTGCTCGACCGCCTCGAAATGTGGCTGGGAGGAAGTGTCAATCCCTCCGGGAACTCAGGGTCGTCCATCGCCGATGAGTCGGCCGCCAATGACGGCCGGGGCCCCACCCGCGAACCGCGGCAGACCGACATCGAGAAGGAGGTGGATCGCATCCTGGACAAGATCAGCGAGAAGGGATACGACGCCCTCAGCGACGAAGAGAAGGAAACGCTGGAGGAGGCCTCCCGCTCGTAGCACCTGCCCCGAGGGAGGGGTTGACATCTCGTCCGCAAGTCGTGAATTTTTTCGTGCAGGCCCTTGCCCCGTGGGAGCCTTTGCCCGGTGCGCCTGTATGAGCGCCAAACAAGCCTTTCGCCAACGCCTCGCCCGTCCATGGATCGTCCTCGTCGTACCTCGCGTCCCGTTCAGGTTGGAGATGTTCAGATTGGCGGCGGTGCGCCCGTGTCGGTGCAGTCGATGACCGTGTCCAAGACGCACGACGTCGAGGCGAGTCTCGATGAGATCGACCGCCTCGCCGAGGCCGGCGCCGACATCGTTCGCGTGGCGGTGCCGCGTCCCGAGGACGCCGATGCTTTGAGCGACATTGTGCAGGGATCGGACGTGCCCATCGTGGCGGACATCCACTTCAACCACACCTATGCCCTGAAGGCGATCGAGGCGGAGGTGGCCAAGGTGCGCATCAATCCCGGCAACATCGGCAAGCCCGAGTGGGAGCGCGAGGTGCTGCTCGCTGCCAAGGAGGCCGGCATTCCCATCCGCATCGGCGTCAACTCGGGTTCGCTGGAGAAGGACCTGCTCGACAAGTACGGCTATCCGAAGCCGGAAGCTCTCTTCGAGAGCGCGATGCGGCACGTCGAGATCTGCAAGAAGAACGACTTCGAGGACATCGTCATCTCCGTCAAGCACTCGGACGTCTTCTACATGATCCAGGCGTACCGCAAGGTGGCCGAGGAGACGGACTATCCGTTGCACCTGGGCGTAACGGAGAGCGGTTCGTTGAAAACCGGCACCGTCAAGAGCTCCATCGGCATTGGGGCGCTGCTGGCCGACGGGATCGGCGATACCATTCGCGTTTCGCTGGCGGCCGACCCGGTCGAGGAGGTGAAGCTCGGACACCGCATCCTCAAGTCGCTGGGCATCGGGCGGCCGGGGGTCAACGTCATTGCCTGCCCGACGTGCGGACGGCTCGTGGGCGATCTGTTCTCGATTGTCGAGGATGTTGAGGAGGCTGTCGCCGAGCGGAGCTTCGAGAAAGACCTCAGTGTGGCGCTCATGGGCTGCGCCGTGAACGGGCCGGGAGAGGCTGCCGGTGCCGATCTGGGCATCTCCTTGGGCCGCGGCCGGGCGCACTTCTTCAAGCATGGCGAGGTGGTTGACACCATCCCCGAAGACGAGATCGTCGACACGGTGCTCGACGCCATCGAGAACTGGGACGAAGAGGACGCCGCGGGAGAGCCCTCGGGCGACGGCGCCCCCGCCGACGCCTCCGATGACGAGACGAAGACGGCCAGCGTGACCAAGCCGGACCTGCCCACGTCGTAGCCCGCGCACCTACACTGCCGCGCTTCTACATCTGCAATCCGGCGCGACTGTCTTTCAGTGTCGCAGCGGAAGCCTGTATCGCTTCTGTCTCCGTCTCGCTCAGGTCGGGAAGCACGTGCTCGGCGACGCCATTGATGCCCACCACGCTGGGCAGGCTCAGGCACACGTCGTCGATGCCGTACCCGCCGTTTGGGCGCGTACTGATGGGGAGCACGCTCTGCTGGTCGTCGAGAATGGAGCGCACGATGCGGGCGATGACCACGCCGATGGCCGAGTCGGTGTGCCCTTTGCGGTCGATGATCTCGTAGGCCGCGTCGCGCGCCTGCTCGTACAGCGCCTGCATCGTCGCGTCGTCCCACTCCTTGCCGAGCACCGTGCGGCCCTGGATGGGCTGGCCGCCGATGGTGGCGTTGCTCCAGATGGGCACCTCCGAGTCGCCATGTTCACCGAGGATATAGGCGTGCACCGACCGCGGGTCGACATCGTAGTGCCGGCCCAGCAGAGCGCGGAAGCGGGCCGTGTCGAGCAGGGTCCCGGTCCCGATGATGCGTTCCGGCGGCCGCTCGCTTATCTCTTGCGACAGGTAGGTGAGCACGTCGACCGGGTTGGTGGCCACGATCAGGATGGCTCCCGGCGCGTGCTCGTCGAGCTCGGCAATGATCTCCTGAAAGATCGAGGCGTTGCGTCGCAGCAGGTCAAGCCGCGTCTCGGACGGCGACTTCTGGCTCGCCCCGGCGGCCAGGACGATTACCTGGGCGTCGCTCAGGGCGGGATAGTCCACTGCCCGGCTCGTGACGCGCCCGACCAGCATCTGGCCATGCATGAGATCCATCGCCTCGCCCTCGGCCTTGCGCTTGTCGGCGTCCAGCAGCAGGAGTTCCGGCGCAATGCCTTGGTTGAAGAGGGCGTAGGCGGCCGCTGTCCCGACGTTGCCTGTCCCTACGATGCCAACAGCTCTGCGTTGAATCATGCCAGTCCAGCGTTTCAAGGGAGGAAGGTTGGAGGTACCGTGTGCAGAAGAAGATACGGACGAACAAAACGGCTGTGTCCGTCGCCATCTGCAGTCTTTCCGAAGAAAAGCGGTACCATCCCCGACGTCTCCCGTAGCTTCCGAACGCCAAGACCGGCCAAACGCACCAGCGCCCAGCTCTGCGAAAAGAGATGTGTGCAGAGCTGGGCGCAGTGCTGCCCTCAGCGGCGAGACTTGCAGTTATTCAAGCCCCGCCACCTCACCCATGGACCTCACCCATGGACCCGTAAAGTCAATGGAAGGGGAGAAAGGCGGCTGAGCCTCTCTCCATCTTCCACGGGTTAACGTCAACATTCTGGCGAAGGGATGCCATCAGTAAGTGTAGAATTGGCATGTGGGGAAAACGATGAGGAGGAGGACAGGGAAGCGCCTACAAGAAGGTCATGGCAGCGCACGGGCGATCAAAACGA
This sequence comes from uncultured Rhodothermales bacterium, assembly GCA_964345695.1. Taxonomy (GTDB): domain Bacteria; phylum Bacteroidota; class Rhodothermia; order Rhodothermales; family Salinibacteraceae; genus CAYFSC01. The sequence goes on along the minus strand of CAYFSC010000001.1, from coordinate 14,914 downwards.
GGGTGATGACAAACGACACCAGGGTGATGGCAGCCCACACCAGCGTCTGGGCCCGCGAGGTGGAGGAGGCGCGGACCGGCTCGGCGTCGGCATCGGCGGGCGACGACAGGGCCTCGGTGCGGCGACGCTCGGCGCGCTGCTCTTCATCCGGGGCCTCATCTGGGGCCTGGTCGGCCTCGTGGCTACGCACTTGCGCGTCGGTCGTAGCCGTGAACGGGACCGGATCGCTCCACGGGGTGAAGGTGTCATCGCGGCGTTCTGCGCGGATGCGCCAGTACAACGTAGAGCCGTCCTGCGGAAGCACGTCGTACAGCGTGAGCGAGGTTGAGCGGTCGAGAGAAAGCCCGACGACGGGCGTCTCAAAGTCCGGATCGGAGGCCACCTGCAGTTCGTAGCCGGCGGCCTGGTGCGGAGGCGACCACGTAAACACCGCCGCCTCGCCGTCAACCGGTCCGCCGTCGACGGGCTGCAGGGGCGTCGGCGCCTCCTCGTTGGCCCTCTCCCCGGAGCCGACGAAGTACGCAGGACGACTCCATCCGGTTGGTCCCTCGGGGGTTTGAGCCTGCACGCGCCAGTAGCAGGTGGAGCCGTCCATCGGCGCCCCCTCCTGTACGGAGACCGAAGGCGCATCGGGCTCTACGGGAATGTCCAGCAGCGGGGCGTCGAACTGAGTGGTGCGGGCAATCTGCACCCGGTATTCAGTGGCGTCTGGAACTTCGCTCCAGGCCAGTTCGGGGGCATCGGCCTCCACGGTCGTGCCACCAACCGGGCGAAGCGGCTCCGGCGGCGTCAGCGTAGCAGGGTCGGAAGTGGAAGAAGGCATGGGGATAACGTCCGGTGTGAGGAAGCGTAAGCGAGGACAGCGAATGCCGCTCGACCGCAGCGGCCGTCGGCCGTTATGCGGCGCCCTCGTGCGTGGCGACGTCCTTGTATCTGAATGGAACGATGAAGTTACAACCAGGACAGGCGTTTTAGCAACCTTTCCGCGTTGGCTCCGGATCAAACAGTCAGCGGGGCTTCGGCACGAGCCTCTCGTTGCTGCACCGCGAACGGTTCGGCGGACGATCCGTTTGCCGACTCCTCGTTTTTACCTTCCGAGATAATCGTTCATGCACCTTCTATGCGCTCTCTCTACCTTGTCTACCTTGATCGCTACCACCTCGGCGATCCCACCTTTATCAAAAACCTGGCGCACGAGGCCGGGCAGGCCCCTTCGGGCGAACCGTCGAGCGTCATGGTTCATGGAAGCGGAGAGAAGGTGGAGCGCACCCTGGAGGCCCAGGGCTATTTTCCCGAGCGGGTCGAGGGCGTGCTGGACGTGCAGACCGCCGAGCAGCAGCGCTTGGTGGAACGGGCGGTACGCGAGGTGAATCGGGACCTGGTCGGGACGTTCACGGACGAGGTGGTGTCCACCGTGGGCGTGCAAGGCGTAGATCGCGGACTCCTTCGTCTGGACGAGGCGGGCGGCCTGCACACCGGCAAGACAGGTTGGGTCGAGGCGCTCGTCAAGCAGCGCGTGCTGCCAGTGGTGTCGGCGCTGGCTCGCACGCCCGACGAAACGGAGGTGCGGGAGGTGGCCCCAGCCGAGGCACTCACGGCTCTGGCAGCATCCTTCGAGGCGTCCTTCGACCCGAAAGCCGTGTTTTTGGTGACCACCGGTCGGCCGGGCATCCCGGGCGAGGCAGGAGTGCGGCCGGAGGTGACGCTCGATGCGGTGACGGAGGCGCACGTGCCCGAGCCCGACGCCGTGCAGCAGGTCCACGCCGCGGGGCTGCCGGTGCTTCTCACCAGCATTCAGGGATTCTATCAGGACGGAGGGCCCGAAGGAAGTTGGGTCTCGGAGTAGGGCAGCGTCAGCCGTAGTCATTCAGGATCTCCTTTAGGAACCGGCAGAGACAGAAGCCACGAAGCGGCCGATGGCACTCCCGACGCGTATCGCTCCCGACGCGTGTGGGACCTCGCACTCGTGCGTTCCTCTGGGTGTGTCTCCACGTGCGTCCCTGCACCGGGAGCGACCGGAAGCACACAGGATGGATGGGGACGTATCAGGAGGAAGCGGTTGCCGGTTTGTGTCTGGAAACGGCGAAGAACGGGGAGTCTGGGGCCTAAGCCGTTGAACGTTTCGGGAAATTGCCCTTTCTAGCCGCTGAGAGGCGCTGTCCATCTAGCCATCGCCTTGACAGCGCTCAGACGGGGGCTTATGTTCCTTTCGCTCTCTCGCAAGAGGCACCGTCATCTCATTGCACACAACGAAACGAGGTATCATCTATGAGCAAGTTTGAAGAGCGCTACGCCCAGTTGCAGGATCTCGTAGAAGGAAGTGAGGAGGACCTGATGAAGTTCTACGAGAAAGGCAACAAGGCAGCCGGCACGCGGGCGCGTAAGAATCTGATGGAGCTGAAGAAGCTCGCCCACGAGATGCGTCAGGAGATTCAGGACATCAAGAACGACGAACTCTAACGCATCTCCTGCGGCGTTCGGCCCCGCTGGCTGCATCGGGCAGTGTCCGCCTCGGGCGGGAGGCTCCGATGACAACCCGGTCCAGGAGTTCAGGACCGCATCTCGCGGAGAGCCGACGCTGCTACCTGGACAGACAGGTCTTATGAAGCCCCTGAGTCCCTTGACGGCGGCTCGGGGGTTTTGTATGCGGGGGCCGCCGCGGCTCTCGTTTCGCTTCTCGGCAGAGGGAACTCTTTCGTTTAACCCGCCGCTCGCGCCACTTCTGTGTTCGACGTCCATCGCTCCTGGATCTATCGTGAGGTGCGCGCCACGCTGCGGCTGGCGGGACCCGTCATCGCTGCGCAGCTCGCGCAAATCTCGATGGGATTCGTCGACACCGTGATGGTGGGACGCCTTGGGCCGGAGGCCTTGGCCGGAATCGCCCTCGGCAATGCGCTCTTCTTCACGTTGCTTATCGTGTGCACAGGAGTCGTGCAGGCGGTCGGGCCCATGGTGTCGCAGGCCGTAGGGGCCGACGATTCGACGACGGTTGCGCGCAGCGTGCGACAGGGCTTGTGGCTCGGCGTCCTTCTTTCAGTGCCTGCAGCGGCCGTGCTCTGGAACGCCGACGCCCTGCTGACCCTTGCGGGACAGGAGCCATCCACTGTGGAACGCGCGGCGGGGTACCTGCGGGCCATCCTCTGGGGCTTTGTGCCGGCGTGCTGGTTCACCGCCCTCCGCAGCTTCGTCGAGGGCCTTGCCCGGCCGCTCCCCGTCACCATCATCTCGCTGATCGGCGTGGGGCTCAACATCGCAGCCAACGACGTGCTGATGTACGGCGCATGGGGAATCCCGGCCTTCGGCCTGGTAGGAACCGGCTGGGCCAGCACCCTCGTCTACTGGATCATGTTTGGCCTGCTGACCGCCCTCGTGCTCACGACCGATCCGTTCCGGAGCTACCGCGTCTTTGCGCGGCTTCGCGTGCCGGACCCCGATGTTCTGTGGGAGCTCGGGCGCATCGGGGGCCCCATGGGCGTGTCGCGCGGCGTCGAGGCCGGGCTGTTCATGATTACGGCATTGATGGTTGGCACTCTCGGCGCTACGGCCCTGGCGGCGCATCAAGTGGCGCTGCAGTGCGCCGCGTTCACGTTCATGGTGCCGGTGGGCGTGGCCATCGCCGGATCGGTGCGGGTCGGGCAGGCGGCGGGACGCCAGGCTCCCGAGGCCGCTCGGCAGGCGGGCTACGCCTCGGTCCTGGTGGCGACGGGCTTCATGGGGCTGGCCGCACTGGCATTCTGGCTGCTTCCACGCCCAATCGTGGGACTGTATCTGGACCGCTCGGCCTCCGCCAATGCCGACGTGGTGACGCTGGCCGTTGGGCTTCTGAGTGTGGCCGCGGTCTTTCAGGTTTTTGACGGCGCGCAGGTGGCGGCGAGCGGGGCGCTGCAGGGCCTCAAGGACACGCGCATTCCCATGCTCATCGCCATTGCGACGTACTGGGGCATCGGGCTCACAACAGGCTACCTGCTTGGCCTGCACTGGGGGTGGGGCGCGGTGGGTCTCTGGTGGGGCCTCGTGGTCGGCCTCGCCGCCGCGGCCGTCGTGCTCATCGCCCGATTCCACCGCATCGTAGGGCGAGTGACGACGGCGCGCAACCCGCAGCCGTAACCGGCCTGCCACGACCGCCCCAGCCGCTCACGTGGCCTGCTCCACCGTCCCGCGCTCGGCAAGAGCGTCGATCTCGCTGGACGATAGGCCGATGTGCTCGCGAAGGACCGCCGCGGTGTGCTCGGCGTAGCGGGGCGGCGGCGCCAGGTCGCCGGTACCGCCGGGGGGCGGAAAGGCGGTCTGCCGCAAGCCCGGGGGACCCTCCGCGGGACGCAGCACCTGAGCCTCGGCCGCTTCCTGCTCGAACACGGCGGGCATGTCGCGCACGATCCCGCATGGGATGTTTTCCGCCCGCAGATCTTCGAGAAGAGAGTCGGTCTCGAACTGCCGGATGCGCACCTGCAACACACGCTCCAGCGCATCGCGGTTCTCGACGCGCGCCTCGTTGCTCGCAAAGTTGGGGCTGGCCGCCAGGTCGGAAAGGCCGAGCACTGTGCACAGCGCTTCGAACTGCCGGTCGGTGCCCACGGCGAGGACGACCGAGGGGCCGTCGGCGGTTTCGTAGGCGGTGCCGTACGGGGCAATATTGGGATGGGCCGATCCCATGCGCTCCGGCACGTGCTCCTCGACGAGCCAGTTGGTGGCCTGGTTGACGAGTCCGCTCACGCCAGCTTGCAGCAGCGACACCGGGACGTAAGCCCCCTGACCCGTCCGCTCCCGGCGGAACAGCGCCAGCAGCAGTCCCTCCTTGAGTTGGTGCGCGGCGAGCACGTCCATGAGCGCCACCGGGAGCTTCGTCGGCGGTCCATCGGCCGGGCCGTTCATGTACGTGAAGCCAGCTTCGGCCTGGATGACCGCGTCGTAGCCGGGCCGCTCATCGTCGGGGCCGTAGCCGGTCACGTGCCCGTAGATCAGCGACGCGTTCAGCGAGCGGAGGGTCGCGGGGTCGGCGCCGATCGGCTCGGCGGCGCCCGGGCGGTAGCTGGCGAGGACGATGTCGGCGTCGTGCACGAGGCGCATCAGGATCGTCTGTCCGGTCTCGGTCGACAGGTCGAGTGCCACCGACTGCTTTCCGTGGTTGCACGCGCAGAAGTAGGCCGAGCGGTCGTCGGCGGTCGCCGCTTCCGTGGTTGTGCGCCAGTGCCGCGTCACGTCACCGCCGGTCCGCGGGTTCTCGACCTTGACAACCGTGGCGCCCAGTTCAGCAAAGAACTGTCCGACACTTGGTCCTGCGAGTACGGAAGCCAATTCCAGAACAAAGAGGTCCTCAAACATCGATAGGAAAGCGGTTCGGTTCGGAAGACCGACGGATGGAAGGCACTCCGCCGTGCACTGCGGGCGGCCTCCGCTACGAGTTCTGCAAACGCTGCGCCGTGGTCTCTACCTCCGTCCAGACGCGCAGAACGTTCTCGCCCAAAATCTTGGCGATGTCGTCGTCGCCGTATCCGCGGCGAAGCAGTTCCGCGACGAGGGTCGGGTAGGTCGAGGCGTCCTGCAGACCGTCGGGGAGGCCGAACACGCCGTCGTAGTCGGAGCCCAGGCCGACGTGCTCGACGCCCACCCGATCGACGACATGGTCGATGTGATCGGCCACATCCTGCACGGTGCCAATGGGATTGTTCTTGCGGACGGTTTCTTCGTAGACCACGGCCTCCCGCGAGTCGGGCGCCCAGCCTTGCTCCTCGATGTGGGCCTGCATCCGCTCCCGGATGGGATCATCCTGGTCCTGGTATTCCGACCGCAGGAAAGAGGAGCCGAAGTTGATCATGATGACGCCCCCGTTGTCGGCAAGCCGACGGATGAGGGCATCGCTCATGTTGCGCTCCCAGCCCGGCGTGAAGTGACGGCAGGACGAGTGTGTGGCCACGACGGGCGCCGCGGTCTGGTCCAGCACGGCGTGGGCCGTGGCGTCGGTGACGTGCGAGATGTCGACCATCACCCCCAGGCGGTTCATCTCGCGTACGACCGATTTCCCGAACGGACTCAGTCCGCTCCAGCGCGCCGGGCGGTCGTCGTAGGAGGAGTCGCCGATGCGATTGTGCTTGGCATGTGTAAGCGTGATGTACCGGATGCCCCGGTCGTAAAAGTGCCGGAGGTTGTCGAGATCGCCCTCCAGGCCCGAGCCGTTTTCCATACCCATGGGCAGAGCGATCTTGCCGGCGTCGGCAATGCGGCGCACGTCCTCGGGCGAGGTGGCCACTTCGAACGTTTCGGGATGGTCCGCTTCGAAGCCCTCGACCATATCGATCAGCGCGTCGGCGCGGGCTTTCGAGGCGCCCGGCTCGTCCTGCAGGCCAACGGGCAGGTAAATGGACATGAAGGGCGCGTCGAGGCCACCGGCCCGCGCCCGGGGCGCATCGAAGTCCCCCCCGACCGTCGAATCCGCAATGTTCTCGCGGTACGTCCGGAGCCGGTACGGCACGTCGATATGTCCGTCCACGAGGAGATGCGCATGGGCGAGGCTGTCGGCTCGGGCGTCGAGGTCACTCGCCGGTGATGCGTCCTCCGGCGAACGATCCGAGTCGGACGGCGCACAGCCGGCGAGCAGGCAGAGGCCAAAAACCAGAAGCAGGGAAGGGAAAGACACGTGGAGAGACATGACCGGACGAGGAAGCAAAGAAGAGAGCGTTGGCCTTCATGATACGGATTTCCATGATACCGACCTCCTGGCTGTTGGGCAAGGAAGCCTCTGTGCACACAGGCCCGTCAGGGCGTCTGCCGACCCGGTAGCGACGCCCGTACCTCCTCCAGCGCGGGCGGGGTGTCGAGCAGCCGCGATCCGTACCACGAAAAGGCCTGCCCGTCGACAATCTCGATCGGCGTGCCGGGCAGGGCCGCGCGCAGGTCGGCGGTGAACCGCTCCTTCTGGTGAAAGGGGAACGGTTCGCTGGAGCAGAGAACGGCGTCGAGGTCGCGTCGCGCCAGCTCATCGAGGGAGACTTCGGGATAGCGCACAGCGCTGCCGTACACGTTCTCGAAGCCGCCGTGCGCCATCACGTCATGGATGAACGTGTCGCCGCCGACCGTCATATAGGGATCGCGCCAGATGAGGTAGACCGTCCGCAGCGGCGACCTATCGGGCAGGGCCGCAAAGCGCCGTGCAATGCGGTCTACGAGCGGACGGGCGCGGGCCCGGGCTCCGGTCAACCGCCCGACCGTGCGGATCATGGAGAGTGCATCCGGCACCGTCTTCACGTTCGTCACGTAGACCGGCGCCCGGTCGTCCATCGCTTCAACGTCGTCTTTTTCGTTCTCCTCGATGTTGGCCAGCACGAGGTCGGGCTGCAGATCGCCGACCACGTCGGTCTTGACGGACTTGGTGCCTCCCACCCGCGTTTTGGCTGCGCGCCAGTCCTCGGGGCGTTCGCAGAAGCGCGTGATCCCCACCACCTCGCGATCAAGACCGAGGTCGGCAAGCAACTCGGTGATGCTGGGCACGAGAGAGACGATGCGCCGCGGAGCCGACGAGATCGTGATCGTCCGGCCGCGGGTGTCGGT
>CAYFSC010000001.1:5548-7269 GCA_964345695.1 uncultured Rhodothermales bacterium | reverse complement strand
TCCAGGTTCAGGTCGAGGAGGAGGCGAACGCCGTCGAGGACGAGGTGCGGGTCGACGTGGTCGACGTGCGGAAGCTGGTCGGCGAGGACCGCGCTCCAGCCGCCCGTGAGCACGAGGCAGGGCGTATCATCCAGCGCGTCTGCAAGGCGGTTCACCATCCCGCAGACGCCGTCGACAAACCCGTACAGAATGCCGCTCTGTAGGGCGGTGCGCGTGGAGGTGCCGATGGCAGCGGACGGAACCTGGAGCGGCACTGTGGGCAGTTGGGCGGTGCCGCTGCGAAGGGCCTGCTGCGCCAGGGCCGGCCCGGCACCGATGACGCCGCCTCGGTAGACGGCGCCGTGGTCGACGACCTCGTAGTTGACGGCCGTGCCTGCATCGATGGCGATGACACTGCGGGAGGACGGTGCCCCGTACCGGGTCCAGGCCGCGGCCGCGGCCGCCAGGCGGTCGGTGCCCAGCGTGCGTGGGGTTTGGTAGTCGAGCGTAAACGGCAGCCGCATGGAGGCGTCTACGACCGTCACGGGTCCATCTGTGAGCGTGCCGAGGGCCGCCCTGGCTGCCGGAACCGCTTCCGGCACGACCGAGACGATGCCTGCGCGTCCGACCGAGACTGCAGACAGGTGCGCGGCCAGGGCCTGCTCCCAGCGGTCCGCGTCGTCCTCGCCCGACGTCTCCGACGGAGCCACGTCAAGGCGGAAGACCTGGCGGACCGTCTCCCCGTCAAACAAGGCCCCTTTGACGGCACTGTTTCCAATGTCGAGAGCAAGCAGCATATCGGCAGACACATGGGAGGGAGAACACAAGCGGGGAGGCAGGCAGTCCCGAATGCATCATGGTGGCACCTCACTGCGAGGTCACCTCGCCGGCATGGACGGTGGCCGGGCCGTCGGCCGTGTCGAGGTGCAGAGCGCCGGTCTCGGTCACGCCGCGGACCGTACCGGAGACGGTTTCATCCGTTCCGGTGAAGCGGAGCGTTGCGGGCTCTCCGAGTCGATCCATACGGTCGTGGAACGCGGCGCGCACCCGAGCCCCGCCGTCCTCGGCGAGCGAATCGTAGCGCTGCTCCAACTCGCGAAGCAGGCGGGCGAAAAGCGGTTTGCGGGGCACCGGCCGTCCCAAAACGAGATGCAGAGACGTTGCGGAATCGGCCAGAGCGTTCGGGAAGTCAGTCTGGTTGACGTTCATCCCTACGCCGAGGATGACGAACGCGGGCGTGTCGCTGGTGCGGGGACGTCCCGCAAAAGTGCCTTCCAGCAGCATTCCGCAGGTCTTCCGTCCTTCGAGCAGGACGTCGTTCGGCCACTTGATCGACGCGTGATGCGGTTGGACGAACCTGTCGATCGCATCGGCGACGGCCACGCTGGCAGCCAGCGTGAGGAGACCGAGGCGCTCCGGCAGCATGTGAGGCCGCAGGACGACGGAAAACATCAGGTTGGTGCCCGGATCGGCCGTCCATTGGCGGCCGTGGCGGCCGCGTCCTTCCGTTTGGTAGTCGGTCACCACAATGCTGCCTTCGCGGGCCCCATCGCGCGCCCAGGCGGTGGCTTCAGTGTTCGTGGAGCCGATCCGCTCGAATGACCGGATGCGCCGGCCGAAGCGGTCGGTCGTCCGTGCGTCTTGAACGTCATGGACCCAGGAGAGGGCGCGGCGTGCAGTCATGCAATTGGCGTCGAACGGTTCGAGGTTCGCGCTCGGGAGCACATTTGCAGGGCAAAGAT
>CAYFSC010000001.1:0-5448 GCA_964345695.1 uncultured Rhodothermales bacterium | reverse complement strand
GAGAGCAGCCGGTTTCGGCCTACGAGTTGGGGCGCACGTAATCCGTGTAGGTCGACGTCGTGCGGAACTGCTGCGGGGCGCGCAGAGGCACGTCGACGCGCGTGTGGAAACGGGTGTCGGCGGGTACCCACGTCTGCCGGTCGGGGCTGCGTTGCAGGCGGACGAGCAGCTCGCTGTCTTCCTGAAACAAGAGCGTGCGCTCAGACCGCACTGTGTGAGCGGCCAGCAGCTGGTTCGTGCCGCGGGCGATGGTTAGCCGGGCGAAACGGATGACCTGGTCGCGGCCATCGGGCGTCGGCTTCGGATGGATTTCGACGACGCGGGCCGCCTGGCCGTCGATGCTTGTGTTCGGCCGAAACGCATACTGGAAGGCGCCCTGCGTGCGCTTCGAGAGGTAGGCGGCCTCCTCCGGGAAGGCGTACGTCGCCGCGTTCGGGGGGCGCGGCTCCGGGTTCGACGACGGGCCCAGGGGGCCGAGCGTGGTGCCGGTGACGGTGCCCATCGAATCGCTGCGCAGTACGCGTGGCGCGGTCCCGTCGACCGGGTAGCGAAGGGCGCGCTCCGTCCACGCCGTAACGGTGCCTCCGGTCGTGCGTTGCTCGGTGCGGATCGACCGAACGAAGCTGTAGCGGTCGAGACGGACAAACGCCGAGTCGAACGCCGAGCGCTGCATGCGATCCAGCAGCGCCAGGGCCGAATCGCGCTCGGCAGATGAAGACGCAGCCGGCCGGTCCGACGGGACGAACAGGGCGCCCTCGTCCGCGGCGGTTCCATCGTCGCATCCAAGCAGGGAAACCAGCAGTGCACACGCCAGCCCGAGGAGCAATCCGCGCATCCCGGCGCTTTGTAAAAAACGAACGTGTTCAGTACGTAGCGCCTGCATGGAAGCCAATCGGTGAATACATTAAGCGAGCCGGTATCGCAAGCCCTGCCGACGCCAAAAGTTTCGCTTTACCCTGCGGTTGCCCCCTGGCCGAGGCGGATTTGCCGTAACCTTTCCACCGGTCCGCTGCCCGATTGCCTGCTCCTTACCCGCGTCACAGCGCGATGCCCACGCCCACCCACGACTCTCCGTACGACGACGTTCTCGCCGCGGCCGTTCGCGCAGCCCGGCAGGGCGCCGCGGTGATCCAGGAGCACGCGGGGGAGCGCCACACAGTGCGCGCCAAGCAAACGAACGACTTCGTGACGGCTGCCGACGAGGCCGCTCAGTCGGCCATCCTGGCGGCGCTCAACGACGAGAGGCCGGGATACGATGTGCTGGCGGAAGAGGGCACCGACGAGGAGAACTTCGCGGCGTCGGTCGAAGGATACCGGTGGATCGTGGATCCCATCGACGGGACCACAAACTTCATGCATCAGATTCCGCCGTACGCCGTCAGCATTGCCCTGCAGCACCAAGCGTCCATCGTCGCGGCGGTTGTGCTCGACGTCCCCCACGATGAATTGTTTACTGCCGTGGCCGGCCACGGGCTGCAGGTCGACGGCCATCCCGCCCAGAAGGGGTCGGCCGACGTTCTGGCCGACGCCATGATCGCCACGGGATTTCCATATCGTCGGTTCGAGCACACGGAAGTCTACCTGGAAGTGTTGGAATCGGTCATTCGCTCCACGCAGGGGGTGCGTCGTCACGGGTCGGCAGCCATCGACTTGGCCCGCCTGGCGTGCGGACGGTTCGACGGCTTCTTCGAGACGGGCCTGCGTCCGTGGGACGTGGCGGCGGGAACGCTCCTCGTGCGTGAAGGCGGTGGGCGCGTCACCGACTACCGCGGACAAGGCGGCCTCGCGCCCGTCTTCGGGCAGCAGGTGTGCGCCACCAACCGCACGATCCATGACGCCCTGCGCGCGCGGCTACAACCCATGCGGGACGTGCGCCTCTAGGGCGCGCCGGGGAGCGTCGGACCCCCGACTCGACATCGGCGACTCGACATTGGCCTGCGTGTTTGGCATCCTTACTGCGCTGCACCCATCCACTCGACATTCGACAATCGACATTGCCATGAGCGGACACGGTCTTCTGGACGGGAAAACCGGCATCATCTTTGGCGCCCTTACCGAATCGAGCATCGCCTGGCACATTGCCGAGGCCTGCGACCGCGAAGGGGCCGCATTTGCGCTCTCGAACGCGCCGGTGGCCCGGCGGCTCGGCAACATGGAGGCGCTTGCCGAGAAAACGGGCAGCCCCGTCGTCTGGGCCGATGCCACCAGTGACGACGACCTCGCCGAGCTCTACGAGACGGTCAAGGACGAGTACGGCGCGATCGACTTCATCGTCCACTCCATTGGGATGGGCGTCAATGTGCGGAAGGACCAGCCGTACGAAGACCTCAACTACAACTGGTATCAGCAAACGCTCGATATCTCGGCCATCAGCCTGCACCGCATCGTCCATCACGCGCTGGAGAGCGATGCTCTCAACGACGGCGGCTCCATCCTGAGCCTGTCGTACATCGGCGCGAAGCGGATCTTCTCCAAATACTCGGAGATGGGCGATGCCAAGGCCCTGCTCGAAAGCATCACCCGCTCCTTCGGCTATCGTCTCGGAAAGCGGGACATCCGGATCAACGCCATCTCGCAGAGCCCCACCAAAACGACCGCCGGCTCCGGCATCGAGGGCTTCGACGCCATGTACGAGTTTGCCGAGCAGGTCTCGCCCCTCGGCAACGCCAGCGCCGACAGCTGCGCCGACTACGCCGTGACGCTCCTGAGCGACCTCACGCGCATGGTGACGATGCAGACGCTGTACCACGACGGCGGCTTCTCGTCGATGGGCATCTCCGACGAGATTGTCGAGGCGATGAAAGACTCGTTCGCCGAAGACGCCGACGAGGAAGAAAACGATGCATAAAGCGGCGTCTGAGGTCGCCTGTTTTGGTTCTGAAACCCGGCCCCCTGCAACCTGGACCGCTTGCCCGTGATCAAGCTTTTTGTGACAGACATTGACGGGTGCTTGTCGATGCCCTACGAACCGTACGACCTGGACGGCTTCGCCGCGCTCCGCGAGTATGCGCGAGCGGCCGACGGCGTGGACGTAGCCCCTCCTGTGTCCATCTGCTCGGGGCGCGCCTACTCGTACGTCGAGGCCGTGACGCAGGCCTTGGGGGTGACGGTGCCGGTGCTCTTCGAAAGCGGCGGTGGCATGTTCGACCCCGTCGCGGCGCAGACCACCTGGAATCCGGCCCTGACCCGCGAAATCGAAGCCGAGTTGGAAACCGTACAGCACTGGTTTGCCACCGAGGTCGTGCCGGGCACCAAGATGTCGGTCGATCACGCCAAACGCACCCAGGCCGGGGTCGTCTCGCCCGATGTGGAAGAGATTCGCACCCTCCGGCCCGAAGTCCTGCAGTTTGTAGAAGAGACCGTGCCCGATCTCCACGTCTTCACGACCGACGTGTCTATCGACGTGGTGCCGGACGGCATCACAAAGAAGTCGGGCTTGCAGTGGTTGGCGGAACACTTCGGCATCGACGTGGAGGCGATTGCGTACATCGGCGACACCGACGGCGACCTGCCGGCCCTGCGCACCGTTGGTCACTCGTTTGCGCCGGCCAATGCCCGCAAGGGAATCACCGACGCGGTCGACCACGTGACCGACGGGGCCGTGATCGACGGGACCCTCGAAGCCTATCGCCAATGCCTCGCGCACAACCGCGAGGCGACCGCCTCGGCCTCTGAAACTCCTCCGACGTGACGGGAGTGTGACGCCCAGCCCTGCGCCGCATTGTGCTCGCATCGGTTCCCAGAATCTCTGCATCCTTATGAACAGCCTTTGGTGGGTGCGTTCCCTTCTCGTGCTCCTTGTGGTGGGCTCCCTTGGGGGAGGCGGGCTGTGCGGCTCTGCGCGTGCGCAGACCGCCGCACCGCCAGACGCAGCTGGCGCGGCCTACGCAGGGGGCGACACGGTCGCTACGCAGGCCGCAGCCTCTGCGCCGACGGCCGAGGCCTCTCTCAACTCCCGGCGCGATCGTCGGTTGTTTTACGTTGTCAACGAGGCTGCCACGCTCTTCGCCGCAGCCGATTCTTCTGCGCGCGTCACGCGGCTGCCGGTGCGGGCACCCGTGCACCAGCAGGTGTGCAAGGACCGGTGGTGCCGCGTGCGCACCGACGCCGGCCGCACCGGCTACGTGCACCGATCGGCCATCTCCAACGTCTGGATCCGCGTCTCCAAAGAAGAGCGGAGCCTCCACCTCTATCGTGGAACGACGCGCATGGCCACCTTCAACGCCGACTTCGGCTACAACGCCTTTTCCGATAAGAGCCGGCGCGGCAGCCCCCGCGACCCCGACCACTGGCGCACGCCGGAGGGACTCTTCTACATCGTCCACCGCAATCCCAACAGTGCGTTCGACAAAGCGCTCGTGCTTAACTATCCTACAGTGGAAGACGCCCAGCGCGGGCTCCAGGCCGATCTGATCACGCAAGCCGAGCACGACGCCATCATTCAGGCACAGAACGACTTCCGGATGCCTCCCATGAACACCGACCTTGGAGGCTGGCTGGAGATCCACGGCGACGGCACCGGGGGATCTACCAACTGGACCCAAGGCTGCGTGGCCCTCCACAACGACGACATGCAACAGCTCTGGTGGTGGGCCGAGGTCGGCACCCCGGTCCTCATCGAATAGTCGTTCCGGACTGAAGCCGGCGCTCGACAGAGAAATGGCCGTCTTGTTTTCTCCACATACGCCTCTCCCAACGACCCCTTGCTACCATGACTCTCTACCGCTGTCTTGCCGCCGCACTCGTTACGACTTTCCTGGTTCTGGCCGGCTGTTCGTCGGGCGGGTCGCCGGGCCAACCGCCCGAAGGCTGGAGTACCTCTGAGAACAGCTGGTGGAACCAGGGCGTCGACACCGCCATGGTGTTCCGCCCCATGGGCGACCTCACGCAGATGGGCGTGCGGGAGGAACCCGTAAGCCTGGAACAGGCTGGACTGGATCGCGAGCAGTACGTGGACGCGATCAAGCGAAGCCTGCTTGAGCTGTATCGCAACAATCCTCAGATCATCGACTCGCTCTTCCAGGAATACGCCGTTCCTTCGCTCGACACCGTCGACATCAGCGGCGACGATATTGTGGAGGAAGGCGGACGCCTGGCCTCCGACATGCTCAACAAGGGCAAGAAGGCCGCCTACGATCCCATCAACAACCACTACCGCGAGCCGCGTGCCACGACGAACCCGAGCCTGTCTTTCCCTGACAGCCTGATGCGGCAGGACATTTCCGGAACCATCGAGCTGCAGATTCACCTCGACGCCTCGGCCGGAAACGACTCCACCGCCACGCCCGACGCCATCCGGGTGCTGCAGAGCATCCACCCCACGGTGGACGCCTACGTCATGCGCGCCATGATCGACCGTGGCTGGCAGCCGGCCTATGTGCTCCGAGACGGTTCGTGGGAGGCCGTCGATTCGTGGGTGCACTACAGCCAGTCGCTGCAGATGCCCGG